>JBGTGB010000293.1:0-24058 GCA_041746975.1 Haliea sp. | reverse complement strand
CCCGCCAGTCCTCTGCACCGTCAACCGCGATCACTGGCAGGTTCCAGCCGGCGTAGAGTTGCACACCGATACGCGGGCCAGTGGTCGCATACACCTCCCGCCGCCGCAGCGCGGAGAGGATCGATTCGCGGGTATTGGACTCCGCCCACACCGCGGCCAGACCCGAGGCGGACATGGCCCAGCCGGTGGGGCCCTCTCCCCCGTCCCAGCGGTTGTTCTTGTTCTCGGGGATGGAATCGGTGGCGAGTTTACCGTGGAAATTCCGCTCCTCGGCCGACGGCAAGGACGTGTGGGAATCCGTCGAGCCGATAAAGCCCAGGCGGTAAGGGTTGACCCCGACGGAGGCTTCGAGGATCAGGCCCCGCAGCAGCGCGGGACGCAGGTAGTCGCCGGGCTTGGGCCGGTATTCGCTGGTACCTTGCTGAATATAGAAAGGGTAGGTTTCAAAGTCGGCGAAGGGGTCAGCGGGGGACAGCGTGGGATGAGTTTCCGAATCGCCCTTGATCTGGGTTATCTCGGCAACCGGCTCCCAATAGCTGCGCACCTCGGCCCATTCCGCTCCCACCGGCTCGCCACGCAGGGTATGGTCATCGAACATGAAGCCCTTGGAGATATTGGAGTTGTGCGGGATGGCGACAAAGTCATCGCCGGTCGCTGCGGCCGTCTCCGCCAGCCAGCGCCACAGGTCCTCCGGGTAGGGGCTGTCATCCAGTCCATAGGGCTGGTATTGCTGCGCGCTGCGGGCGTCGCCATCGGTAACGACGACGCGGTGCAGGTTGGCGCCGCCAGGGACGGAGCTCCATTCCCAGCCAATCAGCGCGGTGAAGTAGCCGGGATCATTGTAGCGCTCGGCGGCGTCGGTGATCTGGCGCCAGGTGTCCGCCTCCACTTTGGGCAGGGGCGGTATCATGCTGGAACCCAGCGTCTCGGCCGCCGCCGCTCGGGGATCCGCACTCGCCTCGGGCAGCACCGACATAAACAGTTCGCTGCCGCGTCCCGCATCCACCCGGCGGCGCAGTAGCCAGCCGACGAAACCGGCCTTGAGTGTGTCGACCAGTCCGGTCTCCACCCCCTCTGCCCCGTTGAAGTACAGGTGCCTGATAACGCCCAGGTATTCCGCATGATCCGAGACCACGAGGAAATCGAGCGGCGTCTCTATCTGCACCCGGGCCCGGTGGTAGGGGTGGATAACCGGCAAGCCCAGCGCGCAACGGTAGGCCGTGTCGGGGTCTGCCAGCAGGTTGTTATTGGCGAAGGCGTCAGACGAGAAAGTGGTGTGCAGATGCGTGTCGCCCCAAAGCAGCTGCTTCTCCTGAGCCAGCGTGGAGAGAGGAAGCAGCAGCAACACCCAGCACATTTTCATCGCATTCCCCACTATTGTTATTTGATGTACAAGAGCATGCCTATCCATCCTTCCCATATTGCCCGACCCGGGGATAGATGCAAGACTCCGGCCACGCAAACAGGACCAGCATCATGGCCAAGCAGAAGTACTACGTCGTCTGGACCGGCAAGGCTCCAGGCATCTACACCAGCTGGCCGGAGGCAGAGCGCCTGGTCAAGGGGTTCCCGGATGCCCGCTACAAGTCCTACCCTACCCTGGCGGAAGCCGAGAGCGCCTACCGCAGGGGCGCTCCCGCTCGATCAGCAGCGCGCAGGAAAACGGCAGCCCGACCTGAAAAAGCTGACAGCACGGAACCGGTGGCGGCGGTAAACATCTACTGTGATGGTGCCTGTGACCCCAACCCCGGCCAGGCTGGCACCGGCCTCGCCATCTACCGGCAGGGAGTGCTGGCGGAACTCTGGTACGGCCTCTATAACCCCGCGGGGACCAACAACAGCGCCGAGCTGCTGGGGCTGCATCACGCGCTCGAATTCGCCAAAGCCGCGATCGCCCGCCAGCAGACAGTAGCCGTGCACTGCGACTCAAAATATGCAATCGACTGCGTCACCAACTGGGCTTTCGGCTGGAAAGTCAGGGGCTGGACCCGCAAGGGCGGTGAAATCATGAATCTGGACCTGATTCAACAGGCTCATGCCCTCTATCTGGAAATTGCCAACGACGTTCAGGTCCTGCATGTGCGCGGTCACGTCGGCGTCGAGGGCAATGAACTCGCCGACCGCATGTCCATGCTCGCCGTGGCGGAAAAGGCTACCGACCTGCTGCCCTACACGGGTGCGCTGACCCCCGCGGAACTGCTGGCCATGCGCAGCGGCTGAGGGTCCTATCTCCGGCGCAGTCGTACCGGCATCTGCTTGAAGCCATGAATGCTATTGGAGCGAATGTAGACCGGCTCTCCGGTGCGCTCGATAGCGGCGAAGCTGTTGAAGAACTCCTCGAAGAATATCCGCGCTTCCATCCGCGCCAGGTTGGCGCCCAGGCAGAGGTGGATGCCGTGGCCAAAGGCCAGGTGCGAGTTGGGGTTCCGGCCTGGGTCGAAGCGCAGGGGATCGGCAAACACATCTTCATCAAAGTTGCCCGAGCTATAGAGCATCACCACGCGCTCGCCAGCGGCGATTTTCTCGCCGCGAATCTCAGTGTCACAGGTCGCCGTGCGACGGAAATAGTGCAATGGGCAGGTCCAACGCAGCATCTCCTCCACCGCCAATGGCAGCCTGCTGGTCTCCGTCTCCAATGCCCGATAGAGGTCAGGTTGGTGCAGCAGCTGGTCCATGCCCGAGCTGATGAGGCCGCGGGTGGTTTCATTGCCGGCTACCGCAAGCTGCACGAACAGGGAGGCAAATTCCATTTCCGAGACCCGGTGGCCGTCGATCTCCTGATTCACCAGCAGGGACACCAGGTCCTCACCGTCACCATCCCGGCGCTCACTGGCCAGGCTGTAGCCGTAGCTGCCCATCTCAATGGAGGCCTGGGTCACCTCCGCCGGGGTGCCGCCCAGGTCGGGGTCGGAGCCGGAAGTTTGCAGGTCGGACCAACGGCGGATCTGCCCCCACATTGATTCCGGAATCTCCAGCAGTGAGCAGATAACCGCGGTGGGCAAATCGCCCGCCAGGTCGTCGACAAAGTTTATCTCCTCACCCACCGCTGCCTGCGCCATCACCGCGCGGGCGATCTCCCGCACCTTCGGCTCCAGCGCCGCCAGGCGCCGTGAAGTAAAGCGGCTGATCACCGCGCGGCGGATGGGGCCATGGTTGGGCGGGTCCATGCCCAGCAGCTGGTTCTGCGCCATCGCCAGAATATCCGGCGGCAGGTCGTCCACCATGACGAAGCCCTGCTGGGCGGAGTAGGTCTTGAAATCCCGGGATACCGCGACGATATCCGCGTGCTTGCTCAACACCCAATAGCCGCCGCCGTCGGGGTGCTCGTGCCAGTACACCGGCGCCTGCTCGCGCAGCCAGGCAAACTGTTCATGGGGGATTCCGCGGGTATAGCTGTCCGGGCTGTAGACGTCGATCTTCACGCTCAGCCCACCAGCACCTGCGGCCGCGGCAGTCCCTGCTGCTCGCACAAAGCCAGGTAGAACTGCAGGGTCAGGGCGCCATCAACCACGGAGGTGATGTTGCCCTGGGCGTCCAGGTTGATGTTGGAACCGGTCATGTGGAACCAGACCCGTGTGTTGTCCTCGAGGCACTGCAGCGTGTGCTCGGAGCCCGCGGGTTCGTAGAGGAAGGACCCCGCACGATTCACGTAATCATACTCCTTGTACTTCCATGCGCCGGAAGTGGTGAAACCATAGACCGGCCCGGTATGACGGTGGGTTTCCACTTCAAACCCCGCCTGAAAAATATTCTCGATGACCCAGATGCCCTCGTCGGGCTTCACCTGCAGGACTTTCAGCAGGCTGCCGTCACCGATGTCCACGAAGGGCAGCTCGTCCTCCCCGATATGTATTGCCAATGCCGTGTGCGCGTTCACATTTTCTCCCTCTGCATCAACCTCAGGCTACGCCGTAGCGGTCGAAGTTACCAAAAAAACAATACTCGAACAGGCCGTAGCCCACTTCGCCGGAGCTGAGCTCAAAGCGGGCGGCATTGTCCACCAGCCCGAACATGCGCTGCTTATCCTGCTCCAGATCGAGGCTGAAGTGTTCCACTACTTCCTTACCCTTGTACATGCCGTGCTTCCAGTCTGGCTCGAGTCCGTAGCCAGTGCCGACCATTACCCAGACATGGGTTAGGGGTGTCACCGCCACTTCCAGCGGGCCCCCGGGTGCGCCGGGGAAGCGTAACACCGAGCGATCGATAAAGGACTGGTAGGGTTTGGCTACCACCAGGTGGTGATCGTGCTCCGGCCGCCCCAGCCATTCGGTCTCCCGGGACGGATCCTTCCATACCCGCACCGCATCCTCCAGTACGCGCTGGCCATCATTGTGTTCGTTGACAATGTACAGGATGGAGAAGTCGTCAAACTGCATCGGCGCGTAATTCCACATACCCTCCATGATGGCGGTGCCGGCATGAACCCCGGGCGGCTCGAACTCGCCCACGGGGCGGATGCCCCAAGAGCGGTCGCGGCTGCCCTTCCAGCGGTCCGGTGTCACCTCGAATGTTTCCTCGCCGATGCGCAGCTCGCCGCTCCAGCAGCCGGTCTGGGCAAAGCGCATGCTGTCGAACAGCACCCGGCCGTGCTTGCGGATATAGTGCCGCGGCTCCTGGTACGCGGGAATTGCGCCATCCCAGGTGATATCCATGGCCAGCGGCTGCTCCGGGCGCTCCTCGACAATGAACCGTACCTTTTCCAGACCCTTGAGCACCTCGATGCGGATGGGGCCGACGGAGGTATCCATGCGGTCGTGGCCCAGCTCACGGGAGCCGCGCACCACGTGGTGTTTGTCGCCGCGGCGCACCACGACGAAGGCATCCTGCACATTGAGGGTCGGGTACTGGCCCATGCCCATGACCATGAACAGCTCGTCGCTGGAGGCGTGCAGGTTGAAGTAGTAGCGGTCGTAGAAATTGCGGTCCGAGGTGCCAACGAAACGCATCAGGTCGGCGATCTGGTGGAGGGGGTAGTCGTCCATTTGTGATAGCATGTTGCGCTCCAGACTAATGATTATTAGCCTAGGGTAGCGCACCTTGCGCCAATGCGACAGGGTTCGTCGGGCCAAGGTCGGCGACAACGCCAATGGGAGAGCGATATGGTAAACGTCCCGGAACAGTTCCTGCGGTGGCTGCTGGGTGGGCTATGTGCGCTAGGCATTAGTGCCGCCCAGGCAAGCTCGCCGATCACGGTGGACCAGCCGTTGCCTCCTCTGCTTATCGAAGACCAGGGTGAACTACTGCTTGAAGATGGGCGGCGCCACTTCCAGTCCTGGCATTCAGACAGCGGTCTGGGGCAGCCTCAGGTTATCCAGTATATGGCCGCGCGCATGTCCACCAGCAAGCTTAACGAACCCCTGACCGACGCGCTCCAGGAAGCGGGTTTCCCAGCGGATCAGCTGCGGGTAACCACGATTCTCAATCTGGCAGACGCCGCCTGGGGCACGCGCGGATTTGTCCTGAGCGAACTGGAGCGCAACAAGAAAAAGCACCCTGACGCGGTTTTGGTGGCGGATGAATCCGGTGCGGGACGGGAGCACTGGCAGCTGGCGGCGAAAAACTCCGCCATTGCGGTGGTTGCCCCGGATGGCGCGGTCGCCTTGTTCCACGAGGGCGCACTGGACAGCGCCGGGATCGATCAGGTGCTAGCCTTGATACAAAGCTGGATCACTGTAAAGTAACGGAATTCTCGCATCACTCCGCCCCCAGCCTGGCCTACGCGAAACTCCATGTCAGAGGCGCTTGACAATGTCCACTACGAAGCTGCACCCGCAGCTGGCGCCAGCGCGTCGATGCGCTTGAGCAGCCTGATCGGCATAGCGATCCTCGGCTACATCGGGGTGACCCTGTTCTATACCCTGCTGCAGCGTTCGTTTATCTATTACCCACAGACGCAGGGTCTGGACAGCGCGCTGGCCGCTGTCGCCAGCCGCGGCGGCAGCGCCTGGGTAGACGACGAGGGCCGCTGGCTGGGCTGGTACCAGAGCGCGCCCGGCGCAAGCCGTCGGGTGCTGGTCATGCACGGTAATGCTGGCCAGGCCCTGAATCGAGAGTATTGGACCAACCTGTTCTTCGGCCTGGAGCAATCCGGCCCCTGGGAGGTGTATGTTCTCGAGTACCCCGGCTATGGACCGCGCGCCGGCCGCCCCTCAGAGCAGACCTTGCGCGATGCTGCGGTGCAGGCGCTGGATCAGCTGCAGGCCCAGCATCGCGATCCGGTGCTGCTGTTGGGAGAGTCGCTGGGCAGCGGCGTAGCAGCTCATGTGGTCGCTGCGCGGCCGGAGGCGACAGCGGGGCTGATCCTGGTGACACCGTTTTCGTCGCTCGTAGCGGCAGCGCGCTACCACATGCCCTTCCTGCCGGTGTCACTGCTGATGCGGGACCGGTTCGACACCCTGGAACTGCTCACTGACTTCACCGGTCCCATGGTGATCGTTACCGGCAGTGCAGACCGGACCGTACCAGAACGTCTCGCTCTGCCCCTGAAGACCGCCCATCAGGGCCCCCTGCTGCACTGGAGCCAGCCTGGAGCCGGGCACAACACGCTGGATATCGACCCGCGGTCTGCGGGCTGGCAGGACATAGACGCTTTCCTCGCGGAGTATCTGACTCCCCCTGCCTAGATTCTCGCCAGGCGCGGGTCGCTGCCTCCGAGCAGAGTTCTGACAACCGCCTCGAAAAACGGCACGTTGACCTCCGCGTTAACCTCGGCCGAATGAATAAAATTGGGGGCCGTGTTTATCTCGATGAGTTGCACGCTTCCGTCCTTGCACAGCAGGGTATCGATTCCCAAAACCAGGTAGGTATCGCGGTCGGAAGCGAGCTGGCAGTCGGCCAGCGCTGGCGCCAGCTCGCGCGCAAACTGCTGCAGCGCTGGCACGAAACGGCAGAAGGTCGGATTACTCAGTCCAGGAGCAACCCTGACCGCGCCTTCCGCCTTCTCATAGCCGCGATGATCGATCTGTACGGCGTAGTCGGTGCTGTCAGGCTCATAATCCCGACCGTGCGTCATGATGAAGCCGTTGTGGTAGAGATACAGCTGACCCGCCCAGACCAGCAGGTAGATTCGGGTGGTAAATTTGCGCCCCGCATTGAGTTCAATGTCGCGCACGCCGGCCTGGAGAATAAAGTCCGGCGGCAACAGCTGTTGCTGCAGGTCGCTGTGAGCGACGCAGAACATGCCCTCACCGCCAGTGCCGTACACCGATTTGAAATACCAGACTGCAACGTCATCCGCATGGGCGGCGAGGGCATCGGCAATCGTCTCATAGGTCGGTGGCGCCAGATGGCTCAGACCCCGCTCCCGCAGCAGCCGTGGCAGGGACCCCTTGTGCGCAAGCGGATTGCTGATGCGCCGGTCGAGCAGACGGATCACGCGCTGCCCCGCAGCCAGGTCCTCCGTCGGCAGCGGCCTGTTGCCGTAGGTATCCCAGTAGGTGAAACAGAGCGGCTCTGTCAGCGCCGCGATATCCGGCTCAAGGGCCTTGAGCGCAGCGGCAAAAATGCCCGAGGCGCGATTGATTCTGGTACTGAAGCAGTCGCTGGTCCGGTCCGCAGCCGCCACTGCTGGCGGAGACGCGAGCCCTGCTTCGGCCAGGTCACTGCCGCTAACCGCGGCAAAGGTCTGCCGCTCGCGTATGGGCCGAACGTGGAACCAGACATTGAAAGCCCACTTCTCTCCCCGCAGCACCGGCGTACCGGCATGCAGGCTATGCGGGTGAGGTGCGCCCACGTCGTCGCCGGTATTGTGGAAGATCACCATCCGGCCCGGGACGGCAGCGACAGTCAGATCCAGCCGGGGAAAGTGGGTGGCGCCACCTTCAGGAATTGCATTCAGATAGACCAGCGCCGTCACCAGGCGCTGGCCTCCGTAGGCACAGCAGCGTTGACCGCGTGCCGTTGCCAGATCATAGGCATCGTAATGGGCCCGGTATTCCTGCCCGGGGCCATAGTGGATGACCTGCATCGCTTCCGCATGGGACAGGGGAATGCCCACGATCGCGGCGATCCGGCGCCCGATCTCCCCGATCACTTCGTCACTGTCGTAGCTGAGCCAGCAATTGCTTCCCGAACGCCCCTCAGTAATTGTGTAGGAATCGTCCAGCGAGACCTTGGCCCGCTGCATGCGACTTTCGGCCACGGTAATGACATGGGTCATTTCCTCCTCCGTGAGCAGCGCTTCCATCACCGCCACCATGGGGTCCTCGGCCATGACAACGGTTCCGGTGTAGGCGTTCTTGCGCTGTGCTGACTGCATGTGACCGCTAGCTCAGAAAATGTTGCGGGCAGTATTCCAGAACTGCGCGCGGCAATGCAATCCGGTGTGGGAATCAGGTCTCGCATTGTAGCGCCCGATCGGATGCTACAATGCGAGGCCTGACCCACAAATTTGCTTGACCGCGATACAGGAGCCAAAATGCCATTAACCTCGTTCCTGCGCCTGATACCCGGGTTGCTGCTCGCCGCCAGCGTGCGGGCCGAGCCGCCCCTGGAAGAGCTGCCGCTGTGGGAGCTGGGGTTCGGCACCGGCGTGCTGTACACCCCGGACTACCCTTCGTCCTCGGAGCGCCGCACCCGCGCCATCGCCCTGCCCTACGTCGTCTACCGCGGGGACATATTGCGCATAGGCGACGGCCAGGCAGCGCGGGCGGTGGCGGCGGAGACGTCACGCTTTGAACTGTCCATGTCGTTTGGCGCTGCCTTTGACGCCAGCAGCGATCGCAACGATCTGCGCGAGGGCATGCCAGACCTGGACTTCCTGTTCGAAGTGGGCCCGCAGCTGCGGATCAAGCTCGGGCAGTACGAGTTCGCCGACAACGGCTACGGCGAGCTCGATCTCGCCCTGCAGGCCCGGGCGGTGTTTGCCACGGACTTCAAGGGTATCAGCCACGAGGGCTACGTCGCCGAGCCAATGCTGCGCTATCGCCACTGGGGCCTGCTCTGGCCCCAGCTGGAGACCAACGTCTCCCTGCGCCCGATCTGGGCCGACCGCCAGCTGCACGACTTTTTCTATGGCGTCGCCCCCGAGTTCGTCACCCCCGAGCGACCACTGTACGAAGCTGACGAGGGTTACTTCGGCACCCAGCTTGGCTTGTTCGCCCGCTGGAATTTCACCGACCGTTTCCAGGTTTTCGGTGGCACCCAGATAATCAGTCACAAGGGCGCCGCCAACCGGAGCAGCCCGCTGTTTGAAAAGGATTACACGGTGAATTTCGGCGGCGGCTTCATCTGGTCCGTGTTCGACAGCAAGCGCACGGTAATGCGCCAGCGCGGCCGCTAGCAGGGCTATGCCCAACCTGTCGAGCATCGCGAATCACCTCGCCAATCAGGCCTGGGCACTGGCGCCAGGCGCCCACTGCAGCCTGCACGGGCGGGATATCCGCCTGATCGCCCACCGCGGTGCACACGGCCCCGGCGCTGCCACCGAGAACACTCTCGCGGCCTTCCAGCTCTGCGCGGAGGCGGGCGCCTGGGCAGTGGAAACCGATATCCGCCTGACCCGGGATGGCGAGCCGGTCATTCACCACGACCCCGACTGTGGGCGCCTGTTTGGGCGGCCAGACCTGGTGCTTGCCGTCACGGATTTCAGCACGCTGCGCGCTGAGGTACCCGACATACCGCGCCTGCAGGAGGTCATGGATCGCTTTGCCGGCAAGCTGCACCTGATGCTGGAAGTGAAGGAATCCTGGCGTCAGCGCCCGGAGTATCCGGCTCGCGTTGCGGCCGCACTCGAAGCGCTTGAACCCGGGCGGGACTACCACCTGCTGTCGCTGGAACCCGACCACCTGGAAGGCTTCCGCGACATCCCGAAGTCGGCCTTCGTTGATGTCGCCTGGATGAACGCCGGTGCCACCATCCGCCAGAACCTGGCACTGGGGCACGGCGGCGTCGCCGGCTCCTTTGCCCTGCTGGGCAGCCGGCGCCTGAAGCAGCTTCGAAACGCGGGACGCAAGATCGGCACCGGCTTTGTGGAGAACGCCGGGGCCCTGCGCCGGGAAGTCCACCGCGGTGCGGACTGGATTTTTACCGACCGTATCCTGGCAATGCAAGACCTGGTCAACCGCGAGCGCTGAGGAGGCGCTACCATGGCTCGATTCAAGGTACCGCACACTCTCACCCTGTTGTTTGGCATGATGGTGCTGGCGATGGTCGCCACCTGGATTGTGCCCCAGGGTTTCTTCGAATCCGAAACCCTGGCCAACGGCCGCAGCGCGGTAGTACCCGGTACCTTCGCCCTGGTGGAGGAACGTCACTACCTCACACCCTGGCAATTGCTGACCGCAATCCCACGGGCCTTTGCCAGCGCCCAGGACGTGATCTTTTTTGTCCTGATCCTGGGCGGGGTGCTCTCCGTCGCCCGCGCCACCGGCACCGTTGACGCTCTCATCGGCCGCCTGCTGGAGCGCTTCGGTGAGCAACCGCACAAGCTTATCTTCATGGTGGTGTTCTGTTTCGCCATGGCCTCCAGCGCCATCGGCACCGCCGGTGAGTACATTCCCTTCGTCCTGATCCTGGTCGCCCTGTGCAAGGCCATGCGGCTGGACGCCATGACTGCGGTGGGCATGACCGTCGCCGGCTACGGCATTGGCTACGGCGTGTCGGCGATCAACCCCTTCACCGTGATCATCGCCCAGAATATTGCCGAGCTGCCGGTTCTGTCCGGTTGGCCGTTGCGCATCGGCATTTTCCTGCCCTTTGTGCTGATCGGCTTCCACCACGTGTGGCGCTACTCCAAGCAGGTGCTGGCGGACCCTTCCCGCTCGATGATGATCGATGTGCCCTGCCCCCTCGGTGACCAGGCGCCAGCGACCTACCCGGCGCTGGCTCTCAACCACAAGCTGATTCTGGGCACCTTCCTGCTGACTATCGCCACCATCGCCTGGGGTATACGCGTACATGGATGGTACCTGTACGAGCTGAGCGCCTGCTTCATCGCCTGGGGACTGCTGACGATGGTACTGGGCAGGCTGCAGGTCGATATCGCTGCACAGAAATTCATCGACGGCGCAATTGAACTGACCCCGACAGCAATTCTGATCGGGGTTGCCCGCGGCATTTCCCTGGTGATGGAGGACGGGCAAATCCTGCACTCGCTGGTGCACGGTCTGTCTCTTCCGCTCTCCCATGTGGGGGCGGAGGTGGCCGTGGTCGGCATGCTGGTGATCCAGACCCTGCTCAACTTCTTTATTCCTTCAGGCAGCGGCCAGGCCTACGTCACCATGCCGCTGATGGTGCCGCTCAGTGACTTGCTGGGAATCCCGCGCCAGGTCGCGGTGCTGGCCTACCAGTTCGGCGACGGCTTCTCCAATATGATCATCCCCACCAATGCGGTGCTGATGGGCATCATCGGCATTGCCGGGGTACCCTACGGCCACTGGTTTCGCTTCTGTCTGCCCCTGCTGCTGAAACTGATGGCAGCGGCCGCGGTGGTGCTGGTGCTGGCGGTGGTCTTCGGCTACGGCGATGACGTGCAGCCGGTCGCGGCGGCAGCCTCTTCAGCGGCGCCGGATATTGCGTCGTAGCGTTCGCTTTTCAGGGGAGTGCTACAATGCGGGTCCTGCCACCAGGACTATGGCTCCCGGACTGAATCCCATGGACGACTCGCTTACTGCGCTCGCAAGCATTATCCAGATCGCCGTTGCCCCGGTATTTCTGCTGGCCGGTATCGCCGGCTTCCTCAATGTTATGTCCGGACGTCTTGGACGCATTGTCGATCGCGCCCGGGTCGTGGAGCGCAGGGTAACCACACTGGCTGATACCGCAAAACTCGAGCGCGCCAGCCGCGAACTTCACACACTCTGGCGGCGGGTCCACTTCATCAACTGGGCCATCGGCATGTGCACCGCCTCCGCGCTGATGGTGTGCATCGTGGTTGTAGGCCTGTTTGTCGGCGACTTCTGGTCACTTGACATCGGAACCTTCGTGGTGGTGACCTTTGTGTTGGCGATGTTGTTGCTGATTGCGGCTTTGCTGCTGCTGATCAAGGAAGTGCAGCTCGCCACCCGAGTGCTGGTGGCAGGGCAGGAATACGGTGACTAAAAGGAGGTCGACATGAGAAAAATTTTCTGTTGCATTGCGATGACACTCGCGCTGCTGTCAACGCGCCCCGCGCTCGCCACACTTTCCGACGCCGAAGAACGCATGGTGGACTTCATCGACGCAAGCAACCCCGCGGCGCTGGAACTGTTGATTGAAAGCGTCAACATCAACAGCGGCACCATGAATCTGGCGGGGGTACGGGAGGTTGGCGAACTGTTCAGCACCGCATTCGCCGCGTTGGAATTCGAAGTGGAGTGGGCAGATGGGGCAGCTTTCGAGCGCGCCGGGCATCTTGTTGCACGCTATCGGGGTAGCCAGGCGCAGGTGAAGGTGTTGCTGATCGGCCACCTGGATACCGTGTTCGAGCCGGACAGCCCGTTCCAGACCTTTACCCGCATTGATGACGACAACGCCACCGGCCCCGGCATTGCCGACATGAAGGGCGGCAATGTGATCATGCTGCGGGCGCTGGCCGCCCTGCGCGAGGTCGGCGCCCTGGAGCGGCTGGACGTGACCGTGGTGCTCACCGGTGACGAGGAGTTGAGCGGCCGCCCGTTGGCACTGTCCAAGAAGGCTTTGGTGGAGGCCGCCCAATATGCTGACGTGGCCATCGGCTTCGAAAATGGCGACGGCGACTACCGCACCGCCAATGTCGCCCGCCGCGGCAGCACGGGCTGGAGCCTGAGCGTGAACGGCACCCCGGCTCACTCGTCGCAGGTATTCCGCGAGGACATCGGCTCCGGCGCCATCTACGAGGCCGCCCGCATCCTCACCAGCTTCCACGAGGACAAGGTCCTGCGCGGCGAGCAATACCTGACCTTCAACCCAGGCCGCATTGCCGGGGGTACCACGCTGCGCAACAGCGAAGCGGACAGTACCACCAGCGCCTTCGGCAAGAGCAATGTGGTGGCTGAATCGGCACTGGTAGAGGGCGACATCCGGGCACTGTCGACCGAGCAGCTCGCCCGCGCCCAGTCGCGCATGGTGGAGATCGTCGCCGACAGCTTCCCCGTCACCAAGGCCAGCATCAGCTTTGACGAAGGCTATCCGCCGATGGCGCCGACGGCGGGCAACCTGCGGTTACTGGCGCTGTTCTCGGAAGTCAGCGAGGAACTGGGCTTCGGCGAGGTCACCGCGGTCAATCCGCTGCGCGCCGGCGCGGCTGACATCTCCTTTGCCGCTGACCACGTGGAGATGGCGCTGGATGGCCTGGGCATGAGCGGCACCGAGGGGCATACAGTGAATGAGACCGGCTACCTGCCGGCGCTGACCCTGCAGGCCAAGCGCACCGCCGTGCTGCTGCACCGGCTCGCCGCGGGCGATCACCCAGCCGGCGGCACAAACGCCCCATAGATCGCCCGCAGCGCCTGCGGATAATCGTTCGGAGCCACACCGACAATGATGTTGAGCTCCGACGCGCCTTGGTTGATCAGGCGCACATTGACTGCCGCCGCTGCCAGCGCGGTAAAGACCTTCGCCGCGATGCCGGGGGTGCGTGCCATCTCCTCACCGACAATGGCAATCAGGGCAATACTCGGCACATACTCGATCTCGTCCGGCTCCAGGGTGCGGCGAATTTCATCCAGCACCTGCTCCACCCGTCCCTCCAGCCACTTCGACTCCAGTACCACGCTGACGCTGTCAATGGCCGAGGGACAGTGCTCGAAGGGAATGTCGTTGTGCTCCAGCACCCCCAGCAGCCGGTAGACAAAGCCCACCTCGCGGTTCATCAGGTGCTTGCCGATGGTGATCATCGAGAAGCTGGTTTTTCCGGCCACACCGGCGATCTGGGTGCTCTGGATAATCTCCGGGGACAGTTCGGCGACAATGCGGGTCCCCGGGTGATCGGGCGCGTTGGTGTTGCGGATATTGACCGGGATACCCACCTCCCGGACCGGCGCCATGGCCTCATCATGCAGCACGCTGGCTCCCATATAGGCCAGCTCGCGAATCTCGGCATAGGTGACTTCGGCCATCGGCCGCGGCTGGCTGACGATGCGCGGATCCGCCATCAGCAGTCCGGAGACGTCGGTCCAGTTCTCGTACAGGGCAGCGTGTGCGGCGCGGGCGGCAACGGCACCGCTGACGTCAGAACCGCCGCGGGAAAAGGTACGCACCTGTCCCTCCGGATCGCGGCCATAAAAGCCGGGCACGACATAGCGCTTGCTCGCGTCCGCCAGACGGGCACCCAGCAGCGCCCAGGTCCGGGGATCGACCAGGCCGTTGTTGCCAATCACGATACAGTCCGCCGGTTCGACAAATTCCGCCCCCAGCCAGGCGGCCAGCAGCAGGCCACAGAAATGTTCACCGCGAGACGCGGCAAAATCCGCGGTCACGCCGGCGTCGAGCTGCGCCCGGAACTGCTCCAGATGCTGCGCGATTAGTGGCGCGATGCCGAGTTCCTGTTCTATGCCCGTGAAGCGCTCGACGATCTGACCGAAGGGTCCGCTGAAATCCGCGTTCATGCCGGCAGCGTGGTGGCACAGGTACAGCAGGTCCGTGATCTTGGTGTCTTTGCCGTCGCGCTTGCCCGGCGCCGAGGGCACGATGATGCTGCGCCGCGGGTCTGCCTCGATGATCGCCCGAACTTTGCGCATCTGGTCCGTGCTGGCGAGGCTGGAGCCGCCAAACTTGCAGACTATCCGCTCCACCGCCGTTGCCTGCCACGCTGCCACCTGTCCTGATTCTGTCACCACTACTGCCCTGCCCTGTGTTGGTCCCGCCGGCATGGCCGACCCTGAAGGGGTGCAGTTTACTGCAGCGTGAGCGTGGGGTCAGGTGCAGGGTTGCACTTCGAACCACAGTGGAGTCCGACAATGGAACACGCTGGGGCCGATTCTCGCATTGTGGCAATCAACGAGATGCTACAATAATGGACCTTACAATAATGGACCTGACCCCATTTCTTCTCAATAATGGACCTGACCCCATTTCTTCTCCCGGATATATTCTTATGCTGACCCTGCACGGCTTCGCCGCCAGCAACTACTACAACATCGTCAAGCATTGCCTGCTGCACAAGGGCGTGCCTTTTACCGAGAACCTGGTCTACCCCGGCATGCCCGAGCTCCTGGCCGTCAGCCCGGCGGGCAAGGTACCGGCGCTGACCACCGCTAGCGGCACGACGCTGTCCGAAAGCAGTGTGCTGGTGGAATATATCGAGGAGACCTATCCGGACACGCCCCTGCTGCCGGCAGATCCGGAGCAGCGCGCACAGGTGCGACAGGTCATGAAAATGGCGGAGCTATACCTGGAGCTGCCGGCGAGGCGCCTGTTGCCCGCCGTCCTGGGCAATGTCCCGGTGTCTGATGCGGTGAAAAAGGAGGTGCAGCTCACCCTGAACAAGGGCACCGCGAGTCTCGCCCAGCTGGCGCGGTTCACGCCCTGGGTCTGTGGCGACGAGTTGTCCCTGGCAGACATCTACCTGCGCTATGTACTGGCCATCCCAAAATTGGTAGGCCCCAGCCAGCTGCAGTGGGATGTTCTGCCTACCGTGCCCGGTCTTGCAGAATGGGACGCGCGCATGGCGAAAGAGCCCGTGTCACAGCAAGTAGATGCGGATCAGCAGGCCAATATGAAGGCATTCATGGCCTATGTCGCCAAGGTGATGGTATAAGCCGGATAGGGCGGGGGCAGGTCTCGCAGTGTAGCAGTCTGCGAGTTACTATACGGCGAGACCTGACCCCCAATATGCAGCTTGTCTTGCAGATGCGCAACTGACAGGCAGTGCTCGATGCTCGCGAAAGCGCCGCGCGCGCAGTTATTAAGCTGACGGTGAATCCTGAAGTCGATCCCCATTGCCGAATGGCACTGGCGGTAAAAACGTGCATTGCGCAGCGAACTCAGCACCAGCGCATGCTGATAGCCGCACCGACGTGAGGCGCCGATCAGGCGACGGCAGAAATCACGCCGCAGCTGCAGAGTACGATCTCGTATGCTTGGGTCGATAACGAGCCTCTCCCACATGCAGCAGCCATCTGGGGCGAGATCGAGATCTCCAATGTCCCCGTCCATATCCAGGCTCGTGGCAATCCGGACCCCGCCCAGGCAACGATCGCCCTCCAGGGCGAGGAGAATGGCGCCCTGCCGGTCTCGATCGTCCTCGGAGCCGTCAAAATGGGGGATGCCCAGTTCCTTCCTGAAGCACCGTTCCCGCAGTTCATAATACTGCGCTAAAAAATATGGGTCCCGCGACAACTCGAACGCAACTGACAAAGTAGCTCCTCCTGATGCTTTAGATTGATGCCCAATGTTTTAGATTGATGCCCACCAGCGGACAGTTGTTTTTCTTGTATCAAGACACGTGCCATATTAATTAATCTGTGCGGAAACAAACACTTGGCTATAACATATCGAAATTTTCCGGTAATTGTTCACAAGATTTGTGTGCGATCACCGACAGCAAATATCCAGATAACGGATAAAGTCATTAGAATCAATAACATAAGCTGTCGCAAATTTGCGACAGGCGCAAATAGCTCACATTACTCCTTGAACCGGTCCGAATTGATGTGGTGGCGCTTGAGGAGCTTGTAAAAATCAGTGCGGTTGCGCTGGGCCAGCACGGCCGCCTCCGCCACCGAACCACTGGTCAACCGCAAGACCTTGACCAGATAATCGTGCTCGAATTGCTGCCTGGCCTGGCTCAGGGATGGCATATAATAGTCTGCCACCGTCAATGCCTCACGTACCAGCGCCTCGGTAATCACCGGGGAGGTGGACAGCGCCGCGGTTCGCTGCACCACGTTCTGCAACTGCCGCACATTGCCCGGCCAGGGTGCGTGAATCATCACCTCCATCGCCGCGGGCGCAAAACTCGTGACATTGCCCATCTGGTAGGCGCCCGTATCGCGGAGAAAGCGGTGCGCCAACAGCGGGATATCCTCGGCCCGCTCGGCCAGTGAGGGAAGGTGGAAATTAACTACATTCAGGCGATAGTACAAATCCTCCCGGAACAAGCCCTCGCGCATGTCCATTTCCAGGTCCCGGTTGGTAGCGGCGATGATCCGTACGTCGACCGGCTCGCTGACGGTACCGCCCACCGGGCGGATGCGCCGTTCCTGCAGCGCCCGTAGCAATTTAACCTGTAGCGCCAAAGGTATATCACCGATCTCGTCGAGCAGCAGCGTCCCGCCTTGAGCCGCCCGAAACAGGCCCGGGTGTTCCCTGATGGCGCCGGTGAAAGCCCCTTTAACATGGCCAAACAGTTCGGATTCCAGCAATTGTTCCGGCAGAGCACCACAGTTTACCGCCACCATCGGGCCCTGGCGGCCTTCTTCTGCGTCGTGGATTGCCCTCGCCAACAATTCCTTGCCACTGCCGCTGGCGCCAGTCACCAGAATATTGACATCGGAACCAGCAACGTGCTTTACCTGATTGAGTATGCGTTCCATTACTGGACTGCGGGTGACTATATGCTCCCGCCAGCTTTCAGCGACCTCCGCCTTGGCGCCACCGGATTGCTGCAGCGCCGCACGGATGCTCGCCAACAACTGGCCTTTGTGCACCGGCTTGGTCAGGAACTGGAATACGCCCCGCTGGGTAGCCGTCACCGCTTCGGGAATGGTGCCCTGGGCGGACATGATGATAACCGGCAGCCCCGGGTAGTAGTGGCGGGTCTGTTCGAACAGGTCCAGCCCGCTGGCGCCCTCCATCCGCAGATCGGTGATCACCACCTCCATCGGGCTGTTGCGCAACGCCTGCATCGCCCGGTCCGCGGACTCCGCGGTGAACACTTCGTAGCCCTCGGCCTCCAGCCGGATGCCCAGCAATTTTAACAAGCTGGCATCGTCGTCTACGAGTAAAACCCTATCGCGCATCAGCTTACTGCTCCTTGCGGGTACTCATGGCCGCCTCCACTTCGGTAATCGCCTGGATCTGCTGCTCCAGCAATTGTCTCTGTTGTTCGAGTTCATCAATCTGCTTCTGCAGCCGGGCGTTGTGCTGATGAGCATTGATTCTGTTCTGATTGTAAGCCTCCAAAATACCCGCCAGCTGCCGCAACTGCTCGGGCAACGCTTCGTCCCCGCTCAACAGCCTGAACACATCCCGCGCCTGCATCCAGCCATTGTTCGTCTTGGATTGCTGGTGCAGCAGCCCGAAATAGAACAAGTTGTCCACGCTCTCGGGCCGCCGCATGGACTCCAGCACAGCTTTGACCTGCTCGCCTGACATCTTCACTACAGAGTTTCGCAGGCTGAGCCAGTGCGCCAGCCGGGAGTCAGACACCACCGACAGGTCCGCCACTTCATCTGGTGTCGGCGGGGGGAGCGGCTGCTCTATCGGAGCGGGCATCGGATTGACACAAGCCGTCAATAGAAGGGAAAGTCCTAGCGAACTGGTCAGTGCGCGGGGCATAACAACTGGAAACATACGGGGAACCGCAAATGGGAAACCAACGCGAGGCTTCCACCCTGCGCCTCGATAGACTCCCGGGCGACACTGAGACCTATTCCAGAACCCTTTATCGGGCCGCTGCGTTTGGCAATGCTCTGGAAGAATGGTTCAAACACGCGCTCGCCGTCCTCTTCAGGAATCGCGCTGCCGGAATTGGAAACCTCGATCACCAGACTATCACCTTGCCCATGCCAGGCCACATCAATGCTGCCACCGTCCGGCGTATAGTAGACGGCGTTGGAGAGGAGGTTATCCAGCGCGGCTTTCAGCTTGCCGCGATCGGCCACCCAGCTGTTTACTGAACCGTGGGTCTCAAGGCACAGGTTTTTCTGCTCAATACTGATTCGGTAGTTTTCCAGCAGTTCCCACCACAGATCGGACAGATCGAATTCCTTGATGTTCAAATCCCCACCCGGCAGTTCATTGTAGTCCAACAGGCTCTCGATCAGGCGCTGTAGCTCGATCGCATTCTGGCGCACGATATTGACCACCGACTGCTGTTGCTGAGACAGTCTGCCGATCACTTGTTCCGCCAACAAGTCCGTTCCCTCGCGCAAGCTGGACAACGGCGTTTTCAATTCGTGGGAGATATGGCGTAAGAATTGCGCCTTCTGCAGATCTGCTTCGAGCAATCGTCGTCGCAGCCACTCCAGTTTTTCACCCAGAGCAGCCATTTCCTGCGGTCCAGAGATCTCGATGGTGTGACTCAATCCTGCCGTGCCCAGGCGATGGATTTCCTCGGTCAGATCCTGTACCGGCTTGTTAATCCAGTAGCTGAAGGAGATCAGCAGCGCGAGAGTGGTTACAGCCAGAAATGACAGCTGCATAACCAGTCCATCTACAATCGAACCCGCCGCGGCTGCATTTTCAGCCAGCAAACGGTCCACCGAGGCAGTCAGCCACTGCTGCACCCCACGCCGGTGCTCAGTGATGACGGCGAAGGACTGGTTCAGCAACGCCACCGCGCGACCCAGGTCACCATCTTCCCTGGCCATTGCCTGAGCGCCCGCGAGGTCCACCATTCTTATCGCCTTGAGCAGCTGGGCCAGATCCTGGCTAGGCTGTGCCACCCGCGCTTGCAGGCCGAATAGCTTTTCGCCGAGGACGTCCCGTTCGCGCTCAAACAGTATGGCCAACTCAGGATCGGCCAAGGCGAGATACTGACGCGCATGGCGCTCCAGCTCCAGCGCTTCACCCTGAATTTCCTGGCTTATCCGGGTAGCCTCCATCACCTGCCGGGTAACCTCGCGGTCACTGGCGGCCAGCTCCGCAAGCGCCTGCACCGAGAACAATATCGCCACACACAGCGGTGCCAGCGCGGCGAAGAAGCCGATCAGAACGAGCTGTAACACGGATCTGGGTTGCCAGAACACCATGGATCGCGGACTACTGGATATGGAAGAGGCGGGATTATATCCCGCCAGCAAGATGCCGACCAGCAGCCCAATATGAAGGAATTCATGGCCGAGGTCAGCAAGGCCGTGAGCGGTGCGAAACAGGAAGGCGACTGATTTCTAGAGCGGCAACAAGTCTCTCGCCAGCGGAATCACAACCGCTGTCAGCACCAGGCCCAGCAGTACCGAGTGCAGTCGGAACCCACCTTTCATGGTGGCCTCCAGCGCCGCCATGCGCACCTCATGAGAGGAGAAGCGCTGCTCGAATCGCGCGTCCTGTTCGGCGAAGCGCTGCTCAAAACGTACGTCCTGTTCGGCAAAGCGCTGGCTGATGCGGCTTTCGAGCGCGTCCAGACGGGCATCCAGGTAGTCCCTGGTCACCAGGTTATCTGCGTAGAAACCAAATGCCTCTGCCATCAGTTCGGCCTGCATCTCAGCTTGCTGCTCTGGTACTCCCGCCGATTTCAGACGGCGGGCGTACTGCAGTGTATCGAATGCCAACGTAGCCATGATGATAGCCTCCCTGCGGGTACCTGGCCAGAACCCAGTGTGCAGGGGAGTCGCGAAGGGGGACACATCACAACTGCCCCTTTAATCGGTTATTTGCGACCACAGGACAGCTGTAACACCGGCTTGTCCACCTTCCCCGCCGCATTCAGCGGCAGCGCCTCTACCCTGCGCCAGCATTTCGGGGTCTTGTAGCCCGCCAGCAGGCCACGGCAGTGGGCCTCCAGTTCTGTATCACTGGTCGCCGCCGCCAGCACCAACACTGCGCAAACCTGCTCCCCCCAGCGCGAGTCCGGCAGGCCGATAACGGCGCAATCCCTCACCGCGGGATGGCGGCGCAGTACCTCCTCCACCTCCCGGGAGGCGATATTTTCGCCGCCGCTGATGATCATGTCCTTCTTACGGTCGACAATGTAGAGATAACCCTCTGCGTCGAAGCGGCCGATATCGCCGGTGTGCAGCCAGCCATCGGCCAGCGCCGCGGCGGTCGTTTCCGGTTGTTGCCAGTACCCCTCCATGCACTGTGGCGCCCGCACCAGGATCTCCCCTGCGTTCCCGGCGCCGCAGTCGTTGCCCGCTTCATCCACAACCTTCAGCTTTACAGTCGACAGCGGCTTGCCCACCGACTGCAGCAATTCAGGCCGACCCGTCGCTGCCAGGCGGTGATCTTCCACAGTGAGAAACGCGGCACTGCCGGATAACTCGGTCATGCCATAGCTCTGGCACAGGCCGACGCTGGTCTCCGACAGCAGGCGCCGCAGCAAGGTCTCCGGCATGGCAGACGCACCATAGCCAATGGTGCGCACACTCGCCAGATCCGCGGGGGTGAAGGACGGGTGCTCGAGCAGCATCGCAATCATGGTCGGCGCCAGGGACATGGTGGAGACCCGCAGCTCGCGGCAGGCGCGCAGGGTTTCCTCTACGGCAAAGGAACGCAACAATACCACCGCCGCGCCGTACTGGTGCTGCAGCAGCACATTGTGCGCGGCGACGTGGAACAGCGGGAACGGATACAGGTACTTATCGCCCGCCACCACCGGCCGCGCCAGGGCGGCGGATTCCAGGCCGGCCAGGAAGGAGCGATGGCTGAGTATCGCGCCCTTGGGTCGGCCGGTGGAGCCGGACGTATAAAGAATCCAGGCCGGATCTTGCGCGAGCACCGTCGGAAGGGCGGCTAGGGGTCCTTCAAGCAGCCAGCTTTCGTACTCCAATTGCAGATCGATAGCTGCCAGGTCCGGTGGGAAGTCCGGATGGGCGCGCAGGGCCTGGACCGAATCACCGTCCGCGAACAGCAGACTCACACCCGCCGCCTCGAGCTGGTACAGCCATTCCGCCGGCGCCAGGCGCGCGTTCAGCGGCACCAGAATACGGCCGCTGGCGGCGCAGGCGTAGATCAGGTCGATAAAACGCGGGCCGTTCCAGGCCAGCACAGCAATGCGGTCGCCCGCCTTGCCCACCGCAGCCAGGCGCACCGCCAGCTGCTCTACCCGCTGGTTGAGCTGAGCGTAGGTAGTTGCTTCGCCTTGCCACCAGAGGGCCACCGCATCTGGCTGCTGCCGAGCCTGGATTGCGGGCAGGTCGTGTAGGAACTGAGCCTGCATCACAGGGTCACTTCAATAGCACCGACCACTCGCAACGCTTTCTGCACAGCCTCATCAACAGTATCAGCGCGGGCCAGGCCGACGCCGAGGCGGCGCTCCCCGCGGACCTCCGGCTTACCGAACAGGCGCAGGTCAGTATCCGGTTCCGCCAGCGCCGCCGCCAAATTGCCGTAGCGCATGTCCGCCGAATCCCCCGCCACCAACAGCACTGCCGAGGCCGAGGGCCCGAGTTGGCGGATGAGCGGAACCGGCAGCCCGAGAATTGCCCTGGCGTGTAGGGCAAACTCCGACAAACTCTGGGAAATCAGGGTCACCAGGCCGGTGTCATGAGGCCGCGGCGATACTTCGCTGAAGTACACCTCGTCGCCCTTGATGAACAATTCCACCCCGAAAATGCCATGGCCACCCAGTGCCTCGGTGACCGCCGCCGCGATACGACGCGACTCCGCCAGGGCGACCGGGCTCATGGTCTGGGGTTGCCAGGACTCGCGGTAGTCGCCGCGCTCCTGGCGGTGGCCAATGGGGTCGCAAAAACTGGTGCCATCGCGGTGGCGGACGGTCAGCAGGGTGATCTCGTAGTCGAAATCGACGAATCCCTCGACAATCAGCTTGCCCGCACCGGTGCGGCCACCGGCCTGGCCGTGGTCCCAGGCCCGGTCGATGTCAGCTTGGCTAAGGACCGTGCTCTGGCCCTTGCCGGAGGAGGACATGATGGGCTTGACCACACAGGGCAGGCCTACGGCCGCTACCGCGTTCAGGTATTCCTCGCGCGTCTCTGCAAAGCGGTAGGGCGAGGTCGTCAAGCCCAGCTCCTCCGCCGCCAGGCGCCGGATCCCCTCGCGATTCATGGTCAGCTGGGCGGCGCGGGCGGAGGGCACTACTTGCCAACCCTCGGCCTCCAGCCGTACCAGCTCATCAGTGGCAATGGCCTCGATTTCCGGGACGATAAACTGTGGCCGTTCCCGCTCCACCAGTGCCCGCAATGCGGCGCCGTCAAGCATATTGAGCACATGGCAGCGGTGGGCCACCTGCATCGCCGGCGCATTGGCGTAGCGGTCCACCGCAATCACCTCGCAGCCCAGGCGCATCAGTTCAATGGTGACTTCCTTGCCCAGCTCGCCGCTGCCCAGCAGCAGGATGCGGGTGGCGTGAGGGGTGAGCGGCGTGCCGATGGTGGTCATGATGGGATCCTTTGAAGGGCCGGGCGTCAGGGCTCGCACTGCAGCATGCGGGGAATGGTACAATGCGAGACTTAGCCCCGACCAGTTGGTTAAACTGAGGTAATGAAACTCTTGCATTTTTCCCGTTCCCACGCTGCTAATGCCTCTGCACTGCTGTCGTTGATAATGATGCTGCCGGTTTCTGGCTGGGCTCATTCTGCGCCCGGGGCCACTGCCGAGCTCGAGCAGGCCGACGCCCTGGCCAGACGCGTGTATGACCGTCCCAATGGCGAGGACATCAGTGCCCGCATCATGATGCGGCTGCACGACGGCAGGGGAGAACCCCGACAGCGGATCCTCTACAGCTACGCAAAAGACAAGGGCGATGCGGAGCGCTGGGCTATGCTGCGTTTTGTAGAGCCAGCTGACGTTGCCGGCACCGGCCTGCTGACCTTGAACTACCCCGGGGACGCAAGCGACCAGTGGCTGTACCTGCCCGCGCTCGACCGGGTGCGGAGGATCGCCTCCTCGCGCAAGGGGGGGCGATTTGTGGGCTCGGATTTTTACTACGAGGATCTTGCGGATCGGGAAGTGGCGATGGACTCCCATCGGATTCTGGGCCGGGAACCGCTCGGCGGCGCCGAATGCTACCTGCTGGAGAGCACCCCGCTGGACCCTGACAACTCGGTGTATAGTCGGCGCATCGCCTGGATCCACCCGGATCTCGACCTGCCCCTGCGCATAGACTTCTTCCAGGACCAGAACGAGGAGCCCGTCAAGCGCCTGCAGGCCAGCGAAATCAGGCGAGTACAGGGGTTCTGGACGGTCTTCGACAGCACCATGCACGACCTGGGCAGCGGCCACAAAACCCAGCTGCTGACGCTGGACATCAAGTACAATCAGGACCTGCCTGACAGCCTGTTCCAGCAGCGCAGTCTGGCCGATGAATCTCTTGAACTCC
>JBGTGB010000292.1:0-12073 GCA_041746975.1 Haliea sp. | reverse complement strand
AAAGACTTCCCGCTTTTTGTCTTCCGAAAGCAGCCACGCATCCGGTTGATCCTCCTTCGCCGGCACAAGGATGCGCCAGGCACTGGGTACACGCAGCAGTACCATCCATTCCCGTTGATCGGAAACATAGTTCACGTAGGCGAGAGTGGGAATATAGTCCTTGAGTTCCACAGTGGTCGACAGGGTCAGAAAACGCTCGGGGTAGGTAAAGCCCTCGAACTCAACACCCAGCCATTTACGGATAATGGAATTGCCACCATCGGCCGCCACCAAATACTTGGCCCGCACTTTCTCAATCGAGTAGGGACCCTCCAATGCCACTTCAACTCCATTCTCGTCCTGCTCGAAAGCCACGAGTCGGTGATTGAAGCGCACTTCCGCCCTGGGGTGGTTTTCCAGCTTCTTGGCCACCATGGAGGCCATGACGTACTGCTCACACTGCAAGCGGAAGGGGAACCGGGTTTCGTCGGCCAATTCGGAAAGATCGAAGGACACCACCTCGCCACTCTCGCGCTCACGAAAGTGATATTCCGGCGCCTTCAGCCCCTTTTCGATCAAAGTCTCCGCCATGCCTATTTCGTCCAGCATTTCCAGAGTGGGTGGATGAAAGGTGGAAGCACGCAGGTCAAGCGCACAATCCGGTCCCGCTTCGACGAGAAGCACGTCAATCCCCATGCTGGCCAGGCGGTAGGCTGCTACGGTGCCCACCGGTCCTGCGCCAGCGACGATCACTTGCGGGTTCGTCATATCGATATGGCCTTTGAAAAAAATTGGTGAAAGCCTAGTGTATTTTCCCGGAAATATGATAGACCATCACATTCAGCAAGCGAACAGGAGTAAACCCCGTGTTTGGGCTGTCCCCGAGAAACGAAAAAAGGATTCGACCCTGTATGTATAGGATATTTATAACTTTAGTACTGCTTTCCCTACCATTGGTCACAAGGGCGGATATCAGATATCTCGAAATACTAGGGGCAGATGGTGTGCCGCTTGTCGTGGCCACTGCCGGTAATCCAGCAAACCCCCCGATTCTCTTCATTCACGGTATCGCTTCAAGTCACTTTGCATTCCATCGGCAGCTCGAGTCCTCGTTGGCGGATGACTACTATCTTGTTGCACCTGATCTGCGAGGCCATGGCGGGTCTGGCAAGCCATGGGAGCCCGCCGCCTACACAAGCTCGACCTCCTGGGCAGGGGATGTGGATGCGGTGCTGGCCGCGACAGGCAGCGAGAGGCCGCTTGTTGTCGCCTGGTCGTACGGCACACTGGTGGCTCTTGATTATCTTCGTGAGAGGGGCGCAGCCGCTGTCTCAGGGCTGGTGCTGACCGGTGCCATCGGGGCACTCAAGCCGTTTCGCTCGCCTGCGGAGGATGATCCACAGGTCGCAGAGTTTCAGGCAGCGAGAGCACTACTGACGAGCGCGGATCCGCGGGACCAGGTGGAGGCGAGTGAACGCATATTGGGCTGGCTTACCCACACACCCTTGCCTGCCGCAGAACACAGGGTTATGCAATCGATCGCGATGATGTTCCCCACCTACGCGCGGCAAGCCATCTATACCAGGGCGCAGGATAATCGGGATCTTTTACCGCAACTTGCGGATGTGCCGATACTGCTTGCATTGGGCGCCGAGGAAAACAAGCTGGTACTTGAAGACGCTGCAGCACTTGCCCGGGACTACAGCAATATATCGCTGTCACGCTACACGGGTGCTGGTCACTCCGTATTTCTCGAACAGCCCGAGCAATTCACAGCCGAGCTGCGCGGCTTCGCGGCATCACTGCCTATCAACAGGGCAGACGAAAGCGATATAGCAGCTAGCAAAAAGTAGTTATCTGGGGAATGGGTACGCCGCGGCTCAGAGCTTTCACGGCGTGCCCTGGCCGCTCTCGATAGCAGCGCTCCCCATTGGTTATTTCCCTTTCTACCCTTTGCCTGCAGGTGTTTTCCGAGGCTGTCGATATTCATCCCGCTTCGTTCCAGACCTCCATCCTGACAAGCTCTCCGGGCTCGGTGTATGCTACCTATCAGTTTTATGCATGGCTCCATCGCGCGAATGTATTTGTCACGCGAACGCGTCTCTTGATATCCATTGCATATCGTCGAGGGGCGGTTGCGGCGAAAACAGAATTATAGGTGGGAAGACACAAGAGGGGTTTCGATATGATATTCAGCAAGCGCAAAATCATTACGGCTTTGGCGGCGGCCACGGCAGCTACCGGTGTATCCGGCGTCGCAGCGCAGCAGCAAGGCGCCTCCAGGCTTGAGGAGGTGGTAATCACCGCACGCCGCGTTGAGGAGAATCTGCAGGACGTTCCTGTAGCCATATCGGCGTTCTCGGCAGAAGAGATGCGCAAGCGGGGCATGCGCGAGCTGGAGGATATAGCCCTCGCAACGCCAGGGTTCTCTTTTGAGGACTACGGCGGTGGCTTCGGTGTGCCTGTCATTCGGGGTGCCAGTCAGCTACGCATTCAGGATTTGGACCAGACTACATCGGTTTTTCTTGATGGTATTTATCTGCCGCGACAGTACATGGTGGATTTCGGCACGGTCGGATTCGAGCGTGTCGAGGTGGCCAAGGGGCCGCAGAGTGCACTGTTCGGGCGCAACGCATTCAGTGGCGCAGTCAATTATGTGAGTGGCGGCCCGACCGAGGAACTCGCCGGAGCAATCGAAGTGACCGCCGGCACCGATGAATTAAGGGAAGGCTCGGTAGAAGTCAGCGGTCCTATTATTGAGGGCAAGTTAGGTGGACGTCTGCTGTACGCTTACTCGGAATTTGACGGCACCTGGAGAAACGACTGGCCGCTGGGCGACGGCCGGGACTATGGCACGCGCGGTACAACGGGAAACCTCGGTGGTTGGGAGAACGCCACCTGGGGTGTAAACCTCGAAGCGACTCCCACAGAGGGGCTGCTGCTGGAGTTTGATTATTATAACGTCTCGCGTTTTCAGGAGTCTCCCTCTTCCGTCCGCACGTCGGCTCCTCTAGATGCCAACTGTGTCCAGACGCTGAGGGGCGGGTTCCGCTTTGTCTGCGGTGAACTTCCGGACACGTTTACCCCACGACCTGGGGGTAGCCCAGAGGGAACTAGAAGGATAGCGGACCCTCGAAATTATCTGCTGGATGTCGAGACAGATTTTGCAATGGTACGTGCCAGCTATGACTTTTCCGATAGTTGGACGGCTGTTTACCAATTTGGATATGCAGATACAGAGGTATCCGCGCTAGGGACCGGAGATCGTGACCCCCTGTTGGGAAGCCCAAACTTCTTCACCGGCGCGACCGTGAACTATCTACAAGCAACACCGAATGGCACCAACCAATACGCTTCTCACGAATTTCGGATTCAGTATAACAGTGGTCAATGGTCTGGCCTCGCGGGTGTATTTACTTCGAGACTTGAGGACTACGATCGATTTGACTTCGGATTCGGGCCTTTCCTGGATCCGGAGCCGATCAGGGTAGACCCCACTGACGGTATCCAGGGCATCGGAAAGTTCAACCTGGGTATTACGGAAAACGAGTTTGAGACCGACGCAATATTCGGCAGGGTAGCCTATGAAACGGCGGATGCCCGCTGGCGTTTCTCCGCCGAGGCCCGCTACCAGGACGAAAAGAAAACCCTTACCAATCTGAGGGGCGCCACGCCGATTGTCTTCTCCAATAAATGGGATTCGTTGACGCCGCGGTTCACAGCGGACTACCGGCTGAACGACAACCAGATGCTCTACATGAGCGTTGCCAACGGCGAAAAGGCCGGTGGCTTCAACGGCACCGTGTTCAACGAGGTTCAGCGACTCTACGAGCCGGACAGCAACTGGACCTACGAGGTGGGTAGCAAGAACGATCTGCTGGATGGTCGTTTACGGCTCAACGTCGCCGTCTTTTACACTGACTGGGAGGACCTGCAGATCACAGTGACTCCGCTGGATATCCCTGCGAACTTGCTGGTCAATCCTCCGGGCATAATCGGCAATACGGGTGGTGCTGAAATACTCGGCATCGAAGTGGAGGGCACCTGGTTTGCTACGGATATGCTGTACTTTGATTTCGCGGCCTCTCATAACGAGGCCGAGTACGAAAGCGGTGCTATCACCGGTCGTCTGGGCCTCGCCAATGCCTGTGACGACATTTTGTGTGCTGCAGATGGCTCCATCGGTGGCAATCAGCTGCAGCGTCAGCCAGCTACGCAGCTGTCTATGGGGCTCAACCTCACCGGCACGGTGGCGGGCGGTTGGGACTGGTTGGCACGGGCGGATGTCAATTACCAGAGCAAACAGTACACCGATGAATTTAACCTGGGCTGGGTGCCTGACAGAACTCTGGTCAATATGCGCGCACAAATGTCCAACCAGAACTGGTCGATTGCCCTGTGGGGTAAAAATGTCTTCGACGAGGAGTATACCGCCAACTCTTTTGCGACGCTCTTGCCTACGGCGAGCGAATACGCGGCGGTCTCGGGACAGAAAGCAACGTTTGGCTTGAGTGTAGGCTACAGTTTTTGAGATCGAGGATGTTGGCTTACCCTTCCAATGTGAGCTGGGTCGGTGGAATTGACTCACCGCCCGGCTCCGTCGGAGTGCGATATGGCATCACCGGTATCGCGATTATTGTACTGCTCACTGTGGCCCTATCCATGGCTGGTGGCTCGAGCTCTGCGAAAGCCGATGATCTGTATAGCCCAGGTCAGTCACAATCAGACGCCCGGTCGCTACCGGCGACCGCTCCTAACATCTTGTTGGTCATGACGGATGATGTGGGATTTGCCGCAAGCACGTCTTTCGGCGGTCCCATACCGACGCCGACCCTGGATAAGTTGGCCAACAGTGGAATGCGCTATAACAACTTCCATGTCACGGCTCAGTGCGCCCCAACGCGTGCGGCGCTGTTGACTGGGCGCAACCCTCACTCTGTCGGCATGGGAGAGATTCCTGAAACCGGGGGACGTGCAGATCCAGGCTACACCACTGCCATTCCCCGGAGTGCAGCCATGATACCGCGTGTTCTACGGGATCATGGCTATCGCTCCGCGGTGTTTGGCAAGTACCATCTGATCCCGAAGTGGGAGCTCTCTGCAGTAGGCCCCTTCGACCATTGGCCAACCTCCCGAGGATTCGACTACTTCTACGGTATTGAGCCTGCGATGACCGACCAGTTCACACCTAACATCATTGAAGACACCCGCATTATTGCGCCGCCGAAAGATCTGAATTATTTCTTCGAAAGGGATATTGCGGACCGTGCTATTCACTGGCTTCGTGAGGGCAGAGCAGCAGCGCCGGAGCAACCGTTTTTCCTCTATATTGCACCGGTGACGCCGCATGCCCCCGTGCAGGCCCCGCAGGAATGGATAGAAAAATTCCGTGGTCGATTTGATCATGGCTGGGACGTTGAGCGCGAGGAGATCCTCGCCAGGCAAAAGCAGATGGGCGTGGTTCCTGAGAATGCGCTCCTCACTCCACGCGTAGCGGAAGTTCCGGCCTGGGATTCATTGGGTGTCGAGGAGCAGGAGCTCTCTGCGAGGTATATGGAGGTCTACGCTGCCGCTGTGGCCTATGTGGATCATCAGGTCGGCAGACTGGTTGCAGAGCTGCAAGCAAGTGGAGAGTATGACAATACGCTTGTCATATACATCCAGGGCGACAACGGTGCATCGCCTGAGGGTGGCGTGAACGGCATATACAATTATTACAACGCGCTCAATGAACTCGGTCTATCCCGGCCGAACGCGTTCACTGAAAATGCTGCCAACGCGATCGAGCAGCTCGACAAAATCGGCGGTCCCGAAAGCGCGCCGGCGATCCCGATCGGATGGGCAACCGCTCTCAACACTCCGTTTAGCCAGTGGAAATCTGACGCGTCTCATCTTGGCGGACAGAGGACCGGCATGGTGATTTCCTGGCCGGGTGGGATGTCTGAGCCCGGTTCAGTAGGCAGACAATTCCATGCTGTGACAGACATAGCTCCGACAATATATGAAGTTGCTGCAGTCACGCCCCCGGATTCTGTTGATGGAGTCAGACAACAGCCCATTGACGGCATTAGCATGGCTTATACATTTGATGCCCCGGCTGCGCCATCCCGCCGTGGTCGGCAATATTTTGAAAACCGGGGGACGATGGCGATGTACAGCGACGGGTGGTGGGCCAGCTACCGATTGCAGCCGGGTCAGGTTATTGCTGAAGACTCGGAATTCAAGTCAGGCTGGAAACTGTACAACCTTAAAGACGATTTCTCGCAATCGCAGGATCTAGCGTCCGACCACTCCGGCAAACTCAAAGAGATGCAGTCGCTTTTCCGTGAGGAGGCGTCTCGCAATCAGGTTTTTCCGATAGGGGCAGGCTTTGGGGAGAGACTAAAGGCGCCCGCGATGGAGGCCGCTGGTCGGTACGTACTCTATCCGGGTACCGAGCGCTATAGCGATTGGGGCTTCCCAAATGTCCGGAGACGTTCCTGGTCAGTTTCGGCCGAAATTCGCATTCCACCAGAAGGTGGTTCAGGCCTGATTGTCAATCAAGGTGGTCGCTTCGCGGGCTGGGGAATGTTCTTGCTGGATGGCGTACCGAATTTTGTTTACCGGAGCGGTGAGCGAGATTCAGAGACGTTACAACTCCGTGGCAAGCAGGCGCTTGCTGCTGGGTCGCACATTATCGAAGTCGATTTTTCTGAAACATCGATTAGCAAAGAGGGTGCCGTTCCGCCTGGCCGTGATCGGGCTGCTGTCGTCTCCCTTAAGGTCGACGGAGTGGTAGTTGCGGAGGGTGAAACAGAACGTCCTGTAGGTAGTGCGTTCATGTACCAGGGTGCCGCGATCGGCCACTCTACAGGAAGCGCCCTGACAGCTGAGTATAGTGGACGCTTCGCATTCAACGGCGGCATTGACCACGTAACGTTCGACCTCGCAGAAAGGCTCTAAAACGCGTGACTTAAGCGCTTCAAGCGCAAAAGTCACTTTGGACAAAGGGCAATGTCTTTGTCAATTCATAGGATGCAAACAATGGACACAAGATTACCTGTCAGCGTGAACGTTCCCTCAGAACCAGCCGCCACCCGACGCGGGTTCTGCAAGACTGCGATCTCCAGTGCTGGCCTGCTCCTCGCTTCCGGGGGGCTCTCCCCGGCGTTTGCTCAGGGCGGTGGCGAGGCATTGGATCTCCAGCGTGACCCCGATCTCTTGCGTGCCTGCGTGAAGATGCGTGCCAGCCTGGGTCCCGAGATGACCATGGGATGGCTGCAGGCCAAGAGATTCGCCTTCTCGGAGGGCCGCGTGGAGCGGCTTCACGATGTGCACGCAGCGACATTCAGCAAGCTCCACCAGGTTTCAGAGAATCAGTTCGAGTTTGTCGTAATTGAGGTCAGTTTCTACACTGACCCGGGGACTGGCACGCTGCAGAAGACGATTAGGATGCCATTTTCGGGGGAGCAGGTTGAGGTGCCGGTGCACCGGTTCGGGCCCACGTTGATTCGTTTAGCGGTTTCGCTGGACGAGACAGAGCATTACGCACCTGTCCCCGGGACGAACCAGGCTGAGTTCGCAGTCGCGGGGTCCGTTTCCATGACCAAATCGATCGAGAAGAACAATGTGATCAACGGCAATCTATTCCTGCAGCACGAGGAATACGGCCGCCGTTACCCTGAGGACTCGGATCGACCCTCCATGTTCTACCGCGAGTCAACGATCTGGTCCGCTCCTATGAAGGAGGTGCTGGATCCCACTCGTAAAACAGTCGATTCGGAAGTTTTCTACTCGGCTATGACGAGTTGGCGTCCGTGGATGAAAATGGGCGATATCCCGGGCAACACCTTCTCCAACGGTTATGGCCGCCGGGCCTTCGCAATGGCTGATCTACCTGAGGTCTACAGGTCGCTTCTCGAGCAAACCAATCCTGACGTGCTGAAGGATCCGGAGGCAATACTCGACGGCTTTACTGCATAAAGGCTTGACCATGACCTTCAGAAGCAAAATAGTGCTGGCAGTGATTGCAGCAATAGTAGTGCTGGGCGCCGTTGCCGTGACCATAGACTGGCGTTTCTGGTACCGCTGGCACACTATCCCTCAGGACCCTGGAGAGTGGCCAGCCAGCTACTATAAGCCGGTGTTCGAGGTGCAGGGCGACCCCGCTCCGTTCTTCTCAGTGGCCGAGGAAGGTGAGCGAACGATTTCAGAGGAAGCCCTTGCCAACGCGGCGGATTGGGCTGAAGCCCACAACAGCGTTGCCCTTCTGGTTCTGCATCGGGGCGTGCTGCAGCTGGAGCGCTACTGGCAGGGCATCACTGCCGACTCGCCTTTCACCGGGCGCGCGATGACCCGGTCCCTTATTCCACCCCTGTTTGCGATCGCGATGGATGAGGGTGCCATCGCCAACCTGGACGAACCGGTGGGGCGCTATCTCCCCGAGTGGCGTGACGACCCCCGTGGGCAGACCAGCATCCGAAACTATCTCTATAATCTCAGCGGGTTGGAAAACCCTGCGCTCGCGGGTGATCCAGATCCAAACAATGTAAACACCCGGCTTACTATTGGCGGTGACTTTCGCAAGCTCGCGCTGGCGTTCAAGCTGGAAAATGAACCGGGTGACTTCTTTGCGTTGTCCAATGCCAATGCCCAGGTGCTTGGGGCCGTTCTGGAATCAGCAACGGGTGAAGGCTACGAGGACTATTTGAACAGTCGCCTCTGGGCGCCACTGGGGGCTGGCCCCGCCTTTCTCTTTGCCGACAGGCGCGGGGGCATGCCCTCCGTCTACTGTTGCTTTCGGGCCACGCCACGGGACTGGCTGCGCTATGGCGCTGCGCTGCTGAATGACGGCCAGGTTGGCGAGAAGCAATTGTGGCCCAGGGGCTGGGTTACGGAAATGACGACGCCGTCGCCGGCCTATCCACTATACGGTTACCAGATATGGGTAGGGAATCCAGAACCGGGAAGTCAGAGGATTTATGTACAAGATGGCGACATGACTGCGCCCCACGGCGAAGGGATACGTGCCGATGGTGTGTTCTATCTGGAAGGCGGTGGTTACCGGACGATGTACATCCTGCCGGAGCAGGAGATAGTTATCCTGCGCCTTGGCTATTTCGATGCAAATTGGAACACGTCAGCGCTGCCCAATTTCATTCTCGACGGAATTAAAACACCGCAGGATGTTCCTGTTCCGGAGGCAACCTGATGAGGTCGCGCAATTTGCGATGGCTGCCATATCTTTAAATCGCGGTGATTGGCACCTACACTGCTAGTGAGATTGACAGAACGCACTATCTGCGGCTGACACTTACCGCACTATTTCCCCAAGAGAGGCACCCATGAATACATTGAGCAAGTTTTTCGATATAGGTCGTCGTAACATTCTTCTCGGTGTTGTCGCGGCCGGGCTCGCGGCAACGTTTGCCCCCTCGATTGCATCGGCGGAAAAAATGGCTATGCGCCTCGATGATCCGGAGTGGAACCGCGACGCTTTCGCACGTTTGACTGGCACCATGGACTTCGGGGAGGTCAAGTACGGCTGGTATGGCGGTACCGTCATGGGCATGCGCGACAACGAGGCCCTGCGCCCTCTCTTCGGCTTCGAAGGCTTTTCCGTGACCCGCCTCATTGACAATGGCGACGGTTCGTACCAGAAGCTGTTGCGTGAAACCGTTTACTACACCGACCTGGAAACAGGTGAAGTCCTGGAGACCTGGCTGAACCCCTACACCAATGAAGAGGTCAGGGTGGTGCCGGTCACCAACGATCCATTCAATATCGTTATAGAGAAGTGGTATCCGGGTGGGCCTACCTACGGTGGTCTGCGTGAGAAGGACAAGGAGCGTCGTCCCATGATCCTGCCCTTCAAGATCATTTCGGACGACACGGTCGCGCTGGCGACCGATATTCATCTGTATTACCCCTCGGCCCTGCAGCCGGACAAGTGGCCGCGGGAATCAGCCGGCAAGTTTGTGCGGGTGTCCGAGCTGTTCCGCTACGTGATCCCCCGTGATCAGCTGGAAGATCCAACTGTAAAGTCGATCGAGTACACCGGCGCATGGTCTCGCGTGAATCCGTGGATGCCCTGGATGTTGATGGGGCAGGCGCCCGGGAATACGCTGTATATGGGCACCATGGGCGGCTACAACCACCTGGATATGTTGTCTCCCAAAGTCCGGGCCTACGCGGAGAAGCACCACCCGAAGTTTTTTGACGCCCCGACGGAATGGGAGGAGCCCAGTCTCTCAAGCCTTGAAGATTATGCGCGTACGCAGAAGCCCGCTCCGGTGAAGAAGCAGGCCGAAGAATGAGAGATGTGGAGCTGACGTCGGGCGCACATCACGCCGCTTTGGCGGGGAACACTGGCACCAGTCGGCGTGAGCTGCTTACCGCTGCGCTCGCCGGTATCGGCGCCAGCCTGCTACCTGGGCCATCTATGGCGGCTGCGCCCCTCGCGCCTGTGCCGGCCACGCCGAATGAGCACAAGATTGCACAGGTGCGCTCGGAGTTCCTCCACTTTGACGACCCAGTGGCAAAGCTGCATGCGCACCTTCGCGTCGAGCGTACGCTCGCCGAGGAAAGCTCGACGCTGACCTGGTACCACTGGATCGTGTTTGCTGTTCCGGTAACGCAGGCGCCTGTGCCGCTTGTACGCTACGAGGGTATCGAGTACAGCCTCCTTCGACACCTGGGCAACAACAATTTCCGCCTGCAAGCGCACAACCTGTCGTTCCCACGGGACCTGAATGGCGAGTTCACTAATGAGGTACTCAACCCGGTGACTGGTGAAAAGGTGGCTGTGGGTCCTTCTATCATTACTGATGATCCCGGAACGGTCCACAACCCGATCGGTTTTCGCAACGTCAATAGCGATGGCACCTATCAGAAGCGCTACACCATGTTCCGTCTCGAGGATGAGCTGTTGAAGCTCGACAGCGTGCGCGGAGCACCGCCGGAAATGCCAATTACGCACCAGGAGAACTCCTGTCAGTGGGTACCTTTTGACGAATTTACCAATCCTTCCATCGCCTCGTTGCCTACACACTTCGCGGGTTGCTATCTTTACAATTATCCGCGTTGGTTAAAGATGGGCGACAGGCCTGGGCACCTGATGGGCATGTGGGATGGTAAAAAGATAAGCTCAGTGGAGGAGCTACCCGACGAATTTCTTGATCGTGCGCGCCGTGATTACCCTGAGCTACTGCTGCCACGGTGGCAGGATTTTGATCGTCCACTGTCCTTTACCTTGTGATGTAATGATCAGCCAGGCTCTCAGACTCCGCTCAGATCGCGACAGATAGAGCGTATATCCTCGGCCAGAAGCTCCGACAGAGGGCTGGGTTTGGCTTCTCTCAGCGTTATCAGGCCGGCGCGACGTTTAATCGGCGTTCCCCGCAGGGGGATGCCGACGATGGTTCCCGCAGCCGTCTCGTCTGTCATCAGTTGTTGTGGAAGTAGCCCGACAAAGCCACGCCTGAGAATCATCGATTTGATCAATGCAAGCGAGTTGGTGAGGACGGGCGTCTGTGGTGGCGCGAGATTCTGATTGAGGAAGAGGGAATCAAAAGCTTCTCTCGACTGGGTCTGGTTGAAGTTCACCCACTTCGCGTCTGCTATGGAGTCCCAGGATACACTCCCCCCGTTTGCGAGCGGGTGGTCGCTGCTGACGTAGATAAAGGAGTTAAGCTCCATCAGCGTTTCCAGGCTACAAGTATCCGAAGCTGGCTGTAGGGGAAAGTTACATAGCGCCAATTCGAAGTCTCCGCGCTCTAGCCCAGCCAACAGATCTCCAAGCAGCCCCTCATACACTGTGATTTTCACCTTTGGATGCCTTTCGTAAAATTCCCCCGCAACTCGATCCATTATAGTGTGGGAAAACAGGGCACTGACGCCGATTGCGATTTCTCCCGAGAGGTAATCGTCGGTGTTACGGACGTCTTCTTCCGCCCGGTCACAGTCTCCCAGTATCTTATAGGCGTGACGGTAGAGCCGCTCACCCGCACTGGTTGGAATCACACCACGTGCTTCGCGCTGGAAAAGTTTGACGCCCAGTTCATCCTCAAGGAGGTGGATGCTGCGTGTCAACGCTGACTGGCTTATCGGAATTTCT
>JBGTGB010000291.1:0-44188 GCA_041746975.1 Haliea sp. | reverse complement strand
TGATGGGCTCCCAGTCATCCCTGGCCTACATTGTCTTCGGCTGGCTGCCGGTATTGCTACAGCGGCGCGGCGTGGGCGAGGCCGAGGCTGGGTTGTTGCTGGGTGCGTCGGTGTTTGTGCAGCTCTTCGCGGCTCTGGCCGCCCCCTGGTTGGCGCGCCTGGGACGCGATCAGCGGCCGGCCCTGGTCATCCTGCTGCTGCTGATTGGAATAGGATTCTATTGTCTGCTGCAGGGGCCGCCAGCACTGCGCTGGCCCGGCGTGGTGGCGCTGGGTCTGGGTCAGGGCGGCAGCTTCAGCCTGGCACTTGCGCTGCTGGTGCTGCGCAGTGCCACGCCGGCGGTAGCCGGACAGCTGTCGGGAATGACCCAGGGGATCGGTTATTGCCTGGCGGCACTGGGGCCGTTGGGGGTTGGCATAATGCTGCAGCTGAATGCTTCGCTGACCATGATCTGGATGGCACTGACGACAGTGGTCGCCTTCGCCATTGCCCTGGCGCTGCTGGCTGGTCGCCGTCTGGTGCTGGATCTGGACGCCGGCGGTAAATTCATGACCCGCGCCCAGAAGCGCTGCTAGTGCCCTGTCAGATTACTCGTCTTCCGCCAGGTCCTCATCATCCTCCTCGTTTTCGTCCATGGGCTCTGAGTGGCTGCCCTCCATGGCCGGGGGAGCCGCTGGCAACGTAGTTTCCCGGGTACCGCTGTCGCCTTCAGCGCCAGCCGCGTCCGTGGCTGCACGTTCCTCCTCGGCAGTCACGGCGACCGGCGGACTGACCTGGCTCCGGGGAGCGGCGATGCCGATATGGTGGGTAGCGAACCCGGGCTGGACCACCTGGTTCAGGGCCATGCCGATGATGCGACCGTTGTAACTGGAGACAATGCGGCTGCGGACGTTGGTGATCGGGTTGGTTACGGTGCCCAGCACGTCGCCCTTCTTGACAGTTTGTCCCAGGGTGACGCGGCTGAAAACGATTCCGCCCACCGGTGCCCGCTGCCACACCGAGTTGTAGTACACCGGCTCCGGGTCCCCCCAGAGGCTGAAGCGGGTGGTCATGCCAAGATGGTTGAGCAGGGTGCGGATACCCTTGACGCTGTGGCTGACGCTGTCCTCATCCAGCACGGAGGGTCCGCCTGCCTCCAGGGTGACCGCGGGGATGCCGGCTTCCACCGCGGAGCGCCGCAGGGTGCCCGAAGTGCCCTCACTGTGTACCACCACGGTAGACCCGAAGCCCTTGGTCAACTGCACTACCTTGGGGTTGCCCAGGTCACCGCGCAATTGCGGCAGGTTGGTACGGAAGAAGGATCCAGTGTGCAGGTCTACCAGGGCGCTGCAATGAGCCACCACCTCGTGGAAAAAGGAGTAGGCAAGGCGCGAGGCAGAGCTGCCGTTGGGATCCCCCGGGAAGTAGCGGTTGAGGTCACGGCGGTCGTTGAGGTAGCGCGAGCCGGCGTGGAAGCCCTGCAGATTGACGATCGGTACCCCGATCACCGCCCCCTTGAGCTTCCCCGGGTCGAGGTTGTACAGCACCCGGCGTACAGTTTCTATGCCGTTGAGCTCGTCGCCATGCAGGGCCGCCGTCAGGCACAGGGTGGGGCCGGGCTCGACACCATTGACCACCAGCACCGGGGTGGCGATATAAATACCTTCGAAGGACTGCGTGGGCGCCCAGGCCAGTCGGGTTGAAGTCCTGGGCGGCACTTCGGTGCCCAGCAATACCAGGTTGCGGCCGCGCTCCTGTTCCTCCAGCACCGCGGCCCCCGGCGGCGCCGGGGATTCGATCGGCTGGTCCAGGGGCATGTTGCGCGCCTTGGGCAATTCCTCCCCGTCCGCTTCGCCGGCTCTTTTCTCCGTCGTATCGATGGCTGCATCCGCGGCTTCCAGCGGCGCTTCCGGCTCCAGTTCTGGCTCCAGTTCTGGCTCAACTTGAGGTTCTACTTCAGGCTCTGGCAGGCGCTGTGATTCCGCCGGTGGCAGCGGCATTTCTACCGCATCAGGCGGTAAGCCGGCCTCCACCGCGACCGAGGTCTCCGGCTCCGGTGCCTGCGCCCCTGCCGGTGCAGGGGCCAGCATCAGCGACCACAGCGCCACGGTTGCCAGGCGTCCCGTTGTGCGGGCCATGTGGGGCTTGCTGTGATTCGGGCGCTGCAAAACCGGCTCCTGTCTGGGGGTGATGGACAGTCTAACAGATTTGCCGTATCGGGCAGGCGCGGATTGACAATGTGCTTGTGTTTCCCCGCCCGCAGTGCAAAATTAGTCAGGCGCAATCTGGGGAGAGTGTCGGATGCTTAAGGACTTCAAAGAATTTGCGATGCGCGGCAATGTCGTCGATATGGCCGTGGGGATAATCATTGGTGGCGCCTTTGGCACCATCGTGAAGAGTCTTGTCGATGATGTCATGATGCCGCCGATCGGCTTGCTACTGGGGGGGGTGGATTTTTCCGATCTGTTCATCACCCTCAAAGAGGGGGCAACTGTTGGGCCCTACAGCACATTGGCGAGCGCGCAGGCGGCGGGAGCAGTGACCGTCAGTTACGGTCTGTTTATCAACGCGGTAATCAGCTTTCTCATTGTTGCCTTTGCCGTCTATCTGTTGATACGCGGCATCAATCGTCTCAAACGCCAGGAAGAAGCCCCGCCTGCAGCGCCCAGCGAGAAGAAGTGCCCTTTCTGCTTTTCCAACATATCCATCAGGGCTACTCGCTGCAGTCACTGCACCTCCAACCTGGAAGCAGCCTGAGCGCCTGTGTTGCCCGGGATGGTTGACATAGTAAAGCGTGCGCGCCGCAGCCATGTTGCCAGGTTGTGGCTGACCCTGGCGCTCTCCCTGTTTGCGCCGGTGGCGACGGCTCAGCAGCTGTTGGGCGCCACCGTCACTGAAACAACCCTGTCTGTGCTCCTGGCAATGATGGCGCTCACGCTGGCCGTTGTGCTGGTGTTGTACCGCCGCCAGCGGTCGTTGACAGCGCTGCTGCGCCAGGAGTCGCGAACCGATCATCTCACCCTTATTCCCAATCGCCGTTACTTCTTCGAGGTGCTGGACAGCAATATCGCTATGGCCTCCCGATACGGACAGCCGCTGTGTCTCGCCGTGCTGGATGTGGACTATTTCAAGAAAGTCAACGATACCTACGGCCATACCGTGGGTGACAAAGTGCTGGTGAGTATCGCCGCCAGCCTGCAATCCCGACTGCGGCGCTCGGATAGTGTAGGGCGGCTTGGTGGTGAGGAATTTGCCGTGCAGTTGCCCATGACCAACTTGACTGCCGGGGCGCTAATCGCCGAGCGTTTGCGCTCGCATGTTGCGTCGCTCGAGTTTCCGGGCATGAACCCGCCACTGGCAGTCAGTTGCAGTATAGGGTTGGCGGTGTTCGCCACTGATATGTCCGCGGAAACGCTCTATCACGAAGCTGACAGTGCGCTGTACCGGGCCAAGGAGGGAGGGCGCAATCGTATCGTGCTGGCGGAGGCGGTTGCCGAGGGCGAGGAACAGTCTGCAAGGGAGGCCACGACTGCGGCCTTTTCAGGCTGAATTCCGCTTATGCAACTGCTGCTGGGGTGCCATAGGCAACAGCATCCAGCTGCTCGTGCCCAGTCCGCAGTTGCCCGGGATGGCACATTTGCCGTTGTGCTCGAAGCATTCCACCAGCGCGTGGGAGGTTTCCATCTTGCGGAACACATCGCCCACCATTATTTCGCTGGCGGGTCGGGCCAGGGTCACGCCGTCGCCCTGCCGCCACAGCCAGGTAGATCAAGGTGCGCAACGCATAGTCGGTACATTGGGTCAAAGGCATAAATCAGCCTTGCCGTAAAAAAGCCCACCACTTCAGCATATCAGGGTTGATCTGGATCATTTCTTTGTTGGATACCGCACAACGGGGAGCCTGCGCGCCACGCTAAAGTTGGCGACCGTCGGACGCAGCTGTGAGTATCCTTAATACGCAAGCTAGATGCGTCTTGAATGCGGCAGCTCGTCAGGCGATTTCCCATTCCGGGGAATTCGGCGTGAGTAAAGAGGAACCTGCCATGATGGATTCGCTCACTCGTTCGGCGGCACGCAATATCTTCTTCGGCGGCTCGCTGTTTTTCTTTCTGGTTTTTGCTGCGCTCACGGCGCACAGCCACTGGTACATGGTAAACGTCTCCACCGACAAAGAGGGGCTCAATGAATCGGTGGCGGCCGGCAAGCACGTGTGGGAAAAGCACAGCTGTATCAATTGCCACACGATACTTGGCGAGGGCGCCTACTTTGCCCCCGAGCTTGGCAATGTCTGGACCCGCTACGGCGGCCGCGACAATCCCGACGCCGCGCGTGCTGGTATCAAGGGCTGGATCAGGGCCCAGCCCCTGAACGTCCCCGGGCGTCGGCAAATGCCCTATTTCGAAATAAGCGATGAAGAGATGGATAACCTGCTGGATTTTTTCCGCTGGACCGACTCCATTGACACCCAGGGCTGGCCGCCACACCCGGTGGGCTGAATACAGCGCCCGGCGTTACACAGGGCAAGCAGGCAGAGGAATCAAACAATGAAATACGAAACCCAGCGGGTGGCATTACCTTTTTTCGCAGTCGCCATGGTGCTGTTTGCCTTGCAGGTGATCTTTGGCGTTCTCGCCGGCATGGTCTACGTGCTGCCAGAGTTCATGGTGGACCTGATACCGTTCCACGTCATGCGCATGAGCCACACCAACCTGCTCATCGTCTGGTTGCTGTTGGGGTTTATGGGCTGCACCTATTTCCTGCTTCCAGAAGAAGCTGAGCGCGACATCCACAGCCCGATGATCGCCTATGTGCAGTTGGCGATTTTCGCCGTCGCGGGTGCCGGTGCCCTGATCAGCTACCAGTTTGGGATCCACGGGGGCCGGGAGTTTCTTGAACAACCTCTCTGGTCCAAGATCCTGATCACCATCTCTTTCCTGATGTTCCTCTACAACACCAGCATCACCCTGTACAAGGGGCGCAGGACGGCGATTAGCTTCGTTCTGATGCTGGGGCTCTGGCTGGCTGCCATTTTCTGGTTCTTCGCCTTCTACAATCCGGACAATCTGGCCGTGGACAAGTTGTACTGGTGGTGGATCGTGCACGTCTGGGTAGAGGGTGTCTGGGAACTGATCATGGCGTCCCTGCTCGCCTATCTGTTGATCAAGCTGACCGGCGTGGATCGCGAGATCATCGAGAAGTGGCTCTACGTCATCGTCGGCCTGGCGCTGTTTTCCGGCCTGCTGGGTACCGGCCACCACTACTACTGGATTGGCGCGCCTGCTTATTGGCAGCCTGTAGGCAGCTTCTTTTCCACCCTCGAAGTGGCGCCGTTCTTTGTCATGGTGATGTTTGCCTTCTACATGTTCTGGAAAGGGCGCCGCAACCACCCCAACAAGAGCGCCATGCTCTGGACCCTGGGCTGCGCCGCCGTGGCATTCTTCGGCGCAGGCGTATGGGGCTTCATGCACACTCTGCACTGGGTCAATTACTACACCCACGGTACCCAGGTCACGGCGGCCCACGCCCACCTCGCGTTTTACGGTGCCTACGTGATGTTGGTGCTGGGGGTGATCACCTACGCCATGCCCCAGCTGCGCCGGGTGCAGCCCTATAACCAGATTCTCAACATGTGGAGTTTCTGGCTGATGACCTCCGCGATGTGTTTCATGACCTTCACCCTGACTTTCGCCGGGGTCGTACAGACCCATCTGCAGCGGGTGATGGGCATGAACTACATGGAAGTGCAGCAGCAGCTGGAGCTGTTCTACTGGATGCGCCTCGGTGCCGGTGTCGTGGTGGCCATCGCCGCGGTGCTGTTCCTGTATGCGGTCTTCGGGCCCGTTCGTGAAGAGCTGCCCGAGGGCGATACCTCCCTGACCACAGCCTGATGCTGAACGCTGTGGCGGAAGCAGAACAGAGCGGGGCACTGCCCTATTACCAACCGGTAGGCGACGAACGTGAATTGTTCGAGCACGCCTGGCGCCACGGCCTGCCCCTGCTGCTGAAGGGGCCGACCGGCTGCGGCAAAACCCGTTTTGTAGCGCACATGGCTGCCCGGCTCGGGCGCCCGCTGTTCACCGTTTCCTGCCACGATGACTTGACCGCGGCCGACCTCACCGGCCGCTTCCTCCTGCTGGAGGGAGAGACCCGCTGGGTCGACGGCCCGCTCACCCGCGCGGTGCGTGAAGGCGGCATCTGTTATCTCGACGAAGTGGTCGAGGCGCGCAAGGACGTCACCGTGATTCTGCATCCCCTCACCGATGACCGCCGCCTGCTGCCGCTGGAGCGCACCGGTGAACTGCTGCAGGCGCCGCCCGAATTCATGCTGGTGGTGTCCTACAACCCCGGTTACCAGAACGTGCTCAAGTCCCTGAAACCCAGCACCCGCCAGCGCTTTGTCTCGACGACATTTGATTTCCCGCCGCCGGAACAGGAGGTGGCGATTGTGGCCAGGGAGAGTGGGCTCGCGGCGGAACGCTGCCGTGCCCTGGTGGGCCTGGCGCACCGCCTGCGGGCGCTGAAGGGACAGGATCTCGAGGAAGGAGTCTCAACGCGATTGCTGATCTATTGTGCCACCTTGATCGCGGCTGGACTGCCGGTCATGCAGGCCGCCCGCGCTACCCTGGTGGAACCGCTGACCGACGAACCCGACGTGCAGGAGGCTCTGCTGGAGCTCGTGACCATGGCGTTTGGCGGCGACTGAACCGGCGACCCGGGGCGGAAACCCATGCTGCATTTTCTCGAACTGGAAGAGCTGGTCGGGCGCTACTGGCACCGCTGGGCGTCTGCTGCTGCTTCCTGGCCCCATCACGCCGAGGCCGCGGTCAGCCTGGAGGAGGTTGCGCCGGTACTGGCAATATTTTTCCGCGCCGTGGGCGGCGAAGGCAGCGCGGCGCTGGGAGCCATCGCCGCCCGCGAGTCCAGCCACCGCCTGCGCTTGCGCCAGTGCCTGGGGTTTGACCGGGAACTGCTGGACCAGACCCGTATCGACGAAGAATCCCTGCTGCTGCCGCCTGTCATCGCTCTGTTTCCCGAGCGGGCTCTTAACCGGGAGCTCTATTTCTGGCTGGCGGCGCATGCGGCGGCGCTGGAGCCATTCGCTGCCCCCGCCGACCCTCTGCAGGCCGACCTCCTGGCGCTGCGCTCGGCACTACTGGCGGTGGAACGCGTGTGCAGAGAACTGCCTGGTTTCCGCAAACGCTACCAGCGGCTCTCCGAGGCGCTGCTGTCGATTCGCCCGCGGCGCCAGCTACCCGCTACCGAGCGGGCCCTGGAGTATGTCATCCGTCACGCCCTGGGTGATCGGGGTGAGCAGCCGGCGCTGGCGGCGCAGTTGGTGGCGCTGGTATCGAATCCAGCGGTACCGGTGGCGGGTGTGCAGGCGCCCAAGGGCTACCGGCCGCCGCTGCCGGTGCCCCTGTGGGCCACCAGTTTCAGCCTCGGTACCCGCGCTGTTCCGGAACAAGGCGAGGAGGAGGAGCAGGACCAGGTTCCTGCAAGCGGTGATAACAGCGGCGGCAAGCGCAAGGCCAGTCGCCGGGAGCAGGACCAGGCGGACCGCGATGACTCATTGATTTTCAACCGTTTCGAAAAAATGCTGTCTTTTGCCGAGATGGTCAACGTCAACCGCATGGTGGATGATGAAGAGGACGAGAACGCGGGCAAGGCCGCCGAGCAGCTGGAAGAAATCACTCTCAGCCCGCACCGGCAGCAGGCCGCCGCGCGCCTGCGCATGGAGCTGGACCTGCCACCGGGAGAGGTCACCGGTGCGCCGGTCCACGCGGCGATCACCTATCCCGAGTGGAATTATCGCCTGCAGGCGCACCTGCCGGATCATTGCACCGTGCTTACCGGCCAGCAGGAAGTCGCGGCCGAGCCCTGGCAACCTGATGCTGCCATGCAACAGCGCATACGCAGGGTGCGGCGCCAGTTCGAGGCCCTGCGTCCACGGCGGGTGTTGCTGCGCGGCCAGCTCGACGGCAGCGAACTGGATATCGACGCCGTGGTCAGGGCTCACGCTGACCAGCGGGCCGCGGGCAGCAGCAGTGACCGTCTGTTCGCCGATGCCCGCAACCTGGAGCGCGACCTCGCAGTGTCCATACTCGTAGATGTCTCACTTTCCACGGAGGCCTGGGTTGATGATCGACGGGTAATTGATATCGAACAGGAGGCCTTGTTGGTACTGGCTCACGGCCTGGCCGCCTGCGGCGATGATTTCAGCGTCCACAGTTTCACCTCGAAACGCCGGGACCGGGTCTGGCTGACAACCGTAAAGGATTTTCGGGAACCCATGGGCAGCCAGGTAGAACAGCGTATCGCCACCCTGCGGCCGGGCCACTACACCCGCATGGGTACAGCGATCCGCCATACAACTCGCGGCCTCGCCGATTGCGGCAATCGCCATCGCCTGCTGTTACTGCTGACTGATGGCAAGCCCAACGACACGGACTACTACGAGGGCCGCTACGCGGTGGAGGATTCCCGGCGCGCGGTGCTGGAGGCGCGCAGGGCAGGGGTGCGGGTATTCGCGGTGACCATCGATGGGGAATCCCAGGGCTACTTCCCACGCATATTCGGCCGCGGTGGCTACGCCGTGGTGTTCCGCCCCGAGCACCTGGCGACATCGTTGCCGGCTATTTATCGGCAGCTGGTGAAACAGTAATCCGCGGAAATGCGACTGCGGGAAAGATTATCCGAACAGCAGGCTGCGGGGCCGGGCGATGGGTTCATTGCTGGTGAGACGGTGGATACCGACGCCGCAGCGGCCGATGTACCAGGCGATGGCGGCGGTGATATACAGGTAGCCGAAGGTCCAGGCAGTCACAGGCGGCACCGCCAGCCGTCCGAGCAGTTGCCACACCGCCACGGCCACGGCAGATGCCAGCACCAGCAGCCATAAAGTCAGAATCTGGAAACGCAGGTGGGAGTCGACCCAGGCTGCCCCGCGTCCCAGCTTGTAGTGCGCGATCAGGGCTCCCAGCGGCAGGGTAACGACAATCATGATGGCGCCCAGATAGAGTCCATAGACTATGACGGCGGCGCCCCGTCCCGGGGAGTCTTTAGTGTTGTCCATTTCCAGAGAATACCGGGTTTAGGGCCGCTGTGCATGGATTCCGGTATGATTGCGTCACCCGATCAAGAGCGCCGCAAGCAGGAGCCGTTAGTGACCCGATTTGTCAACAGTGCCGCCGAGGCCGTCGCCGCGATTGGCTCCGGAGAATTTCTCTGGAGTCACTCCATGGCTGCAACACCCACGGTGTTGCTGGAGGCGGTCGCTGCCCGGGCGCAGGAACTGCAGGGCGTCAATATCATGCAGCTGCACCTGGAGCATGCGGAGGCGCTGGCCGACCCGGCGCTGGAGGGGCACCTGCGCAACCGCTGTTTCTTTGCCGGCAAAGTCACCCGCGATCTGATCAATCAGGGTCGGGCGGATTACGTGCCGATCTTCCTCTCCGAAATTCCCAAGCTGTTTCGCCGCGGTGAGCAGCGCGTGGACACCGCTGTGATCCAGGTATCGAAACCGGACCAGCACGGCAACTGCTCGCTGGGTATTTCCGTGGAGGCCACCGCTGCGGCCTGCGACGTTGCCGGCCGCATCATTGCCCATATCAATCCCAACATGCCGCGCACCCATGGCGACAGCTTTATCAACCTCAAGCGCATCGACTACGCCTACGCCGAGGCCACGCCCTTGATTCTGCACGAGGGCCGCGAGAGCACCGCTGTCGACAGGCGGGTGGGGGAGCACGTCGCCAGCCTGGTGGAGGATGGCAGTTGTTTGCAGATGGGGATTGGCGCCATTCCTGATGCGGCCCTGGCCTGCCTGAGCGACCGCAAGGATCTGGGGGTGCATACGGAGATGTTCTCCGACGGTGTGCTGGACCTGCTGGAGAGCGGGGTCGTCAACAATGCCCGCAAGAAGATTGCCCGCGGCCGGGTGGTCACCAGCTTTGCCATGGGCTCGCGGCGTCTGTATGACTATGTTGACGACAATCCGGAAGTGGCTTTTCTCGATGTCGAGTATGTCAACAGTCCGGTGGTGATCGCGAAAAACAAGAATGTAATGTCCATCAACAGCGCCATCCAGGTCGATCTCACCGGTCAGGTCTGCGCCGACTCCATGGGCCATCGCATTTATTCCGGAGTCGGTGGCCAGGTCGACTTCGTGCAGGGCGCCATGTACTCGGAGGGGGGCAAGTCGATCATCGCCCTGCCCAGCACCGCACAGCACGGCGCGGTGTCGCGGCTGGTGTCAGCGATCGAGCGCGGTGCCGGCGTGGTGACCACCCGTGCCCAGGTGGACTATGTCGTGACAGAGTACGGCGTGGCCGAGCTGCGCGGCCGCTCCCTGAGCGAACGGGCGGCGGACCTGATCGCCATTGCGCACCCGGATTTTCGCGAATCGCTTGCCCGCGAGGCGCGGGACTCGCTCGGATTGCGGGTGTAGAATCGGGGTATGAAAGTTACCGACTATCTCAGCCGCGAGGACATCGCACGCTTCACCGCCAAGAGCGATCTGCAGGCGTGGAGGCTGGTGCTGGGCAACTGGCTGGGTATTATCGCCATCTTTGCGCTGGTGGCCTGGCATCCCCACCCATTGCTGATTGTCCTGGCGGTGCCGCTGCTGGCCGGGCGTCAACTGGGGCTGGCGGTGCTCACCCATGAGGCCGGACATCGCACCCTGTTCCGCACCCCCTGGCTGAATGATGTGGTAGGGCAATGGCTGTGCGCGCTACCGGTGTTCAGCGACATGCCCTCCTATGCCCGGGGGCACCTGCGGCATCACCGGCTCGCCGGTACCCTTGAAGACCCGGACCTCTCCAACTACGCCAGTTACCCCGTGTCCCGCGCCAGTTTTCGGCGCAAGCTGTGGCGCGACCTAAGTGGCCAGACTGGAGTGAAACTGCTGGCTGCGATCCTGCGTGGCGCCGCCGGTATTACCAGTGGCGAGAAGCGAGCCAGTGCGGCACCCTTTGTCAGCCAGCTGCTGGTGCAGATGATTATGTTCCTGGTGCTGGCGTCCCTGGGCGTCGGCTGGCTGTACCTGCTGTGGCTGGGCACCTTCCTCACCGCCTACATGCTGGTTATCCGCCTGCGCCAGATTGCCGAGCACGCCGGAGTGCCGGACTTATATCACCCTGACCCGCGACGCAACACCCGCACCGTGGATGCACCCTGGTGGCAGCGCCTGGTGCTCGCGCCCAACGGCGTCAACTACCATCTTGAGCACCACTTCATGGCCAGCGTACCCTGCTACCGGCTGGCGTCGTTGCGGCGTCACCTGCGAGCTCGACACGCCCTGGATGAGGTGCCCACCTTCAGTGGCTATGGTGCAGTACTGCGCCATGTGGTGGCCTGACCTCCGCCCTGCCGAACATAAAACAAGGACCAGAGTATGAGCAACAATGTCGACCCCATCCGTGAACAGTTCGATCAGTTCAAGGCACTGCCGCGGGACACCCCGATCATGATGCTGAATCTCATTCGTCTCAATGCCAGCGCCAGGTACCCCGACGGCGAAACGGTGACTGGCGCCGAAGCCTACGCCCGCTATGGCCGCCACAGCGGCCCCATTTTTCAGCGTCTTGGGGGCAGCATCCTCTGGCGCGGCCGGCCCGAGTGCGTGCTCATCGGACCGGCACAGGAACACTGGGATATTGCGTTTATTGCCCGCTATCCCAATGCCGGTGCCTTCATGGCGATGGTGACGGACGAGGACTACCGCAAGGCTGTCGTGCACCGCCAGGTCGCGGTTGAGGATAGCCGTCTGATCCGGATGGCGGATGCGAGCGCCGGCGAGGGTTTCGACGGTTGACAGGTGGTTGAGAGGGGACATGTCCCGTCGGGACCTGTCCCCGGGTTTGCGGCAAAGCGGGAGCAACGCGAATGAGTTGGATTGCAGGGAATCTTCACCGGGAACAGATCATGGATCGCTTGCCGGCGATAGGCGGCCACTTCCAGAGCTTGCGCGCGAGCATGTACCAGCTGGCGCAATTGCCGCCGGAGACGGTGGAACTGTGCCGCCTGCGCCTGGCGCAGCTGCACCGCAGTGATGCCGACTTCGCCCTGGAGGAGTTTCCGCTCGCTGCCGGCAAGCGCGAGCAGCTGCAGGACTGGCACAGCGCGCCTCTTTTCTCCCCTGGAGAGAGGGCCTGCCTGGAACTCACCGAAGTGCATGCGATGGACTGCAGCGCCATCACCGATGCCCAGGCCGACGCGGTCAAGCAGCATCACGGCGAGGCGGGTCTGGTGGCGCTGTTGCAGGCACTCGGTGTGTTCGACGGCTTTATTCGTCTGGGATTGATCTGGCAGGCAGCACCTGCAGGGAGCAAGCAACATGACTAGCGCTGCAAGGGTCAGTCCACCGACGGGCAATACCGGCAATGTCATCAGGGATTCAGCGCTGGGCATCGTCCCCGAAACCCTGGATCATTATCTGGCGCTGAATGCGGCGATCTGGGACGTGGGGCCACTCGGTGCCGCGGAGGTCGAGCTCGCGCGCCTGCGCAATGCCCGCCATACGGGCTGCGTGCTATGCCAGGCAGTGCGCTACGATGTAGCAATTGCCGCCGGCCTGACAGAGGACAAGGTGCAGGTCATTCGTCGGGACGACCCGGCAGCAGAACTGAGTGAGCGTGAACGGCTGCTGGTGGCCTTTGTCGACCAGTACAACCTCGATCCCGCCGGCATTCCGCCGCAGCTGCAGCAGGACCTGCTGGCGGTATTCCGCGAGGACGAGTTGCTGCACCTGTCACTTCTGGTGGCATGGTTCAATGGCTCCTCCCGCTGCGCGGTCGCGTTGGGAGGGATGCCGGAGGAAATGTCGCGGCTGGAGATCAGTGTGCCGCGGTAGTGCTTTATGGGGACAGGTCTCGCAGAGACCTGTCCCCTAGCGCCCCCGCTTTTACGCCTGGTAGAGGAAGTGGCCGTACTTCTTCATGGCCGCTTCGCGTTGGGTCGGCGTGTGGTAGGTGGGGAACAGGCCCGGTGCCGGCTTGTAGTCGCGCAGCACGGTGCGCGCCACGGTAATCTTGTGGACTTCCGAGGGGCCGTCGACCACGCCCAGCTCCGGAATATTGGCCCACATGGTCATCAGCGGCACTTCATCGGACATGCCCAGGCTGCCGTGCAGGTGCATGGCGCGATAGATGACTTCCTGCAGTATTTTCGGTGTCGCCGCCTTGATCGCAGCGATCTCTTTGCGTACCTCGCGGTTGTACTCTTTGTACTTGTCGATTAGCCAGGCGGTGTAGAGCACGTGCAGGCGGTATTGCAGGATCTGGGTATAGGAGTCGGCAATCTTGTCCTGGGTCATTTGTTTATTGCCCAGCGACTCGCCCTTGGTGGTGCGGCTCACGACCCGCTCGCACATCATGTCCATGGCTTTCTGGAGCACCCCGACGCTGCGCATGGCGTGGTGCACGCGGCCGCCACCAAGACGGGTCTGGGCAACCAGAAATCCCTTGCCTTCCTCCCCCAGCAAATTGTCCGCGGGTACCCGGCAATCAGTGAAGCGGATGTAGGCGTGGACGCCGTCGCCCTGTTCGACATAGGGGCCAACGGCGGCGTTGCGCAGGATTTCCATGCCGGGGGTGCCTTTCTCCACCAGCACGATGGAGGCGCCTTCATGAATCGGGACGTAAGTGTTGGTGACTACCATCACCAGCAGGAACTCTGAGAACCGAGCGTGGGAGGCGAACCATTTTTCGCCGTTGATCACCCACTCATCGCCGTCGCGGGTGGCGGTGCAGGTAAACTCCGCCGGATCCGCGCCCGCCTGGGGCTCGGTCATGGAATAGCAGGAGGCGATGTTGCCATCCAGCAGCGGCTGCAGGAAACGCTTCTTCTGGTCCGCGGTGCCGAAATGGGCGAGGATCTCGGCGTTGCCGGAATCCGGCGCCTGGCAGCCGAAAACGCTGGGGCCAAAGCGGCTGCGGCCGAGGATCTCGTTCATCAGGCCCAGCTTGACCTGGCCATAGCCTTCCCCGCCCAGTTCCGGGCCGATGTGGCAGGCCCAGAGCCGTTTCTGTTTCACGATGTCTCGCAGTGGTGCCATCGCCCTGGCGGCTGGTGAATCCGGGTCCCAGGGGTCGCCGGGGCCGCGAAACACGAGGTCCAGTGGTTCGATTTCTTCCCGGGTGAAGGTTGCAATCCAGTCCAGCTGCTGCTGGAATTCAGGGTCAGTCTCGAAGCTCCAACTCACGGTGATGTCCTTATAATTGGGGTTCTGAAATGCTGGCGTGCTGCGTTGCGTATCTCTGTTGCCAGCGCTGTGACCGGTGGAATGTCCCCGGCAACATTACTTTTGCTTGACTTGAGCGGGACCTAGTTTAGACTTGTTAGATGCAAACAAGCAAATAATAAACACACTCGGGTTGGCTCAATATCATGGTAGACCAAAAAATCTGGTTCGTTACCGGGGCATCGCGTGGCATCGGCCGCGCCATTGCCGAGTGCGCGCTTGCCGCCGGTGACAAAGTCGCCATTGTGGCACGCGGTACGGAGGTCGAATCCCTGGCAGAGGAGCTGGGCCCCAATTGTATGGCCTGTCGCGCCGACGTCAGCGATGCCGAGGCGGTAGCGGAGGCAGTAGCGGCCGTTGTCGCCCGCTGGGGCAGAATTGATGTGGTGGTGAACAACGCTGGCCTGCACCGCGGAGGCCGCATTGGCCGCATTCCACTCGCTGACTGGGACAGCGTGGTCGATGTGAATTTGCGCGGCGCAGTGAACGTGATCCGCGCCGCGGATGCACACCTTGGCGCGGGCAGTGCCGTCATCAACGTCGGAGCCGTAGTGGGATTTCGCGGCTTCCCCGGAGATTCCGCGTATGCAGCCTCCAAGGCCGGCCTCGCGGGTCTCACACGGGCGCTGGCAATCGAGTTCGCTGCCCGCGGCATTACCGTTAATCTGGTGATCCCCGGGCTAGTGCTCACGGAGATGACCAGCGGCCTGTCGGAAAAGGCCCTGGAGGGTATGCGCAAGACCATACCGCTGGGACGCTACGGCGAACCCGCGGAGATAGCCCAGGTGGTGGAATGGGTGGCGCGCTCCCGCTACATGACCGGCGCCTTCGTACCGGTGGACGGAGGACTGCTGAGCAGCTTCGGGGTGCCGGGATGAGCGGCCACCCGTTCGACGAGGCCCTGTCCGCATGGATCGCCGCGGAGGTGGGTATGCCCGGAGCCCGGGTCGCGCGCGCTCTGAGCGGTGGCAACGCCAATCTTACCCTGTTGCTGGAAACCGACGGCGGGCCGCTGGTGCTGCGCACGCCGCCGGAGAACACGATTTCGGCGACCGCGCACCGGGGCATTGAGCGAGAGGCGACGGTGCTGCAGGCGATACAGGGGCATGTGAAGGCGCCGACAATGATGGGTTGGTGCGAGGACCCAGCGGTGATCGGGCGACCGTTCCTGCTGGTGTCCCACGTTGATGGCGTGGCTATCACTGACACCCTGCCGCCGGCGTATCCCGATGAGGTCGACAGCGTAAACCGCCTGGGCGAAGACCTGATCGATGAACTCGCCGCCATTCATCGTGCGCCCTGGCGCGATATCGGCCTGGAAAAATTCGGCAATCCGGATAATTTCCTGCAGCGCCAGATTAACCGCTGGCAATCGGTTCGTGCTGAGTCGCCAGTGCGGGAGCTGCCTCTCCTGCAAGAGCTTGGCGACTGGTTGCTGCGCAATCTGCCCACCGAAGGTCCCGTCGGCCTGGTGCATGGCGATTACCACCTCGACAACACCCTGTCGCAGCCGGAGCGGCCCGCACTCGCCGCGGTCATTGACTGGGAGCTGGCAACCATTGGTGACCCCCTCGCCGACCTCGGGCTGTTTCTCATGTTCTGGGGGCCGCGCGATCTCGACCCGCCGGGATTCCGGCATATCCAGGCGGTGAGCCGCCGCGACGGTATCATCAGTCGGCGAGCGCTGGCGGACCGCTGGGGCACGACCACGGGCTACCCCCTGGGCAAGCTTGATTACTACTTGTGCTTCGCCTTCTGGCGCCTGGCTGCGATCGTGGAAGGTGCCTATGCCCTCTATTGCCAGGGCAAGGTCGATTCGGCCTACGCCCGTGGCCTTGAGTACGACGTACCGGCCCTGCTGGCCGAGGCAGAAGCGGCGGCCAGGGGCCGCTGGTAAGGAGACGGTTCCAGATGATGGCAACAATGATGCACCTGCCGATGACGGTGCGGATGATCATGGAGCACGGCGCCGCGGTGTTCCCCGAGAGCCGGGTGGGTGTCTTCGATGGCGAGGAAACCCGCTGGACGCCCTATCGTATGGTTGCAGAGCGGGCCGCGCGCCTGGCCAACGGGTTGCAGGCGCTGGGCATTGAGGCCGGCGACCGGGTCGCCACCTTCAGCTGGAACAACCTTGCGCACATGGAGGCCTACCTCGCGATCCCTTCCATGGGCGCGATAATGCATACCGTCAACATCCGCCTGGCGCCGGAGCAAGTCGCCTACGTAATCAACCACGCCGGCAATCGCGTGGTCATTCTGGATGCCAGCCTGCAGGAGCTGTTCCTGCCGGTGGTGCCGCTGCTGGAAACCGTCGAGCATATCCTGCTGGTGGGCAGCTCGGTTACTGCCGTGGGCGGCATATCTGCCACCAGCTATGAAGCATTGCTGGCCGCACAAAGCGGGAGCTTTGACTGGCCTGAACTGGAGGAAACGACCGCGGCCGCAGTCTGTTATACCAGCGGTACTACAGGCAATCCCAAGGGCGTGGTCTACAGCCACAAGACGACCTTCGTGCATTCGCTGGCGTCGCGGGCGACGGATACTTTCGGCATCAATGAGCGCGACCGTATCCTGCTGCTGCCGCCGATGTTTCATGCCAACGCCTGGGGCTTGCCCTACAGTGGCTGGCTGAGTGGCAGCGATTTCATCATGCCCGGGCCACACCTGCAGGCAGCGGGCATCGAAGCCATGATCCGCGCCAACCGGCCCACGTTTACCGCCACCGTGCCGACAATTCTGGGCGATCTGTTGCGCGCCTCCCAGCACAGCGACCTCGACATGAGCAGCTTTCGCATGCTGGTCTGTGGCGGTGCCGCTGTAGCTCCGGCGCTGATTGATGCCGCCCGCGAGCGCTGGGGAGTCCCCGTACTGCAGGGCTGGGGCATGACTGAAACCAGTCCCCTGTGTCACCTGTCGCATCCGCCCCGGGAGCCCGGCGACGGCGGCGAAACACCCTGGCGAGCGAAGAGTGGCCGCCCGGTGCCCGGCATCCAGGTCCGCGTAGTGGATGCAGAGGGTGTTGAATTACCGCACAATGGCCGCGAGGTTGGCGAGCTGCAGCTGCGGGGCCCCTGGGTAACGGGTGCCTACCATAGGGACAGTGCCCCGGACTCCTTTACCGCCGATGGCTGGTTGCGCACCGGTGATGTCGGTCACATCGATGACAAACACTTTGTCCGGTTGACCGATCGGACCAAGGATGTGATCAAGTCCGGGGGCGAGTGGATTTCCTCGGTTGACCTGGAAAATGCGCTGCTGGCCCATCCCTCCGTGGTGGAGGTGGCGGTTATCGCCGCTGATGACGAGCGCTGGCAGGAACGGCCCCTCGCAATACTGGTGACCGACAGCGAAATCAAGCCGGCGGAGCTGCGCGCATTCCTCCATGACCGGGTGGCGAAATTCTGGATCCCTGAGCAGTGGGCGTTTGTTGCCGGGATACCGAAGACCAGTGTTGGCAAGATTGACAAGAAGCTGTTGCGTCTCCAGCACGCCGCCGGAGAGTTCAACATCGAAAGGATAAAATAGCCGCAACCTTTGTCCTTAAGGTTGCCCTCGGGGAGAGCAGTTGATGAGAGCACAGGCCAAGCCGTCAGAGGTGTCCGCCCGACGCCGGACCCAGGCAGAACGGACAGCGCTATCGGACAAGCGCATGTTCGAGGCTGCCATCCAGTTGATTATCGAACGCGGCACCGAGCGCACGACCCTGAAAGAGATCGGAGAACTCGCGGGCTACAGCCGCGGCCTGGCGCACTCGCGCTTCGGGTCCAAGGAGGGTTTCCTGAACAAGCTGTTCGTGCGCTTCGACGGCCGCTGGAAGCAGCACCTGACCAGCTACGTCGGCGGCAAAACCGGGGTTGAGGCTGTCCTGGCAGCGTTGGATGCCCTGCGCGACTTCCTCACCGCGGAAGCGAACTACATGCGCGCCATGTACATCCTCTGGTACGAGTCCCTCGGGCACGACTCCAGGATTCGCAGCAAGCTCGCGGATCATCACCGGGTCTACCGCGAGGACGCGGCCCGCTGGGTGCGTGGCGGGATAGAGGCAGGAGAGATCGACCCTGTCATCGACCCGGAGCAGTTCTCGGTGCAATTCAATGCATTTATTTTCGGGATCATTTACCAGTGGCTGGTCAACGCCGATGCCCTTGATCTGCCGGCAATCTTCAACGATTACGAAGCCAACATAAAGCGGCTTCTCAGCAAGAAGGAATAAGACTATGGCTTACCTGACGACCGATTGTGGCAAGAGCGTCTACTACGAAGACTACGGCAGCGGCAGCAGCGCTGTACTCCTGATTCACGGCTGGGGCTTCAGTTGCCGCGCCTGGGACAACACCCTGCCGGCGTTACTGGCCGCGGGTCACCGGGTGGTGATGATTGACCATCGCGGCTGTGGACGCTCAGACAAGGATTTTGCCGACATGGGCATTCTCTCGATTGCGGGCGACGTCGTGGCCCTGGTCGCCCAGCTTGGTCTGGAGTCGGTGGTGCTGAATGGCTGGTCCCTCGGCGGAGCCGTGGCCGTGGAGGCGGCGGATCAGCTCGGCACTCGCTGCTCCGGTCTGGTCCTGACCGGTGGCGCGACGCCAATCTACACGCAAAAACCGGATTTTCAGGCAGGAGGCAGCGACGAGGATATGGCGGGCACGGTAGCGGCCCTGCAGGCGGACCGCATTGGCTTCCTGGCCGGGCTGTCACATGCTGTGTGTGCGAAAGAGGTTGGTGAACCCCTGGTGAACTGGATGTGGCAGGTGTTCTGCGAGGCATCGCCTATGGCGCACGTGACTCTTGGCCAGCTGGCGCAGCTGGACCAGCGGCAGCAGCTGGCGGCCCTGGGCATGCCGATTATCTCCTTCGTGGGTAGTGCGGATGTCTTTGTCGCTCCTGAAATCTGTCGCTGGGTTGGCGACAACAACGGCAATGCCCGGGTCGTCGAGTACGAGGGAGTTGGCCACGCGCCCTTCGTTGAAGTGGCCGACCGCTACAATAGCGACCTGCTCGCTTTTCTTGCCGACATCGCCTAAGCGTTGGAGAACCTCACCATGACATCATCTGTAAACTACGGCTTGTGGTACGACTTCCGCAATCCGCCTGCCTGGCGCGAGGACTTCGAGCAGTTCTACGCCAGCCGTCTCGACCAGATTGCCGCCGCCGAGGAACTGGGCTTTAACTCGGCCTGGCTCACGGAGCACCACTTCTGCGACGACGGCTATACCCCCTCGCCCCTGGTGCTGGCCGCGGCCATTGCCGCGCGCACGCGGAAGATGCACATTGGTACCAACCTCATGCTGCTGCCCCTGCACGATCCGGTGCGTATGGCCGAGGACTGTGCCACCGTATCGCTGCTCAGCGGTGGCCGCTTCGACCTGGGGGTCGGTATCGGCTATCGGCAGCTGGAGTTCGACCAGTTCGGGCGCAAGTTGTCGCATCGTCCCAGCCTTGTGGAAGAGGGCATCGAAATCATCCGCCGCAGCTGGTCCGGCAAGCCGGTCAATTTCACCGGCAAGCGCTTCACGGTGGGTGATCTGAGTGTCACGCCGGCACCGGTGCATGCACCGAAAATTCTTCTGGGTGGCATGGCACCACCGGCAATCGAGCGGGCGGCGCGGATTGCGGATGGTTTCCTCTGCACCGGTGGCCTGGGGCTCGACACCTACTGCGAAGCATTGCTGGCCCAGGATAAAACACTGGCACAGGGCAACGTGGTGTTAGGCTGCTGGGCGATCATTGCCGAAGACCCGGAGGCGGAGGCGCGCCGCATTGGTGAGCACATCCTCTACCAGACCAATGAGTACATCAAGTGGGGGGCTTTCGGGCCGCCAGAGAACGCTACCCTCTTTGACGATGCTCTGACAGCCGTCGAGAATGGCCTCTACGAGTTGTGGGACGCCGACACGGCAGTGGCAAACCTCAGCAAGCTGGTGCGGGACTATCCGATGATCAGCGATATTCACTTCTGGGCGCAGTTCCCAGGTGAGCCGCTGGAATCCGGCAATAACCGGTTGCGCTACATCGCGGAAAAGGTGTTGCCGCGGCTGCGCTAGGAGGGTACGGCCTCGAAGCCGCACATCCTGTTCACGGCATTGGTGAACAGGCCGTGGGCGCGCTCGAGGCTGATATCTTCATCGAAATACACGGCGGAGCGCAGACCTATCATCATGGAATAGGCGATCTCCGCTGAGTCGCCTGCGTCTTCCAGCACCAGTGCGGGTGCGGCCAGAAAAATGTCTACCAGGTGCGCCTTGCAGCGGCTGTCGAAATCCGCCTTGGTAATCCGCAGCACGTCGTCGTTCACTGCCGCGCCAAAACATTCCAGCATGAACCCGATTTCGAGCCGGGTGCTGGTCTCTCCGCGGAACCAGAAGTCCGCCAATAGCTGGATCTGCTGCTGTGCCGGGTGTTGCGAGAACGACTCGATTTTTTCCAGGAACCGCACTGACACGTTGGCGAAATACTGCTCGAGAATGGCCTCCTTGCCATTGAAATAGTACAGCAGGTGGCTGGCAGTCATGCCCGCGCCTTCGGCAATGTCGGCGAGAGTGGTTTTCACATAGCCCTTGCTGATGATGCAGTCGTGTAGGGACTTGTAGATGCGCCGGCGGCGTTTCTCGCCGCGGCCGTCGCGGCGCACGGGCAGCTCTGCCTGAGGGGGCGTGGCCGGGCTCCGGCGCGAGGTGGCGGTGGATTTTTCCATGGCGGCAGACTTTAGCAGTTTAGCCGACAGGCGGCTACGAGTTTGTCCATGTGGGTTTCGAATTGCTTGTTGAATAACATTCAAAATCAAACTATGATCCGTCGCAAGTTCTATGGACTAACAATAATGAATATTACAGGGCTCAACTTCGTGATTACTGGCGCGGGGGCCGGCATAGGTGCCGGTACTGCACGCCTGGCAGCGAGCTACGGCGCTAGCGTCATGCTCTCTGATACCAATGATGCCAATGGTGAAGCGGTAGCCGAGTCCATTCGCGCCGAGGGCGGCACTGCGTTTTACCAGCATTGCGACGTCAGCGATGAAGCCCAGGTGCAGGCACTGATGCAGGCGGCGGCGGAGCAGTTGGGCGGTATTGACGTACTGCACAACAACGCCGGTATTCACGAGAGCCTGCTCGGTGGCGACATGTCCCTGGAGGGCATGAGCCGCGCGACCTTCGACAAGGTTATGGCGATCAACGTGACCGGTGTCTGGCTCTGCGCCAAGTATGCGCTGCCCTGGCTGCGGCAGAGCGGCCAGGCTTCGATTATCAACGCCGGCTCCACCAGTTCGCTCACCGGCTACCCCAGCTGCGTGGCCTACGGCTCCAGCAAGGGTGCCGTAATGCAAATGACGAAAATGCTGGCGGTGGACCTCGCGCCCGACAGCATCCGGGTGAACTGCTATTGCCCCGGTTCTATTCACACAAAAATGGTCGATGACTTCCTGGCTGCTGCGCCGGACCAGAAAGCCATGCTCAACACCATGACCATGACCCACCTGATTCCGCGGATGGGTCAGCCCCAGGATGTCGCCGAGCTAGTGTGCTTTCTCGCCAGCCCCGCGGCCAGTTTCATCAACGGTGCCGTCTGGCTGATCGACGGGGGTTCCCTCGCCTGGCGCGGTACCCTCGACGTGCTCGGGATGGGAGACAGACTATGACTGCTGAACTCGAAACCGGTGACAAGCTCGCGATTCATGAGCTGCTGTCCAGGGCAGCCTATGCGCTCGATGAACGCGATGTGGAGATGCTTGCTGCCAGCTTTGCCGAGGATGCAAGCTTCAGCATGCGCATTGCCGGGGGTGACCTGATCGGCCCCTTTGAAACCCGCGAAGGCATCATGCAATTGATGACCGGCGCCATGGCTGAGCAGACTGACAAGCGTCGCCATGTGGTCTCCAATATTTTTTTCCCGGCTGACGCAGGCCCTGGAGAGGGTATCCCAGTGGTATCCAACCTGACCCTGTTCGCGACCGAGAACGGTGAGATCTCCCTGCTCTCGGCCGGGGTCTACCACGACCGCGTGGTGTTGCGCGAAGGCAGCTGGCAGCTGCTGCAGCGTCATCTCGAACTCGACAAGAGCTACTGAGGTCGCCCCCGTGAACCTGGGCAAGATTCCGGCCAAGACCGCGCGCCTGGCGCCCGCCAGGGAAGCGCTGATCGATGTGCCGAACAACCGGCGCATGAGCTACGGTGAACTGGATGAGCGCGTGTGCCGTCTGGGCAACGGTCTGGCGGCGCAATTGGGTTTGAGCAAGGGCGAGCGCGTCGCCGTGCTAGCCAGGAACTGCATCGAATACATGGAGGTCTACTACGCCTGTGCCCGCATTGGCCTGATTGTGCAGCCTCTGAACTGGCGTCTGGGTGGGCCTGAGCTGCTGAAAATAGCTGCCGGGGGTGAGCCGCAACTCCTGGTGCACTCCGAAGAGTACACAGGGGTCGCTGCCACGCTGGCGGCGGAGGCGGGTATTCCCCGCTGTCTCGGCTTTGGTGCCGGCAGTGATGGCAGCTACGAGGCCCTGCTGGCCGCGGCCAGCGCAGAAGAACCGGCCCAGTCGGCTGCCATTGGCGACGACGACCCGGTACTGATTCTGTACACCGGCGGCACCACCGGCGAATCCAAGGGTGCCCTGCATACGCATCGCTCTTTGTTCGCGGGCATGATCAACCAGACGGTTGCCGAGCGTATCGTGCCCTCGGATGTCTACATGCTCACCGGGCAGATGTTCCACATTCCGGTGGGCCTGGCGATGAACTACATGGCTCACGGCTGCCCCCTGGTACTGATCAACTTCGAGGCCAAGCTGGCACTCGAGGTGATCCAGCGCGAGCGTGTTTCGGCTTTCCTTGGCATCACCACCATGCTCAACTGGATGATGGCGGTGGACAACTTTGCCGACTATGACCTCAGCAGCCTGCGCAACATCCAGTACGGCGGTGGCCCCATGCCCCACAGCGTGGTCAAGGCGGCACTGGAGGCTTTTCCCTGCACCCTGATCCAGGGCTATGGCCAGACCGAGGGCATGACCATGAGCTTCCTCTCCCAGGAAGATCACCTCGATGCCATCGCCGGAACTCACTCCGAGCGTCTGAGTTCCTGTGGCCGGGAAGGCTTCATGACCAGCATCAAGCTGGTGGACGCCGACGGCAATACCGTGCCCCGGGACGGCAGCACTCCGGGGGAAGTCCTGGTGCAGTCCGAGGCCAACATGGTCGGCTACTGGCAGCGCCCGGACCTCACCGCGCAGACCCTGCGTGACGGTTGGATGCACACTGGCGATGTCGCGGTGTGGGATGAGGACGGCTACGTTTTCATCGTCGATCGCGCCAAGGACATGATCATCTCCGGCGGCGAGAACATCTACAGCACCCAGGTCGAGGCCGCCATCCACCAGCACCCGGCGGTGCTTGAATCTGCGGTATTCGGCATCCCGGATACAGAGTGGGGAGAGTCGGTGAAAGCTGTCGTAGTGCTTAAGCCAGGCATGAACGCCACTGAAGCCGACATCATTGCCACTGCGAGCCAGCACCTGGCGTCCTACCAGAAGCCGCGCTCAGTGGATTTTGTCGACAGCCTGCCCAAGGCGCCCACCGGCAAGATCCTCAAGCGCGAGCTGCGCGACCCATACTGGAACACGGGAGACAGAAAGGTATGACCACGCTGCTCAGCGACCAGCTGCTCGCCAATATCGGGCGCCAGAGCGCGCCGCAGCGGGAACTGGTAACCCGGCGGGATATCCGCAAGTACGCCATTGCCACCGGCAACCGCCAGCGCAGGTACCTGGATGGCGACCAGGCGCCGCCGATGTTTCACGTCGCGCTATTCTGGGATGTTGTGGAACTGGAGGAATTGACGCCCGACGGGGTTTCCATCGACAAGCTGCTGCCGAAGTTCCCGCTGGAGCGGGCCATGGCAGGCGGCCTGAAGATCGACTATCTGCAGCCGGTCTACCCCGGTGACTGGCTGACCGCAACGCGCACACTTACCAATATCTACGAAAAACATGGCCGCTCCGGGCCGCTGATTTTTTACGAACTGGATATGCAGATTGTCAATGATGCCGGAGAACCGGTGATACGTGAGCAAACCACGAGAATCCTGAGGTAATGACTGTGTCCCTGACCGAGAGACAGCCGCGGGCGAACGTACAGGTGGGAGACGAGCTGCCGGGGCGTGAACTCAAGCCCGATAACGTGCAGCTGTTCCTGTACAACGCCGTCCTGTGGAACGCCCACCGTATTCATTTCGACCATCCCTATGCGACCGGGGTCGAGGGCTATCCCGGGCTGGTTATTGCTGGCCCCATGCTCGGCGACTGGCTCAACCAGTGCGTTGAGGAGTGGCTCGGCGATGCCGGCCGGCTGGTGAGTATCGAGTACTCCAATCGGGCGGCGAGTTATATCGGCGAGACCCTTCGCTCCGGCGGCAAGGTTACCGCCGTGGACGCGGCGAGCGGTGAGCTGCGGATCGAGCTTTTCATTATGAATGAGGCCGGCGAGGTCATCACCCCCGGTGTGGCCACCGCGGTGATGAGCGCCTGATGCCCAGCTTGCGCGCCAAGGTTGCGATTGTCGGTGCCGCGGACACGAGGGTAGGTATTGTGCCCGACGCCACCGCGACGGAGCTCTGCGTTGAATCCATTCTGCTGGCGCTGGCGGATGCCGGTCTGGACAAGAGCCAGGTAGACGGTCTGGTGACCTGCAACAGCATGTCCCAGCCCATGCTCTACCATGCCGAGGCCATCGCCGAGTATTTGCAGATTTTTCCGCGCTATTGTTTTGCCGCCGGCGCTGGCGGCGGCACCACTTTTTCCGTGCTGCATCACGCTGCTGCTGCAATAGCCACCGGCATGGCAGAAACCATCGTTATCGCGATGGCGGACAGCCTGCGCAGCGGTCTCAGCCGCGACCAGGCCATGCTCATGCAGTCCGCCACCGGGCACCCGCAATACGAGCAGCCTTACGGTCCCACGGTTCCTGCGTATTACGCCTTGATCGCGCAGGCGCACATGGCGCAGTACGGCACGCTGCCGGAGCATTACGCCGCGGTCGCCGTGGCCTGCCGTGCCCACGCGGCGCGCAATCCAGCGGCGCAGAAGCGGGATCCGATCAGCATTGATGACGTGCTGGGCTCGCGCATGATTGCCGATCCCCTGCACCTGCTGGACTGCTCCCTGGTGTCCGACGGCGGCGCTGCAATTGTGCTGACCTCCGCCGAGCGGGCCCGGGACTTTCCGCACGCGCCGATATATCTGTTGGGAATAGGCGAGGGCCACAGCCACGAGCACATCAGCCAGGCCCGCAGCCTGACAACTTCCGCTGCGGTGGAATCGGGTCGACGCGCCTTCGCGATGGCGGGGCTGGGTCCCCGGGATATGGATTTTGCCCAGCTTTACGACTGCTTCACGCCCACGGTTCTGGTGGAACTGGAGGACCTCGGCTTCTGCGCCAAGGGCGAGGGTGGCGATTTTATCACCAGCGCGGGTATTGGTCCCGGCGGCATGCTGCCGGTGAATACCCACGGCGGCCTGCTCTCGCACTGCCACCCGGGCAACCCTGGCTCCATGTTCGCGCTGACCGAATCAGTCTGGCAGCTGCGTCACAGCGCGGGCGAGCGCCAGGTGGCAGGTGCCAACGTCGGCCTGCTGCATGCCCAGGGTGGGATCATGTCCAGCCACAGCACGCTGGTTCTCGGCAGGGAGATGGGCTGACATGAACAAGATCCAGCCAACGCCGGGAACCCTCGCTGAAGCCTTTATCGCCGGCTGCCGCCTGGGGGAACTGCGCTTGCAGTGCTGCGGCAGCTGCGGAGCCTATCAGTTCTATCCCCGGATCATCTGCGCCGTCTGTCACGGCCGTGATCTGTCCTGGACCGCCGCCAGCGGCCGCGGCCGGGTCAGCAGCTTTACCGTGGTCCGGCGCGCAATATCCGCAGCCTATGAGGCGCCCTACGTGGTGGCACTCATCGCATTGGAGGAGGGGCCGACCATGATGAGCCATATCGTTGCCTGCGCCCCCGAAGACGTTGCCGTAGGCGCGCCGGTTGAGGTCGATTTTGCGGCCTGGTCGGACAGCGTAAGCCTGCCGGTGTTCACACTCGAAAGTAGAGGAGACCAGCCATGAATGCGAAAGGAATTCCTGTAGCAGTCATCAACCCGGATGCCCCCGCGGAGTCCCTGGAATCGAAACAGCCAGAACTCGATAACGGTGTCGAAATCGCCGGTAAAGAGGGTTATTTCAGTCGTGAGTACATGGCCCGTGAGTGGGACAAGCTGTGGACCCGCAGCTGGCTCATTGCCGGGGTCGAGGCGGACATCCCCAAAGTCGGCGATTTCTTCCTGTTCAATATTGGCGAAGAGTCGATCATTGTCACTCGCACCGAAGAGGGGATCCGCGCTTTCTACAACGTGTGCAGCCACCGCGGCGCCCGCCTGGTCCACGACGAGCGCGGCAATCGCAAGGTCTTCGTCTGTCCCTTCCACAACTGGAGTTTTCACAACAACGGCGAATTGCGGCGCATCACCGACGAGGAATATTTCAAGCCCGAGGTGATCGCCCATCGGCCCGGCCTGAAGCCGGTTGCCTGCGACACGCTGGCCGGCATCGTGTTCATCAATATGGATGGCAATCCCGGTCACCTGCGGGAGGCGATCGGTCTGCCCGAGGGCTATCTCGAGGCCTATCGCCTCGACGAAATGAAAGTCGTGCGCCACGTCCGCAGTGAATGGGGTGCGAACTGGAAGGTCGGGGTTGAGGCGTTCTACGAGAGCTATCACCTGCATGCGGTACACCCGGAAACCCGCGGAGTGATGAGTGATCTGAACGTGCAGTACGACCTGTATCCTAATGGCGCCAGCCGCATGATCGTGCCGCTGGGTCAGCCCAGCCCGCGTATTCACGACCAGACCACGGTCACCGAGGGTCTGCAAATGATGCTGCAGGACGCCGGCATCGACGCCAAGGGGTTTACCGGCACAGCCGCAGATGTACGCCGCGCCATCCAGCTCGGCAAGCGTGAGCGGGCGAAGCGCCTGGGGCTGGAGTACGACCGCTTCGTCGACGGTCAGCTCTCCGACAGCTGGGCCACCGGGATCTTTCCCAATGTCCAGATCGGTTGTCACCCGGAGGCGGTATTCCTGATGCGCTTCCTCCCCCACGAGACCGATCCGGAGCGCTTCTACTACGACACCATGACGCTCATCTTCCCGGTCGCCGACGGCAGCTACCGGCCGCCGGCGTGGATGGGCTTGCCCGACGCTACGGATACCAGCGGCAAGCAGCGCCCCGCCACCGAACACTATAGCATCGAGGAGGATGCCAATCTGGGGCTGGTACTCAGCCAGGACTCGTCCCTGTTGCCGGTGGTGCAGCAGGGCATGCGCTCGCGGGGCTTTGAAGGCCAGCTCTGGAGCGAACAGGAGCAGCGCCTGCGGCACTTCCATGTGGAGCTGGAGCGCAGGCTGGCGCAGTAGTTTAGAAGGGCAGCAGGGCGGTACCGCCCGGGGTCGCAAGCCCCGCGTAGGAGGCCGCAGGAAACAAGAAACCAATAAACCACGTTCAGGAGTAAGTGATAATGATAAACAGCAAGAGTGATCCGAAGTTGCGGTTTACCGCCAAGGCGCTGCCTCTGGCGCTGGCCATGGCCAGTGTCCCCATGCTGGGAGGTGTGCCACTGACTGCCATGGCGCAATTGGAAGAGGTTCTGGTTACCGCAAACCGCCGTACCGAGACCGACATCCAGACCACGGCGGTGTCGGTCAGTGCGATAACCAGCAACGACATCAATCAGCTGACCCCCCGTGATCTCGGTGACATCGCCAGCCTGGTGCCAAACTTTTCCGCAGCCAAGCCGGCGGGCTTCAACGCCGCCTCCTTCGCCATGCGCGGTGTCGGCCAGACTTCGATCATCGTCTACCAGGATCCCCAGGTCGGCGTCACCATCGACGATTTTGTGATTCCGCACATCCAGTCTCAGCTACTGGAAATGTTTGATATAGACCAGATCGAAGTGTTGCGCGGCCCCCAGGGTACCCTGTTCGGCAAGAACACCACCGGCGGCGTGGTCAACGTCAAGACCAAGCGACCGGTGCTGGGCGAGAACTCACTGGAAATCCAGGGCAAGGTGGAGAACTTTGGCCGCTTTGAAACCCGCGTCGCGGGCAACGTTGCTGTCAGTGACACCCTGGCGTTGAGGGCATCGGGGCTGTACATGGAGTCTGACGGTTACTGGCGCAACAACGCGGAGTACGGTCCGGTCACCGCCTTCGACCCTACCCACCCGGCGCTAGGTACTTCCGGCCGCGGTGATGGCAGCAAGCTGGGCGGCGATGACTCTGTCTCCGGTCGCTTTAAAGCGCTGTGGGAGCCCACCCCCAACTTCACTGCCGTAGCCCAGTACGAGATCATTCGCGACAACGGTGATTCACCACCGGTAGCCAACGGCACGCCCCCCGGTGCGCCCCTGGTGTTCAACTTTCTGGGCCTCACCTCCGATCTCAGCGGTGATCAGGTGAAAAAGGCCGGGATCAGCAATCGCGATGACCTGTTGTTGAACATGACCGATGGTCACCAGGTAGATATCGACGGCTACTACCTGAACATGGACTGGCAGCTGGACAACTACACCCTGAGTTCTGTTACGGGCATACGCAAGCAGGAAAGCCAACTGCCATCAACCTACACGGGTGAAGTCGGCCCCGGTGGCTCCCTGTTTGACGCCAACCGCGTCGACGACCGGGAAACTTTCCAGCAGGAACTGCGCCTGGCCTCCAATCTGGATGGACCGTTCAACTATGTGGTCGGTGGGTTCTATCAGGAAGACGATACGACCTTCTGCGTGGTGCAGGTGCTGGGCTTCCTGGATCTACTCGGTTTGGGTACCCAGTTTTTCGGTGACCCCACCTGGTGGGACAACAACCCTCAGGTCCTCTGCAATGAGCAGGAAGCCGAGAACTGGGCACTGTTCGTGGACGGCAGCTACGACCTCGACGACAAGTGGACGGTCTCCGGCGGTTTCCGCTACACCAACGAGAAAAAATCCTGGACCGGTCGCAACCAGGTGTTCTTCCAGCAGCTCACCGGTGGATTTGATCCCAACCTGACCTGGCGCAACTTCAACTCGCCGCTGGATGCAGCCGACTTCGGCCGCTATCCGGATGGCGTGTTCAGCGACAGCGAAACCTGGAAGGAGCCGACCTGGCGAGTGACGGTCAGCCACACCTTCTCCGATGACCTGTTTGCGTATTTCAACTACTCTCGCGGTTTCAAGAGTGGTGCCTACAACGATCAGACGGGCACCTCCGGCTCGCCGATCACTGCTGCCTCCGTCGCACCGACGGACCCGGAAATCGCTGACTCCCTGGAGCTGGGTTTCAAGGGCGAGTTCCTGGACAACCGCCTGCGCTTGAACATGGCGACCTTCTACGTGGAGTATTCGGATGCCCAGCGCGACCTGGTGGCGGTATTCGACAATCCCTTTGGTGGCAGCTTCCAGGAAACCCGCTTCTTTAACGCAGCTGATCTCTCGTCCTACGGTCTGGAAATGGAGATGACCGCGGTCCTTACCGACAACCTTACCCTGCGCGGTAACCTGGGTTACCTGAAAAGCGAATACGACGAGTTCCTCGCCGACACCAACTTTGACGGTAACATCGACATTGACCTCAGCGACGAGGACGTCAACCGGGCACCGGAGTGGCAGTTGAGCATGGATGCCATCTACAACCATAACTTCATGAATGGCGACCTGACCTGGGTAGCCGGGTTCGCCTACGAGGACGAAGCGATCTTTGTCTACTCTAACGTGGCACCCGAGTATCACGGCATGACCGATGACCGCACCCTGGTCAACGCCAGCGTCACCTATACCACCGCCGACGAGCGCTTCTTTGCGCGCCTGTACGGTCGCAATCTGACCGACGAGGAGTATCGGGTGGGTGAACTGCCGGTGGCGGATCTGTGGACCATGACTTACTACGGCCTGCCCCGTTCCTATGGTCTGGAAGTGGGCATGAAATTCGGCGGTAACTGAGTCGAGCAGAGCCCGATGGACTGTATTCTGCACCATTTTGATATATCGCCGTTCGCCGAGAAGGTGCGCCTGGCCTTTGGCCTCAAAGGCCTGGCCTGGCATTCGGTGCAGATTCCGGTGGTGATGCCGAAGCCGGACCTGACTGCGCTGACGGGCGGCTATCGCAAGACGCCGGTGTTGCAGATTGGCGCCGATATCTACTGTGACACCCAGCGTATTGCCAGCGAGTTGGAACGTCGCTACCCCGACCGGCCGCTGTTTCCGCATGGCAGCAAGGGCCTGTGTCTGGTGCTGGCCAACTGGAGTGATGTGGCTTTCTTTCGGCCGGGTGCAGGGCTGTCCATGGGCACAAACACCGAGCTGCCGGAGGCGATCCTGAGGGACCGCAGGGAGTTTTTTCGTTTTCTGGATTTTGCCTCCCTGCCCGGTGATTTGCCCCACCTGTACGCAAGTTTCAGTGCCCAGCTGCAGTTGTTGGAAACCATGCTCGCCGATGGCCGCGATTACCTGCTCGGTCCGCAGCCCTCATGGGCGGACATTCTCGGGTACTTTCCGGTCTGGATGTGCCGGGGCAATATTCGCGGTGGAGACGCACTGCTGGCGCATTTTCCCCGCGTGCTTGCGTGGGAGCCGCGGATAAGCGGCTTTGGCCACGGCGAGCGCCGCGAGCTGGACGCGGAGGCGGCGCTTGCTGTCGCCTGGGAACAGCAGTCCAGCACTGAAGTGTTGGTACTTGAGGAAGCAATGCCGGGTTTAACTGCCGGCATGTCGGTGGCTGTAATGCCTGAAGATTATGGGGCAGTACCCGTCTCCGGAGAACTGGTCCGGTTGACGCACGATGATATTGCCTTACGTCGAACAGACCCCCGGGCGGGTGAAGTGGTAGTCCACTTTCCCCGTTCGGGCTATCGCGTGGAGAAGATATGATGAACCATTTGTACTGGATGCTGACCGCCCTGGTAGCGACCGGCAGCACGCTGGCAGGTGCTGCGACGGAGATCGAGGCGGAGCGCGATGGCGCCACCCTGTACCAGCAATACTGCGAGAGCTGCCATGGTGGCGGGGTGGCCAAGGCGCCCCAGTTAACCCTGCTGGAGATAATGCCGCCGAGCTCAATCCTGCGCTCCATGCAGGGTGGGGTCATGCAGACCCAGGCGGCGGACATGACCCCGGCGGAGCAGCAGCGGGTGGCGGAATACCTTTCCGGGCAAACCCTGGCCGAGGCGGACATGGAGAGCGCGGCCCCCATGTGCAGCGTCGAGCGTGCGCAGTTCGATTTTGCGGCGCGCCCTGATACCCAGGGCTGGGGCGTGGATGTGGGCAATCAGCGGTTCTACGATCGCGAGCTGGCGGGGATGACCGCGGCGAACCTCGAGCAAATGGAGTTGAAGTGGGCCTTCGCCTTCCCCGGTGCCCTTCGCGCCCGGTCCCAGCCGGCGATCGCCGGCGGCTCGCTGTTTGTCGGCAGCCAGGATGGCACCGTCTATGCGCTGGACCGGGAAACCGGGTGCATCCGCTGGCGTTTCGCCACTGTTGCCGAAGTGCGCAACGGCATCGTGGTTGCGGACTGGGAAGCAGGCTCCACTGCTGCGCCGCTGCTGTACTTTGGCGACCTGGTAGGAAATGTCTATGCGCTCAATGCGGTGACCGGCGCACTGGTCTGGCGCGACCGGCCGGACGACCATCCCAGCCTGACTTTGACAGCGTCGCCGACACTGCATGGTGACCGCCTTTACGTGCCGCTGTCTTCGCTTGAGGTGACTGCGGCGGCGGACCCCGGCTATGCCTGCTGTACCTTCCGCGGTGGCGTCGCGGTCTACAACGCACTCAGCGGAGAAAAGCTGCATACCAGCTACACCATCGCCGAGAAACCGGTCGTTGTGGGCAAGAACGCGGTGGGCACTGATCGCATCGCGCCCTCTGGTTCGCCCGTATGGAACACGCCGGCGCTGGATCTCGCCCGGGGCGTCATGTATGTCGGCACCGGCGAGAACTATTCCTCGCCGGCCAATGACACCAGCGACGCGATTCTCGCGCTCAGCCTCGAGGACGGCGCCATCGTCTGGAGCCAGCAGATGACCGAGGGTGATGCCTGGAACATGGGCTGTGAAACCGAAGAGCGCATCAACTGTCCGCCGGAGGACGGCCCGGATTACGATTTCGGTGCAGCCACCATTCTCGCGACCACCTCGGACGGCCGCGACCTGGTGCTGGCGGGGCAGAAATCCGGCGAAGTTTTTGCCCTGGACCCGGACAAGGGCGGGGAAATTGTCTGGCGCAGCAAGCTTGGGCGCGGTGGCATCCAGGGCGGCGTCCACTTCGGCATGGCGCTGGATGGAGATGTTCTCTACGTACCGATGTCGGACTTTGACGGCGGCCCGCGCTGGCCGGGCGAAATGTTCCCCGGTATGTTCGCGGTCGATATCCGCTCTGGCGAGACCTTGTGGTTCAACCGCACCGTGGATGTGTGCGACGGCCGCGAGTTCTGTCAGCCGGGACTCTCCGCTGCCGCTTCCGCCATAGAGGGCGCTGTGGTCGCAGGTGGCATGGACGGGATGCTGCGTGCCTACGGCAAGAGTGACGGCAAGGTGCTTTGGTCCTTTGACAGCGACCGCGAATTCCGGACTAACGACGGCGGCACGGCGCAGGGTGGCTCCTTCGGTGGGGCTGCGGGACCGGTGTTTAGTCGTGGCATGATGTTCGTCAATTCAGGTTACGGCATCTACTTCCATATGCCGGGGAATGTGCTGCTTGCGTTTGGGCCTCGAGAGTAACCCCTGGGTCACTCAACACTGTCTTCTCGAGACTTGTGCGCCTTCGTAGTCCGGTCGGTGTTGGCTTGACTCCCTCCGAAATATCTTTACACTTGCTAGACGCAAACAAGCGAATGCGGGTACCATGGTCTGGTCGCAGTTCGCTGCGAGTGTTTTAACTATAACAATGGCACGAGGTATGAAGGATGGCTGACGACAGCGCGGTGCTGGCGGCCTTGGTGGCGCGGATCGATGAGTTGGAAAGTCGGCAGGCGATTGTCGATCTTACCTCTGATTACTGCCACGGCTTCGACAAGCGCGATTTCGATCGATTTCTGGCTATCTGGAGTGAGGACTGCGTCTGGAATATCGGACCACCCTTCGGCTCTTTCAGCGGCCACGACGGCATCCGCAAGGCGGTGCTGGAGATTCTCTGGCCGGCCTGGCAGGAGTCGCATCATCTGTCCACCAACCACGCTATCCGCTTTGACGATGCCAACAATGCCACCTGTGTTTGCGACGTCGACTGTGTCGGTACGCTGACTGGCGACAAGGACTGCCAGATAGTCGGGGCGACTTACACCGACACGGTAAAGCGGCAGGACGGGCGCTGGAAGATCCTCCAGCGCGATGTCAAGATTCATTATTTCAATCCCATTACCGGTGTCCCATTGCAGGCGCCGCAGGGCTGAGCAAAGCCCTTTTACAAGACGCTGCACCGCAAATAACTATTAACAATATCGTCGAGGAGACGTCCCATGAAAACACAACCCAGCATAATGTTTGCCGCCATCGCCGCAGCCTCTGTCGGCCTCTCCGCTCCAACCGTGGTCAATGCGCAGGCCGGTGTCCTCGAAGAAATCACCGTTACCGCCCGGAAGCGTGAGGAAAGCATGCAGGACGTTGGCCTCGCCGTCAGCGCTCTCAGCGAGACCGAGATCCAGCGGCAGTTCGCGCGCGATATCCAGGACCTGGCCAATATCGCTCCCAACGTCATCATAGATGACACCGGCCAGGGCCCCGGCGGTACCGCGGCCATCTACATCCGCGGCGTTGGGATCGCGGACCTGGAGAAGAACTTCGATCCGGCGGTCGGTGTCAGCGTGGATGGCGTGTTTATCGGCTCCACAGCCGGTGCCCTGATGCGAGGCATCGATATCGCCAGCGTGGAAGTGCTGCGTGGTCCGCAGGGTACCCTGTTCGGGCGCAACACCGTGGGCGGTATCATCAATATCACCCGCACCCAGCCTACTGGCGAACTCGGCGGCCGTTTTCGCGCCGGGGTGGAGAACTACGACACCTATTATCTGGACGGTCTGTTCAATTTCGCGGTTACTGACGACATCGCGGTCAAGCTGACCGCCGCCAAGCGCGACCAGGGCGAAGGTTACTATTCCAACGTAACCCGTCGTGGAGACCAGGGCCGCCAGGATTACGAGCAGCTCGGCGCCAATATCCTCTGGCACGCCAGCGACACACTGGAGTTGGAATACTCTTACATTCGTGAGCGTCTGGACCAGGACACTCCAGCGCTAGTGAATGCGACGCGCCAGGATCAGGCTTTCTGTATCTTCTACAACTACTGCTCGCCCAACAACAGTACGACCATCACAGGTGACCGCAACGGTGTTGCGGGTGGCGGCGGTGAGCCGGCTGCGGCGCCCGGCCTTGTCACGAACGTGACACTGCGCGATCAGCTGAACGATAACTTCATGGAAGCGTTCTTCGATACGGATACCCATATCGTGGAGGCGCGCTGGGAAATCAATGATGCTCTGCGTTTCGATTACATTTTTGGCCGCTGGGAATCCGATGAAGACAGCCTGCAGGACTGGGACGGAACCCCGGACCTGCTCTACCACACTCGCCGCCCGGGTGAGTGGAAGCAGGATAGTCACGAACTGCGCCTGACCTGGGATGACGGCGGCGCCTTCAGCATGGTCGGCGGCCTGTTTTTCTGGGATTCCGAGTACGAGAGCCGCATGCGTTCCTATATAGGATTCCTCGATCTCGCCAACGGTCTTCCCAACGACCCGGGGCTCGTCAGTCTGATTGCGGACATCCCTCAGACTACGGTGCAGAAGACTGAATCCATGGCGGCGTTCTTCGAGGCCGATTACCGTTTCACCGACAAGTGGACTCTGACCCTGGGTGGGCGCTACACCGAGGACGAAAAAGAATCTCAGCAGTACGGCGAAGTGTTCACCGTGGCTGATGGTCGTACCAGTCACCCCAAGGAAAAGTGGGACGAGTTTACGCCCAAGGTCGGGCTGCGTTACGCGGTGGATGACAGCATCATGCTCTACGCAACCTATTCCCGCGGGTACCGCGCAGGCGGTTTCAACGGCCGCGTGGCCAGCGTGGAGGAAGCCTTTCAGCCATACGATCCCGAGACCATCGACAACTATGAAATCGGCATCAAGTCCGAACTGCTGGACAATCGCCTGCGCCTGAATGCGACGGTGTTCAACATGGACTACAAGGACAAGCAGGAGGAGCTGCAGTTGCCCTCCAATGAAACCGACACCGGGCAGAAAACTGTGGTGGCCAACCCCTCCACGGCTACCATCCGTGGTATTGAGCTGGAAGCCATGGCCTACCTGAACGAGAACTTCAGCGTACGCGCCAACCTGGGGTATCTGGACTCCGAGTACGATGATTTCGTGTTCCTGGACGCGGAAGGTTCCATTGTGGACTTCAGCGGCCTTGAATTCCGTCGAGCTCCCGATTTCACAGGTACCGTCGATGCGACCTATGAGTGGGATGTGGCCGGGGGGAACGCCTGGATCCGCGGTTCCTACCGCTATATTGGTTCGCACCATACCAGCGTTACCAATAATGATGAGCTTGAGAACGGCAGCCAGGGCATTGTTGATGCCTCCATCAACTACGCTATCAACAACCTGCAGTTCAGCCTGTTTGGCCGCAACCTGTCGGATGAGGATGGCTACACCCACGGCTACGAAGTCGCCGGCCTGTGGTCCTATGCCGCTACCCGTCCGCCGCGCACTTACGGCCTGGAAGTGGTCTACAACTTCAACTGATCCTCATGGCTGACATGAACGACCAGTTGCAGGTACTGCTGGCGAAGCAGGCGATCACGGAAGTGATCGTCCGCTACGCCCGCGCCCTGGACCGGATGGACGAGACGCTGCTGCGCAGCGTCTTTCATCCGGATTCGGTGCATCACCACTTTTATCAGGGGCCTTCCTCGGCGCCTGACGCTCCCCGACCCGCCGACGGCGGCCCGCGGGATTTTGTTGAATTTGCACTGGGGGTGCTCTCTTGCCACACCCGCACCCACCACCAGCTCGGTAATACCCTCATCGAACTTACCTCCGCTGACCACGCTGTGGCGGAAACCTATTTTACTGCCCATCACCGGATGCGCCCCCGGGGCGACCCCAAGGCCCCGCCCAATGCCTGCGATACCGAGATGGACTACTTTGTCGGTGGCCGCTATCTGGATCACTTCGCCTGCCGCGAGGGCGAGTGGCGTATTACGCGGCGTACCGGCATGACCGACTGGACCCGCCTGGAGTCGCCCAGCAGCCAGGGTTTTGACGACATTGCTGCGGAGACGATAGGCCGGCGCTATCCGGACGACCTTCTGTATCAATGACAAGGAGACAAGCATGCGCTTGCTAGACAAGGTGGCCCTGATTACTGGCGCTGCCAGCGGTATCGGTGCGTCCACAGTGGAGCGATTTATCGCCGAGGGCTGCAAGGTTTGCCTCTGCGATATTCAGGACGAGGCGGGCGAGGCTCTGGCGGCAAGCTACGGTGACCAGGCCATGTACGTGCACTGCAATATTACTGATGAAGACAGCGTCAGTGCGGCGGTGGACGCCGCGGTCAGCCGCTTCGGTAAGCTCGATATCCTGTTCAATAGCGCCGGTATTGTCGGCGCGGTGGGCCCGGTGGCAACAACCCCCGGAGCCGAGTGGCGCTTCAGCATCGACGTTTTACTGAATGGGGCTTTCTACTGCCTCAAGCACGCCGCGCGGGTCATGGTGCCGCAGCGCTCCGGGTCGATCATCAATATGGCCAGCACTGCCGGCCTCATGGGCGGGCTGGGGCCGCACGCCTATACAGCTGCCAAACACGGCGTGGTGGGCCTGACCAAGAACGTGGCGGCGGAATTGGCGGGCAGTAGCATACGGGTGAACGCGATTGCCGCGGCGTCCATGGCCACGCCCATGGTGGCCAATGTTCTCACCGGCGACCCCAGCGACATCGAGGGCGCCAAGGCGGTTCTCGCCGAGGCGTCGCCGTTGCGTGGCCGCCCGGGCCTCGCGGAGGACGTGGCCAATGCCGCGTTGTGGTTGGCCAGCGATGAATCCGGCTATACCACCGGCCATACCCTGACCACCGATGCGGGCTTTACCGTGGGAGCGACCGCCGCTGGGCCCGCCTTCGCGGAATACCAGCCCATGATCCGCGAAGCAGGCAGGTCCGGCCTACCAGAGTAGAAAAAGGGGTCAGGTCCATTTTTTAAAATGGACCTGACCCCTTTTCCGCCCCCTTTCCCCTATTCGGCGGGCAGCTCGAACACATACAGCGCCTGCCCACCCGTAGGCTGGTATATGTCCGGGCTGACCACCGCGGTCATGGCGCGGAACACCCCTATCCCTGTCGGTACCGCCAGATACTGCTTGCCGTTCACCGAGTAGGTTACAGGGTAGCCGTGCAGTGGCGCACCGAGTCGGGTTTGCCACGCAAGTTCCCCTGTGCGCACGTCAAAGGCCTTGAAATAGCGGTCGAGATCACCGATAAACACCAGCCCGCCGCCCGTGGTGAGGGCGCCGGTCAGGAACATGGCGCGCTGTTCAACGGCCCAGCTCTCGCGCATGCCGCGCACATCCCAGGCCGCAAGCCGCCCCAGCATGCCGTTCACCCCGGGCATCTCGTAGGTCCGTGAATCCGCGCCGTAACCGCCGGAGCCCGGTTCCTGGGCGATCTCACGGCCGATCATGTCAGAGCACAGCTGGTGCAGCGGGATGATGAGGTTGCCGGTCTCCGGGCTATAGGCAGACGCCTGCCAGTTGTGGCCGCCGTAGATGCCGGGGCAGGCTGCTATGGTATCGCCGACACCCGCGGCGATAATGTCGTCCCGGTAGCGCACCACGCCGCGCACTTTGTCGATTTCCGCGTAGATGGTCTGGGGGAGGGTTTCGACGACACTGACATACTCGCCGCTGGCACGGTCCAGCTGCCAGAGCAGGCCGTCCTTGCCGATGGTGAACAGCCGTTGCTCGCCGTCGACATCTATGAGCACTCGCTCGAAGCCGACTTCCATGTCGATGGTTTCCCCCGGAACGTGCTGGAAAAACCACACCAGTTCACCCGTGTCCGGCCGCAGGGCCAGGGTCGAGTTGGTGTACAGGGCTTCGTCGCTGGCGCTCATGCCGCGGCTGGCTGCGACCCAGGGCTTGGCCTGGGAGGTGCCGATAAGGAACAGCTTCAGCTCCGGGTCGTAGGACCCGGCAATCCAGGTGTCACTCCCGGCACGCATCTCCGCGGGCAGTCCGGCCCAGGTATCGCCGCCGGGTTCTCCCGGCAGGGCGATGGTGGAAGTGCGCCACAGCTCTTCGCCGGTCTCGGCATCGTGGCCGGTAATGAAGCAGCCCTCTTTCTTGTACCACTCGCAGCCGTTGATGCCACTCAGCACCACGCCGTCGCCAATGATGGGGCCGGCGGTGTGGGTGTAGCCCTTTTCGAAATCTGCTTTCGGCGTGCGCCACACTTCCTCGCCGTTCCGTGCGTCGACGGCGACGATGGCGGCATCGTAGGTGGCCATGTAGAGCTTGTCGCCATAGATCGCGATATTGCGCGTTGGGCCGCCGAGGGTGCGCGATGCCTCCGGGAACGTGTAGCTGTACTCCCAGATCAGTTCGCCGCTGTCCGCTTCGATGGCCTGAATCACGTTGCCAGGGTGGGTCAGGTACATGATGCCGTTGTGCACCAGCGGCGTGACCTGGTTGCTGCCATCCTTCATGGTCAGCACCCAGGCCAGCTTGAGGTCAGTCACTGTGTCGCGGTTGATCTGATTCAGCGGGCTGTAGCCCTGGCCGTCGAGGCTGCGGCGCCAGCTGAGCCAGTCTGCAGCGGGTGGATTGCGCAGTTGCTCATCGGTGACCGGCTGGAAGTCGGCGACTTCCCGGTTGCGGAAGCCGCCCCGGGTACGGGCATCGGCATCGATGCTCCCGGCGGCGTCAAAGGCGACCCAGGACACCACTTCCGAGCCGTCCGCTGCCGCCGCCAGGGCCGGGGCACTGGTGAATAGCAGGGTCTGTGAATCGCCGACTTCGCGGTTGGCCTCGATCAGCCATGCGGTAATGGCCGCCTGTTGCGGATCAGTCAGTTTGCCGGCGCTACCGGGGGGCATATTGGCGCGGTTGTAGGCCAGCAGTGCCATGGCTTCCCGCTGGCTCCACTGGCCGAGGAATTCCGGGCCCTTGAGGGTATTGCCGTGGGCGGAGCCGCGCAAGTTGAGGCCGTGGCAGCTGGCGCAGTGTTCCGCGTACAACACTTCGCCGGCGGCGGCGAGGTCGGCATCCGCGATGACGGCCGGGCTGCTGCTGGCAATGGCTGCGGCGAAGGCGGCCGCGGCCAGGGAGAGTCTGCTATTGGTCAGCGTGTTCATGCGCTGTAACCTCCGTCGATCCCAATGATCTGTCCGTTGATATAGGCCGCCGCGTCGCTGAGAAGGAAGGCGGCGAGAGCGGAGACTTCCTCGGGCCGGCCGAGGCGTGGCATCGGGGTTTTCTCCAGGCAGTCCTTGATCACAGCTTCCGCTACCGGATCCGCGGTGAATGAACTGTGGACGATACCGGCGTCGATGACACCGGGGGCAATGCCATTCAGGCGCACGTTGTGTGGCCCCAGCTCCCGCGCCAGCTGGCGCACAATGCCCATGATGGCGGTCTTGGGTATACCTGACATGGCGTCGTTTTCCAGGGTGCGCAGGACCGCGGTGGTCAGCAGCTGCACAATGGCGCCACCGCCTGTGGCGGCGAAAAGTTTCCCCGTGGCGGTAAGCAGGTTGAAGGCGCCCTCCACATCGGTGGTCATGATGTGGCGAAATTCGGCGTTGCTGATTTCGGTCAGCGGTCGCAGCGGAATGGCAGGCCCGGTGGCATTGACCACGCCCGCCAACCCGGCGCCCAATCCGGCGGCATGGTCGAGAAAACTGTGCACCTGCTGCTCATCACACAGATTCACAGCGTGGCTGCTGGCACTGCCGCCAGCGTCGGCAATGGTGCCGACCAACTGCTCCGCCGCCTCGCGCCGCCTGTGGTAACCCACCAGGATATGATAGTCCCGTGTTGCCAGTTCGCGACAGATGGCTGCCCCAAGCCCACCGGTGCCGCCGGCTACGGCGATTGTCCTTTGCATTATTATCGACCCGTTATATTTGCTTGTTTGAGTCTAGCAACACGAGTGTAGCTGTGCGGGCCCTGTTTGTCACCAGATCCGAACGCACCAGGGTAGTGCGGTGGGCGCCAGGACAGTGCACCAGAGCCCGAAATAGTGCTCGCAAATACCGTGAAAAACAGCTTCCTTAACTTGGCTCGATTTTTGCTGTGCCAAATTGTGACAGCGTAGCCCGCTGGGTCTTACCACTGTCGTCAAGCTTAAACCACACCACATTCAATGTGAGAAGAATCATATGGCAATTGAGCAGGTAGTGAAGTTTCTTGAAGCATCGTCCCAGGACAAGGTCCTCCGTGATGACCTGAAAGGCATTATCGGTGTTGGCGATGGCGACATCAGCAGTGCCAGCGAGCTGGATGACGAAGAAGCCCAGGCGCTGTTGGGGCAGCGCAGTGTGCTGGTTGCAACCTTTGCGGAGCAGCAGGGTTATGCGTTCACCGTGGCGGAGCTTGGTGCCGTTATAGGGGTATTCCAGCGTTTCAAGACTGGTGAGTTGTCGGCAGCGGACTTCAACCGGGCACTGGGGCTGAGCGCAGACTCGGCGCACTCCCCCGCTCAGCTGGAATCTGTTGGCGATACTGTGGGGCTGGTTTATCGCGGAGTGAAGTACGCTAACCGGCAGGACAAGGGCAGTTCCTCCGCGGTGCTGGAATTCATGAAGAAAACGGCTGAGGATGCGGAACTGCGCGATGAACTGAAAGGCATTCTCTCGGTGGGCGATGGCAACATCAGCGCCTTCGATGAGTTGGATGCAGACGAGAAACAGGCGCTGAGCAGTGGCCGTGGCGCGCTGGTAGCGGAGTTCGCCGCGCGCAAGGGTTATGAATTTACGCTTTCGGATCTACTTGCGGTCACCGACGCATTTCAGCGCCTGAAAACCGGTGAGCTGACCAGCGAGGAATTTGACAAGTACCTGGCCCTGAATGTCCAGTCAAAGGATTTCTTCCCCTTCATCGAAAACGTGGTCTCGATGACCTACAAGGGATTCAATTACTCGACCGCCGTGCCCCTCAAATCCGGCGACAATACTCTCCCGGTGATCCGGTTCATTGAGCGCAGCGCCAGCGATCCCGCCCTGCGGGACAAACTGCAGGCGATCCTCGGTGGTGATGGCAACATCAGCAATCCTGCGGAAATGGATGCAGAAGAGGCGAAGGCACTGGGCAGCGAGCGCAGCGTTGATGTGGTGCAGCTGGGGGCGGCAAATGGGTTCCGTTTCTCGGTAGCGGATCTCAACGCCGTGATTGGTGCATTTCAGCTGGTGAATGCCGGAACGCTGCCCGTGGAAAGCTGCGCCCGAATTCTCGGACTCGGCAACGCTGCCAGCAGTGTGGCGAGCGTGAAAAATTCCCACGGCATGGTTTACCGCGGCGTCAAATACTAGCTTTTCAGGGGGGAGGGCAGGTGGACGGTGTCGTTCACATCGCCCGTTGACGGCGGTCGGGCTGCCGGCGCCGGTCCTCGGGTATGAACTGGCCGTTGATGGTAATAGGGAATATCGAAGGCGGTGCTGACTGGCGGCGATCATCCGGCTTGCGGGACCGGTGGTCGCGCCCTGTATTTTCTACCAGCCGGATGGACTCGTCGCCCTCATCGGATACATAGCGCCGCGCGGCGAGGGTAAAGATGACAACCGAGATCAGGAGCGCACCCAGCCCAAGTACAGCGATTATCGTCAGTACCATGTTCATCGCCTGCGAGCCCTCCCATTGATATTCGTAAGATTATTTTCAGGTTTCCAAGCAATTTGCGCACCAGTAAGTGTTCCGGCGTGCAATATCAGCAGGTTACATAAGCTGCTGCTGGAGCTCAAGGCGTGATTGGGGAGGCAGAGTTAAAAATACTGACACGTTTGGGGTATGCCGGCGCCGAGAGCGCTGGCGAAGTAGGTCTCCGTATTAGCGGGCGCCCTTGCCGAACAGTACGACCTCCGCGGTTTGCAGCAGCACCAGGAAATCCAGAAACACGCTGCGGTTCTTTACGTAGTACAGGTCGTATTCGAGCTTGTACATCGCATCCCGGGTGGAGGCGCCGTAGGGGTAGTTGAGCTGGGCCCAGCCGGTTATGCCGGGCTTGACGCAGTGGCGCTTGTCGAAAAAGGGGATTTCCGCCACCAGCTGGCGCACGAACTCCGGGCGTTCAGGCCGTGGCCCCACCAGGGACATGTCACCCCGCAGCACATTGATCACCTGCGGCAATTCATCAATGCGCAATTTGCGAATAGTGTGGCCCACCCGGGTGATGCGCGTGTCGTTACTGGTCGCCCAGCGCGCCTTGCCATCGCTCTCCGCGTCCACGGTCATGCTGCGGAACTTGAGGACATCGAAGGTCTGGCCGTCCAGGCCCACCCGCTTCTGGCGGAAAATGACCGGTGCCCGCAGCCCATCCTCCAGCTTGATGGCGAGCACGGTGATCAGCATCAGCGGCCAGGTTCCCGCCAGCAGCACGAAGCCCGCCAGCAGGTCCATGCCGCGCTTGGTGAAGCTATGGGCCCTGCCGGAGTTGAAGCCGTCTGCATAGATAAACCACTCAGCGGGAGCCTCCTCCACCAGGACCTTGCTCGCCTCCTGTTCAAAGAAGTCGAGGATATTCAACACCTCAATGCCCCAGGTGCGGCAATGCATGAGCTCTTCCGCCGGCATGGTGCTGGGGTCGTCCAGTGCCACCACGATCTGCTGGATGTCGTGGTCACGGGCGTATTCCGCCAACGGTTGGTCGGGTGTGAACACATTGCCGGTGGAAACGAGTGTCTGCTCGGAGCCGGTACGCACATAGCCGGCAATCCGGAATCCACGGCGGTCGCTCTTGCGGCGCATGCGCTCGGCGATATTGGCCGCGCGCTGGCCGGTGCCGAGCACCAGCACCTTGCGCTTGAACTGTTCCAGTTCGACGGTATTGCTGAATATGCTCCGGGTACCAAGGGCGGACATGAAGGCGACCACCAGGGTGTAGGCCAGTACGCCGCGCCATAACAGCACCGAAGGCAGCAGGTAGAAGATGGCGGACATGGCCACCATCACCAGTAGCATGGCGCCGCCTACCCGCAGCAGGACCCCGTTGGTGCCCTCCCGGAGGCGGGGCTGGTACAGTCCCATGGAGGTCATGGCGAGCACAGCTATGCCCGCGAACAGCCCGGCCCGCAGCGGCAGCACGTCGAGGTGCAGGGCCAGTTCTGCGGGATCGCGAAAGTAGTAGAGCCAAGTGGCCAGGTAGCAGGCACCCGCAAACAGCATTGCGTCTACCAGCGCCAGCCAGTAGTAGGCAATGTGCACGTGGTGATTGAAAACGCGTCTCGTTCCCAAAAGGCTACTCGCTAACATAATGGCTGACTCTATGGCTCGGCCGGAACCGGTGCCCTGATGTTCCGGCATCGGTTCGCTCAGCAGGGGATAAAGAGTCTAGCAGGTGAAAATGACATTTCCTGTGCAGTGTAAAATTTTGTGACAGAAGTCGCAGTTGTCGGGCCTTAAAGCAGGAACTCCAGTGGCGAAGGATGGCTAAGAAACAGGTGGGGACTGGCGGTGTAGCCGTAGGCGCCGGACTGGAACAGGACCACCAGGTCGCCGATCGCAGCGCGCGGCAGCAGCATGCGCTCTCCGAGAATGTCCAGGGGGGTGCAGAGGGGGCCGACGATGGAGACGGTGTCCTCATCCTCGCTGTGGACCCGGTTGCCGATACAGACCGGATAATTCTTGCGGATCACCTGGCCAAAATTGCCCGATGCAGCCAGGTGGTGATGCAGGCCCCCATTGGTGATGAGGAAGGTGTGGCC
>JBGTGB010000290.1:0-6012 GCA_041746975.1 Haliea sp. | reverse complement strand
GCATGGGTTCCAACCCCCACGCCAATGGCGGCCTGCTGCGGCGGGACCTGCGTCTGCCTGACTTCCGCGACTACGCGGTGCGGGTGGCGAACCCGGGCGGGGAGCGGGCAATGAATACCCGGCCTCTGGGCGCAATGCTGCGTGACACCATGGCCCGCAACCCCGACACTTTCCGCGTTTTTGGTCCCGACGAGACTACCTCCAACAAGCTCGACGCGATCTACGAGGTAAGCCCCAAGCTGTGGCTGGCGGAACGACTGCCGGAAGACGATGACGGCGGAGAACTGGATCCGGATGGCCGAGTGCTGGAGATGCTCTCGGAGCATACCCTGGAGGGCTGGTTTGAGGGCTATGTGCTGACCGGACGCCACGGCTTTTTCGCCACCTACGAAGCCTTTGCCCATGTCATCGATTCCATGTACAACCAGCACGCAAAATGGCTGGCGATCTGCGAGGACCTGCCCTGGCGGGCACCGATTGCCTCCATCAACCTGCTGATCACCTCCACCGTCTGGCGCCAGGATCACAACGGCTTCACCCACCAGGATCCGGGCTTTATCGACATCGTCGTCAACAAAAGCCCCCTGGTGACCCGTGTCTACCTGCCCCCGGACGCCAACTGCCTGCTGTCCACGGCGGACCACTGCCTGCGCAGCCACAACGACATCAACGTGATCGTCTGCGACAAGCAGAACCACGTGCAGTTTCTGGACATGGAGGCCGCCATCCGCCACTGCACCAAGGGTATCGGCATCTGGGACTGGGCCAGCAACGATCAGGGCAGCGAACCCGACCTGGTCATGGCGGGCTGTGGCGACATCGCCACCCAGGAAGCCCTGGCCGCCACCGCTCTGCTGCTGGAGCACTTCCCGGAGCTGAAAATACGCTTCGTCAATGTCGTCGACCTGTTCCGCATGACCCCGGAGGAGGAGCACCCCCACGGCCTCAGCCACCGCGACTTCGACAGCCTGTTCACCGTGGACAAGCCGATCATCTTCAACTTTCACGGCTACCCCTGGCTGATCCACCGCCTGGCCTACCGCCGCAGCAATCACCGCAACCTGCACGTGCGCGGCTATAAGGAGAAAGGCAGCATCAATACGCCGCTGGAGCTCGCCATCGACAACAACGTGGATCGCTTCAGCCTGGCCATCGACGCCATTGACCGGGTACCGAGATTGCAGGTTATAGGCGCCCACGCCAAGGAGCAGCTGCGCAACATGCAGATTGACTGCCGCCACTATGCCCACGAGCACGGCGTCGACATGCCGGAGATCAGTAACTGGAGCTGGGCTGGAAAATTATGACATTCCTGCCACGCCTGTACGACGCCATTCTCGCTGCCCATTTCGCTTCTTTTGGAACTCGACCCGGTTGATGCGGACTGTTTCCAGCGCGCGGGCAGGTCGCTAATCGTTCCCGCGAAAACACTGCTGTCCCAGCTGTTGTAAAGGCTCAGGGCCGGGTCAGCTGGTGCAGGCCACGGCTTAAGCTGGCCACCCGCTCGTAGCCGGCCTCCTTGAGGATATTCACCGCCAGTGCCGAGCGACGGCCGGAGCGGCACAGCGCCACCACCGGCTTGTCCTGGGGAATCTCACCGAACCGGGCCTGCAGTTCATCCAGCGGTATGTGCACATCAACCAGCCGCCGACTGAAAGGGCAATCCTTCAGCTCCTCGTCCAGCCGCACATCCAGGACTGTCACCTCTTCCAGATGCTGTTCCAGCCATTCCGCGTCAATCTCCGGTACCCCGGCGTAGGTCAGGCGTATATCCGCCCAATCCGGCCGCGAAGGCAGCCGTCCATCCTCGGGACAACCACTGCGCAGATTGGCCGGCACCGCCTCATCGATTTTTTTCGGGTGCGGCAACTTCATCGCGTTCATGTATTCGACGAAATCGGTTTCATTGGCGCCGCCTCCCACCCGGGCGTTGAAGGCTTTTTCTTCGCCTATGGAGCTGACGGTCCTGCCGTTGTAATCGTGCGCGGGATATACCAGGCAGGCATCCGGCAGGCTGAACAGCCGTGTGGTGATGGACTCGTATAACTTGCGGGCGCTGCCCTGCTGGAAGTCACTGCGGCCACAGCCGCGGATCAGCAGGGTGTCGCCGGTGAAAACCATGGACTGGTCGGCGAGCACGTAACTCATGCAACCGTTCGTATGGCCCGGCGTGGCCAGCGCCCTGAGGCTCACGCCATCGACGCCGAATTTCTGGCCGTCATCCAGCGGCAGATCCACATGCGCCGCGTCAATGACTCGGGCCGAGGCGATCCGACAGCCTGTTTCCTGCTGCAACAGCCAAGCGGCGGTGATGTGATCCGCGTGGGCATGGGTGTCGACCACAAGGCACAGGGTCAGGCCGAGTTCCTCCAGCAGCGCCAGATCGCGGCTGGCCTGGCCGAATACCGGGTCGATGAGCAACGCTTCACGCTGGCGCTCATCCGCGAGCAGGTAGGTGTAGGTAGAGGACTCGCTGTCATAAAGCTGGCGAAAAATCATGCCGTTTGCTCCCCTAGTTGCCGGTACCACACTCACCGCCATCCTGGCCGTTAATCCGCTGCGCGGCCGCATCATTCTTGGCGGCATACATCCGCTTGTCCGCAGACCGAAGCAGATCCGCCGGGGTCGTGCCGTCCCTAGGATACAGGGCCATCCCGATACTGAGGGGCGACAACACCAGTTTTTGATCCAGCTCGAAGGGGAGCCCAAATGCACTCTGGATCTTGTTCACCAGGGCCTGCGCGTGGTCGGCCGCGGCCAGCCCCTCGAGGACGATAATGAACTCGTCTCCTCCCAGCCTCGCCACGGTATCCGAGGCCCGGACGCTGTCCAGCAGGCGCGCCGCGGTGAGCTGCAACAGTTGATCTCCGGCGGCGTGGCCGAGGGTATCGTTGACTCTCTTGAAGCCATCCATGTCAACAAACAGCAGGGCCAGCATGCTGGATTCGCGCTCGGCGACGCTGATCGCCTTTTGCAGGCGATCATCCAGTAGAACCCGATTGGGCAGGCCAGTCAGGGCATCGTACTGGGCCCGCTGCTTGAGTTGCACCAGCATGCGCTGCTGGCTGATGGCGACAGCCACCTGGTCCGCTACGAACTCAAGCAGTTGCTGGTCTTGTTGGCCAAAGTGAACACCCGGAGTGTGGCTCTTGACCACCAGCGCGCCAACGATGTCCTGCTCACTGGCCAGTGGCGTCACCAACCAGTAGCGAGGCTGAGTGTCACCTGGATCCGGGGCCAGATCCCCGTGGCCCAACACCAGCGTCCGGCTCTCGGCGTAGACCCTCTCACACAGCGGTCCGATCTCCTCTGGCAGCGCGGCGCCCGCGTCCCCTTCATCCTGATACCAGGAGCAATTCCAGCGACCATCCCGGTCGTCACGCAGGACCACATAAAAGCCTTCGCAAGGCACCAGGGTCGCCACGATATCTCGAACCTGGCCCAGCAAGGCGCCCGGGTCATGCGCCCGATGGGCCGCCTGGGAGATCCGGAACAGGGCGGCCTGCACCAGCTCGGCCTGCTTGCGCCGGGTAATATCGCGAGCAAGGCCAATCCTTACCTGCCCCTCCTCGGACCAGCGCGCACTCCACATGATGTGGGCCACTGTGCCATCCTTGCGCAGGTAACGATTCTCAAATTGGGTACTTTCAGTGCCAGCCATCACCTTGCTGGCCAGATCCAGGGTGCGCTCCCGGTCCTCCGGGTGCACCAGCTCCTGCACCGTCTTACCAACCATCTCTTCCTGGGTGAACCCGAACACGCGCTCGCAGGCAGCGGACACGTACTGGAAGTAGCCCTCGGCGTCGACCACGCAAACGACATCCAGCAGCAGATCGAGAAACTGGGTGAGTGTCGGCTCGGCCAGATGGTCGACCAATGAAGGCACCTGTCTTCGCGTCAAGCTTGTCACTCTCGCACCTCAATACCCTGCGCCGCCATGTAGGCCTTGGCCTCAGGTACCGTGAATTCGCCGAAATGAAAGATGCTGGCCGCCAGCACTGCGTCAGCACCGCCCAGAAGGACGCCGTCCGCCAGGTGCTGCAGCGTACCTACCCCGCCGGAGGCGATCACCGGAATATCCACCGCATCGGTGATGGCGCGGGTGACCCCCAACTCAAAGCCGTTCTTGGTGCCATCGCGATCCATACTGGTGAGAAGTATCTCCCCCGCGCCCAGTTCGGCCATTGTCACCGCCCAGGCCACCGCGTCAATACCGGTGGGCTTGCGCCCGCCGTGGGTGAAGATCTCCCAGCGCGGCTGGCCGTCTACGTCCGCCACCCGCTTGGCATCGATGGCGACCACGATGCACTGGGCGCCAAAGCGCTCGGAGGCCTGGCGCACCAGCTCGGGGTTGTGGATGGCGGCGGTGTTGATGCTGACCTTGTCGGCACCGGCGTTGAGCATGGTGCGAATATCCTGCAGCGAGCGGATACCGCCTCCTACCGTGAGCGGGATAAAGACCTGTTCCGCAATCTGCTCGACGGTATGAACCGTGGTGTCCCGGTCCTCATGGCTGGCGGTTATGTCGAGAAAGGTGATCTCATCGGCGCCCTGCTCATTGTAGCGGCCGGCAATTTCTACCGGGTCACCGGCGTCGCGGATGCCGACAAAATTGACCCCCTTGACCACCCGGCCATTGTCCACGTCCAGGCAGGGAATGATGCGCTTGGCGAGTCCCATGGCTCAGGCGCTCTCGTCGCAGAGGCGCTGGGCCTCGGCCACATCGAGGGTGCCTTCGTAGATGGCGCGGCCGGTGATGGCCCCGCAGATACCGGCGTGAGCGACCGCATTCAGGGCGCGGATATCGTCCAGGTTGGTAATGCCACCGGAGGCGATCACCGGGATGCTGGAAGCGCGGGCCATGGCCACCGTGGCGTCCACGTTCACCCCCTGCATCATGCCGTCGCGGGCGATATCGGTGTAGACGATAGCGGCAACGCCGTCGGCCTCGAAGCGCTTGGCCAGGTCCGTGGCAAGCTGGGTGGAGACTTCCGCCCAGCCGTCAGTGGCCACCAGGCCGTCCCTGGCGTCCAGGCCCACGATCACCTTGCCCGGAAACGCTTGGCAGGCTGCGGCCACAAAAGCCGGTTCCTTCACCGCCCTGGTGCCGATAATCACATAGCTGACCCCGGCGCGCACATAGTGTTCGATTGTTTCCAGGTTGCGGATGCCGCCGCCGATCTGCACCGGCAGGCCGGGGTAAGCGGCGGCAATTGCAGTGACCACCTCGCCGTTTACCGGCTCACCGGCGAAGGCGCCGTTCAGGTCCACCAGGTGCAGGCGCCGGCAGCCGGCGTCGATCCAGCGCCTGGCCACGGCCACCGGATCGTCGGAGAAAACAGTGCTGTCATCCATGAGCCCCTGGCGCAGGCGCACGCACTGGCCGTCCTTGAGGTCGATGGCGGGAATTATCAGCATGCGGGGTTCCAGTCGAGGAAGTTGCGCAGCAGCTGCAGCCCGGCGGTGTGGCTCTTCTCCGGGTGAAACTGGGTAGCGAAAAGGTTGTCGCGAGCCAGGGCGGCATCGGCACTGACCCCGTAGTCGACAGTGCCGGTGACCAGTGTCCGATCCTCGACGGTAACATAGTAACTGTGCACAAAGTAGAAGCGGGAGCCATCGGCAATGCCGTTCCAGAGTGGGTGATCACTCACCTTGTACACCCTGTTCCAACCCATGTGCGGCACTTTGAGCCGGGAGCCGTCGGCGGCCAGCAGGGGCTGGCCGAAGTAGCGCACCTGGCCCGGGATGATTCCCAGGCAGGGGACGCCGCCGTTTTCCTCGGAGCTGTCCACCAGGGCCTGCATGCCGACACAGATCGCCAGCACCGGCTTGCGCTGCTCGGTCAGGGCCAGCTGCAGCAGCTCATCGCAATGCAGGCGGCGGATTTCCGCCATGCAGTCGCGGATGGCGCCCACGCCGGGAAAAACCACCCGGTCGGCGGCGCGAATCTGTGCGGCATCGTGGGTGACTACGACCTTGTCGGCGCCGACGTGGGCCAGGGCGCTGGCCACC
>JBGTGB010000289.1:0-7919 GCA_041746975.1 Haliea sp. | reverse complement strand
CCGGATGTCACCCTTACAGTGGATGGCGAGATCATCCGGTTTGTCGGGTCCGAGGCGAACTTAACCCGGGCGCCGATGCTGGGTGAACACAGCGAAGAGGTGCTTATTGAATTGGCCGGGCTGTCAAAAGCGGAAGTCGCGATCCTGGTTGAGTCGGGTGTTGTGAGATAACAAATATGAAAGCAGATACGCAATGGAGGCAACGGTGAGTTGGGAATCGGATGTAGAAGAGATCAAACGGCAGACCGAGATGGCGCGCCAGATGGGTGGAGAGAAAGGCATCGCATTCCAGCACAGTCGAGGTAAATTGACTGTCAGGGAGCGCATAGACCTACTGCAGGATCCGGGAAGTTTTCACGAGATCGGCACGCTAACAGGGGAGGCGACCTGGGACGGTGATACGGTTGTTGATCTCAAACCCTCAAACACAGTAACGGGAACGTGTCGGATTGACGGGCGCAAGGTCGCACTGTCCGGCGGCGACTTCACGATTCGCGCCGCGACCGTTGGTATCAAAAGCCAATTTGTTGAGCGCCTCGCCCTGGCCAATCGTATTCCCTACGTGCGTCTGCTGGATGCAACAGGCGGTAGCGTCAAGACCTTCGAAACGATCGGACGAACCTACCTGCCGGGTAATCTCGGGACAGGCCTGGCCGCGGAACTTCTTCAGAATGTCCCGGTGGTATCTGCAGTGCTGGGCTCTGTCGCTGGTGCGCCCGCGGTGCAGGCTTGCATGTGTCATTTTAACGTTATGGTGAAAGGGACCTCCCAGGTTTTCGTGGCGGGCCCCATGGTAGTGGAACAGGCTACCGGGCAATCTATCACCAAGGAAGATCTCGGCGATGAGAGAACGCAGGTTAAGAACGGCGTCATCATGAATCTTGCAGAAGATGAAGCGGATGCGATCAGGCAGGTACGCAGGTTCCTGTCCTATCTACCACCAAATGTCTGGGAAGCGCCGCCAAGGTGTGAGCCTGAGGATGATCCGGAACGACGTGAGGAATCGCTACTCTCCGTAATCCCGAAGCACCGGCGCAGAGTCTACGAGCCGCGCAAGATTCTTGAGGCGGTACTCGATCGTGACAGCTTCTTCGAAATCATGCCCTATTACGGCAAGGCTCGCATCACTGGCCTGGCGCGGGTCAACGGTATACCGGTTGCGGTAATGGCAAACCATCCCAAGTTCAACGGTGGCTCCATGGATATCGCTGCCGGTGAAAAGACCATTCGGCTCGTCGAACTGGCGGACACGTTTCACCTGCCGCTGGTGTATTTCGCTGACGAACCCGGGTTCTCTGTTGGTCCCGCACAGGAAAAGTCAGGGATCTTGAGGGCGGGGGCTAGAGTGATGGCAGTAATGGCCCGCAGCAGGACACCTTTCATCTCCATCGTGACGCGTCAGCTCTACGGTGTGGCCGGTGGGCTGCACTGGCGGGGCTCTGGAATGTACCGGCGCTATGCGTGGCCTTCGACCCACGGAGGTTCCATGCATATCGAAGGTGGCACATCGATAGCCTACAAGAAGGAGATAGAGAGTGCCGCTGATCCAGAGGCAATGCGCGCTGAGATCGAGGCGAAGCTGCAGTCCATTGCGTCCCCCTTCAGGAATGCTCACGCCTTCGGTATCGAGGATCTTATTGATCCACGTGATACCAGGCCCCTTCTGGTGGATTTTGTCGAAGACGCATGGAAGGTGATCCAGACGCAGCTGGGGCCATCCGGTGGCGCCCGTTCCTACACACCTTAGCGGAAAATGTCGTGCCGAGGCTGCCCGACTGACCTACCAACTGCTCAGGATCAATTATGCACAGAGCGATAGATTCACTGGTCAATTCGAGTTTTCTCTCCGGGGGTCAATCCGGCGGTCTTGACTACCTGTTCAAGGGGATCAAGGATCGACCCAAAATTGAAACGGCGGATGATCTTCTTGAGCAACTGGATGAAGCTGCGATCGGAGCGGCGGTTGTCTCCATTATGGATCCTTCCCACGCAGAGTGGGTTGGCAGGGCGCATTCGCAGTATGAAAAGAAAATCTTGCCGGCAATGATTGTGAATCCCCTGGACGGGATAGACGAGATTCGGAGAGTTGTTCATTACCATGGGGAATTTGGTGTGAGGTGCCTTCGAATACCACCTTTTCGGTACCTGTTGCCGCCAACGGATCGGGTCTATTGGCCATTCTATGTAAAAGCCATAGAACTCGACATCGCCGTATCCATGAACGTCGGTATGCCCGGCCCGCGAACACCTGGTTGGGTACAAAATCCGATGTACATCGATGAAGTGGCGTACCACTTTCCCGAGTTGCGCTTGATCATGAGCCATTGTGGTCAGCCCTGGGTGGATGAAGCAATTTCGACCATTGCACACTGGGATAATGTCTATATGAGTTGTTCCTCGGTGTCGCCGAAGTATTGGCCTCCGCAGTTTGTACAGTTCATCAATACGCGGGGCCGAGAAAAAATGATGTTCGCGACTGAGTATCCGACAGTTCCGTGGGGTCGAGCTCGCGAAGAAATCGACTCATTGGGCTTGAGAGAGGAAGTGCAGCATTCCTTCTTTGCCAAGAACGCACTGAGTGCCTATAAGTGGGAGGCTGAGGTCGATTAACCGGCAACTCTCGCTGCATTCAGATGGCGTAACTGCCATCTGAATGCAAACCAGAATCTGGAGATATGGAATGAATATGAAAAATTTCTGGCAAGCGCTTGTGACGACTGCAGTCGTATGGACTCTCGGCTTCTCCCCGGCCGTATATGCACAACCTGTCCTGGCCGATACCGAAAAGGATGATGCAGCACTGGAAGAGTGGGCCTACTCACTGGCGCTTCAGGCCTACGCTTTCGGGTTGCCGCTGACTGTCTATGAACGGGAATACGTTATACGTACAGATCGCGAAAAAATCGATGCGATTCGCGAGACATGCCCTTGCGCCATGCTCAATGAGGTTGGTCACAATTTCACACTGAGCTCTGCTAATGATGAGGGTCAGTACAGCCCGAATTTTGATACGGTGTACAGCGCCGCATTAGTAGATTCAACCGATGAGCCGATCATCCTCTCAGTGCCCGACATTCCTGGCCGCTACTGGGGGGTGGAAGTCGCCAATCCCTACACGGAGAATGTTTTTTACTTGGGAACCCGGGCCACAGATGGCAAGGGTGGTCACCATGCCTTCATAGCGCCCGGTTGGGAGGGAACGTTGCCTGACGGGGTCGTTCCACACAGGCTGGAGTATTCATCCGCGATGTTTCTTCTGCGTGTTGGCGTAGCACCTGGTGACGATGAGGATATTCTCGCCGTCAACAGGCTGCAGCGTCAGGTAAAGCTCACCTCGCTGTCGAATTTTCGGGCTGGCAGGTTGGGTGAAGCATCAATGCCGGCTTCTGCCAGAGACATGGGCGGGGCAAGTGGAGAATTTGCCTTCTTTCATACCGTGGCTGAGTTGATGAGCCGCTATCCACCTGACGCCAGTCACCAGAGTCTTGTTAGCCAGTTTGCTGTTATCGGCCTGGTTCCGGGTCAGCCGTTTGATCCTGCTACGCTGACTGCGCCGGTCCGGGCCGGACTACTGCGGGCGCTGGAGACCGGGCCGGGAGTAATGAGCTGGAAGTACCAGAACCGCGGCAGAGTGTACAAGGGAGTTTGGGACAATCTGCCCGAGGGCAGATGGGGCTACGATTACCTGGGGCGTGCAGCCGGAGCGACGGCAGGATTGTTCCTCAACGATCGCGAAGAAGCCCTGTACATCAGCACGTTCAAGAGCTCTGATGGCGAGTACTTCGACGGCAGCAAGTCGTACCGGTTGCACTTTGCGGCCGATGAGCTTCCGCCCATGCTGGAGCACGGCTTTTGGTCGTTCACAATGTACGGCCCCGACTTCAGGATGGTCAAAAACAGTATCAACCGTTTCGCCATAAGCGACCGCGATGAGGGAATTGAATATAACCAGGACGGTTCCCTGGACATCTATATACAGCACACGCCTCCCGAGGGGTATGAATCAAACTGGCTACCTGCGCCGGCCGAGGGGTTGTTTCGAGTCATCTACAGGATTTATCTGCCTGGGGAGGCAGTCTATAACCCAGAGACATTGGGGAATTACGTTCCTCATATCGGGTTATCCGACTGAGCACTGGCTTTAGTCCGCCACACCGAAAATTAACCCTCCGTTAGACTAGAAAAGGAAAGGATGCCATGCACACAATTTCTTTGATCCTACCGGCGCGATTGTAGTCGGATGAGCAAAAAAAAATGGTTCGGTGCGCTCCTGGTACTGGTTTTTGTTTTGGGACTCGCGTGGCTGTGGCCGGGAAAATCCTACCTGCCTACGTCCCAGCCTCCCTGGACCGTAGAGCGTCTGGCAGGACAACCAATGATTGCGGAAGTGGCGGCGGAGCACGGATATTACAATGTCTGTTGTCCCTCGGTTATCGAGGTGCCGGACTGGGTTCAGGATCGGCTGGGCCGCTATTATCTCTATTTTTCTCATCACAAGGGCAGCTACATTAGGATGGCGTACAGCAATAGCCCGCTGGGCCCTTGGTCGCTGTATGAAGAGGGCGCGTTTTCCCTCGGCGATAGTGGATTACCGGTTTCGCTGGATGAGGTTACTATCGGCGAGAGCCGGTTATCATACACGCTGCGTACTCTCCCACTGCCACTTGCCCGCGATATCCTGGTTTCGACCTGGTGGTCTAAAAGGGTCAGCGCCGCGGAACGAAAAAAAAGAGGAATAAGTGCCGCAGCCACCACGGCACCCCATATCGCCAGTCCTGAAGTGGTCGCCGACCACGCATCCAGGCAGCTGGTACTTTTTTACCACGGCCTCGACCATCACGGTCGGCAAAGCAGCCGAATAGCTACCTCCTCAAACGGGCTCGAATTTACAGGACTGGAACGCAAGGTGGCTGGCGCCTACTTGCGGCACTTCGAGCACCGCGGCACTCACTACCTGCTGGGTATGGCAGGTGCGCTGTATCGATCTGAATCAGTGACGGGGCCCTATGAACTGCGCAGTAGTCTCCTGTTTGCACCCGACATGCGCCATCCGGGGCTGTGGCTTGAAGATGACGTTTTGTATGTCTTCTGGTCGCGGCTGGGGGACGCGCCAGAGAGTATTCTACTGTCAGAAATTGACGTTTCCCCGCTCGACTGGAGGAGCTGGCGGGCCACCGAGGCGGTGGAGATGCTGAGGCCCGAGGACGACTGGGAAGGCGCGCGGCTTCCCATCCACAAGTCCATACGCGGTGAGCTCGATCTTCCCTCACACGAGCTTAGGGATCCGTTCCTGTTTCGTGACAGCGACGGAGCTTTCTACCTGTACTACGTCGGGGGTGGTGAGAGAGGTATCGGGGCTGTGAGACTTTTGCGAATGGCACCGACATAGAGCGATCTTCATTGGCTACTCGGTTCGAACGCACTCCTTCTCCGTAGAAATGGAAAATAAGGCATGAATACAAGTCTTTTCGACCTCACTGGAAAAATTGCGCTGGTGACCGGCGCCAGTCGAGGGATCGGCGCAAGTATTGCTCACCTGCTGGCACAGCAGGGTGCTCATGTCCTGGTGTCAAGTCGCAAGTTGGATGGCTGTCAACTGGTCGTTGACGAGATCATTGCTAACGGCGGGAGTGCCGAAGCCTTGCCCTGTCATATTGGCGAAATTGAGCAGATCGCTACCTGCTTCGCGACTCTTCGCGACAAGCATGCCAGGCTGGATATCCTGGTCAATAATGCAGCAACCAATCCCAGTTTTGGCAGTCTCCTTGATACCGACTTGGCGGCATTCCAAAAGACCGTAGACGTGAATATCCGCGGATATTTCTTCATGTCCGTGGAAGGTTGCAAACTCATGCGGGAAAACGGCGGCGGCGTCATCGTCAATACCGCTTCCGTAAACGGCATAAAGCCCGCGCCAATGCAGGGTATTTATTCAATTACCAAAGCGGCTGTGATCAACATGACCAAGGCGTTTGCCAAGGAATGCAGTCCCTTGGGTATCCGTTGCAACGTAATTTTACCTGGCCTGACCAAGACCAAATTTGCCGGCGCCCTTTTTTCACAGGAAGAGACCTACCAGGAAGCGATCAAGACCATTCCGATGGGCCGGCACGCTGCGCCCGAAGAGATGGCGGGGGCGGTACTGTACTTGGTTTCTGATGCAGGCAGCTATACCAACGGAGCGGCTCTCGTAATAGACGGCGGGATGACCCTGTAGGCAGTTAACGAAACAGAGGGCCGGGTCCATGAACCTGACTAAGCAAGACTATTCGCCGGCGTACAAGCGCTTTGTGCTGGTGATGTTGACTATCGTCTACGCGTTCAACTTCATTGACCGGCAGATACTCGTGATCCTGCAGGAGCCAATCAAGGCCGATATGGGGCTCAGTGATGCCCAGCTGGGCTTGCTCACTGGCTTCAGTTTCGCGCTGATCTATGTAACGGCCGGCATCCCGATCGCCTGGTGGGCAGATCGCGGCAACCGGCGCAACATAGTATCACTTGCGCTCGCGGTGTGGAGCGGCATGACCGCGCTGTCCGGTTTTGCGCAAAACTACGGGCAGCTTCTGGCGGCGCGAATTGGTGTCGGTCTCGGCGAGGCCGGTGGCAGTCCGCCGTCGCACTCGATGATCAGCGACTACTTTCCCCCAGAGCAACGGGGCCGTGCGCTGTCTTTCTATTCAACCGGCATCTACGTCGGGATACTGCTGGGCTTCATGTTTGGCGGCATGATTGCAGATGCATTTGGCTGGCGCATTGCATTTTTAGTTGTCGGTATCCCCGGTGTCCTGTTCGCTGTCGTACTGCGCCTGACGGTCAGGGAACCGGACCGCGGACGTTGGGATAGCGCACTGGAAACGGCGCATCGGCCCACACTCGCAGAGACCATGGCAGTGCTGCGGGAGCGTCCATCGTTCTGGTATATCGCGTTGGGTTGCTCACTAATGGCCTTCGTCAGCTACGGCGTCGGCAATTTCTTCCCATCATTCCTGATCCGGATCCACAGCATGAGTATTGGTCAGGTCGGTATCGTCCTGGCTCTGGTGGCCGGCCTTTCCGGCGCGGTGGGGACCTACCTGGGTGGATACCTGGGCGACCGTTTCGGCGCGTACGACCCTCGCTGGTACCTGTGGGTGCCCATGATTGGTGCTGCGGTCGCGTTCGTCCCGTACCTTTATGTGTTGCTGGGCGACAGCACCGCTTCGATACTGGCGATAATGGTATTCACCAATATACTGATGACCCTCTACCTCGGGCCGTCGATCGCGATGTCCCACGCGCTGGTACCACCTTCGATGCGTGCGTTAACATCGGCCATCCTGTTTTTTGTCCTGAATGTTATCGGTCTTGGCCTGGGACCGTTCTTGACCGGTCTGATGAGCGACCTGCTCGCGCCGCGATTCGGAGTGCTGAGCCTGCGCTATGCGATGGTGATCAGTACGATGGCTGGCCTGGTCGCCATCGCTCTTTTCTACGCCGCCGCAAAGCGGCTGCCGGAAGACCTGGCGAAACGCGGCAGTGAGCGGGCCGCAGCTGCGGTGGCCTAGCCGACAGTGAGCAGTGCTCAGTAGTGACCGGATCCATGCGCAACAAAGTAGTGATTGTATAAAAACGTTTGCGCTTATAGGGTCGATTCATTCAAGCAGAGCGCTGTTTCTCAGTACGCCGACGGCGAAACTGCCTTAGGAGCTAGGCGGTACAGTCGTTGACCGCAGTACGATGCCGGTTTGTCACAAGAAGATGCGATGTCATAACTTGGCGGTTAAGGCGTTATTCTCTCGTAAGCGCCCTTACATCCGCCCACTTCCACCCAGGCCGGTGACGTCGGAACATGCTCCCGAGTTTGTCACAACAGGAGCACGGCCATGTCTGCCGACAATGAAGAACGTCAAGTCTACTGGCAGCCGCATGTGGAGGCC
>JBGTGB010000288.1:0-5134 GCA_041746975.1 Haliea sp. | reverse complement strand
AGGAGAGGGCCTATGGAAGAAGACCAGAACCCCCGCTATGTCAGCCGCCTGACCCGGGATACCATGGCACTGATTCTCGCGGGCGGGCGCGGCTCGCGGCTGTATGAACTGACCAACTGGCGCGCCAAGCCGGCACTCTATTTTGGCGGCAAGTACCGGATTATCGACTTTCCGCTATCGAATTGCGTCAACTCCGGGATTCGCCGTATCGGTGTGCTGACCCAGTACAAGGCGCACTCGCTGGTGCGCCACCTGGTGCGCGGCTGGACCCATTTCAAGAAAGAGCTGGGCGAGTACGTGGAGATTCTGCCTGCCTCCCAACGCTATTCGGAGGACTGGTACCAGGGCACGGCGGATGCAATCTACCAGAACCTGGATATCATCCGCGCGGAGATGCCCAAGTACGTGATGGTCCTCTCTGGCGATCACGTTTATAAAATGGACTACGGTCCGATGCTGGTCGCGCATGTCGAGTCCGGTGCGGAGATGACGGTCTGCTGCCTGGAGGTACCGATAGCGGAGGCCGCCGGTGCCTTCGGCGTCATGCAGGTGGACGCGGAAAACCGGGTAACTGCCTTTCAGGAAAAGCCCGCGCAGCCGGCGGAGATTCCCGGCAAGCCGGGCCTCACCCTGGCGTCCATGGGCAACTATATCTTCAATACCGACTTCCTTTTCGACCGCCTGATCAAGGATGCTGCCAACCTGCAGTCCTCGCACGATTTCGGCAACGACATTATCCCCGCGCTGATCCAGAATTTTCATCTGCACGCCTATCCCTTCCGCGACCCCGAGACCGGCGGCAAGGCCTACTGGCGCGATGTCGGCACCCTGGATTCCTTCTGGATGGCGAACATGGAACTGATCGGCACCTCGCCGAGTTTGAACCTGTACGAAAAGGATTGGCCGCTGTGGACCTACCAGGAACAGTTGCCCCCCGCCAAGTTCGTGTTCAACCGGGACGATCGTCGGGGCAGCGCGGTCGATTCGATGGTCTCCGGCGGCTGCATTGTCTCCGGCAGCCTGGTGAGCAATTCGGTGCTGTTTTCCAATGTCCGAATCAACTCCTATTCCACCATCGACAAGTCGGTGATCCTCCCCCAGGCCGAGGTGGGCCGCCATGTCAGGATGCGCAATACCATTGTCGATCGCGGCTGCGTGATTCCCAAGGGCATGGTTATTGGGCATGATGCCGACCAGGATCGCGCCAACGGCCTGCGGGTGACCGACAGCGGCGTGGTGCTGGTCACCCGCGGTATGCTCGGCCAGCCCGAGGGCTATGCCTGATGTCTTTTTTGCAAGGATGATGAATGCCAGTAACCAGGGTTGAAACCCAGCCCCTCGCGGGGCAGAAGCCGGGCACTTCCGGTCTGCGCAAGACCGTGGCGGAATTCAGCCGCCCCCATTACCTGGAGAATTTTGTCCAATCGATCTTCAATGCGCTAGGCGACTGTAGCGGCAAGTCGCTGGTGCTGGGAGGTGACGGGCGCTACTACAATCGCCACGCTGCCCAGGTCATTCTGCGGATGGCTGCGGCCAATGGTTGCAGCCGGGTACTGGTAGGGCAGGGAGCACTGCTGTCGACACCCGCGGCCTCCTGCATCATTCGCAAGTACGGCCTGGATGGCGGCATTGTGCTGTCGGCCAGCCACAATCCCGGTGGCCCGGAAGGTGACTTCGGGATCAAGTTCAACGGTGCCAACGGCGGGCCGGCACCGGAGTCCGTTACGGCGGCCATTTTCGCTGCCACCAACAGTATCGACCACTTCCTGACCCTGGATGCGGCGGATATTGACCTGGATCGCGCCGGTGCAGTGACCCTGGGCAGTACCACTATCGAGGTCATCGACCCGGTGGCGGATTACGCCGATCTGATGGCGTCGCTGTTCGACTTCCCGAAAATCGCCTCCCTGCTGGGTCATCGGCGATTTCACATGTGCTTCGATGCCATGCACGCGATCACCGGACCCTACGCGCTGGAAATCCTTGAGCGGCGCCTCGGTGCGCCCGCCGGCACTGTCATCAACGCGGTGCCGCTGGAAGACTTCGGCGGCGGCCATCCAGACCCCAACCTGGTCCATGCCGGCGAGCTGGTGGGACGCATGAACGGCGATGAGCCGCTGGCCTTTGGCGCCGCCTCGGATGGCGATGGCGACCGCAACATGGTGCTGGGCAGCGGCGTGTTCATCAATCCCTGTGACTCGCTGGCGATCCTGGCAGCCAACGCCAGCGTGATTCCGGCCTACGCCGGGGGTTTGGCGGGCATAGCACGGTCAATGCCAACCAGCCGCGCCGCAGACCGGGTAGCTGCCGAGCTGGATATTCCCTGTTTCGAAACCCCCACCGGCTGGAAGTTTTTTGGCAATCTGATGGACGCCGACAGGATTACACTGTGTGGCGAGGAAAGTTTTGGCACCGGCTCCAGCCATATCCGCGAAAAAGACGGCCTCTGGGCGGTGCTGTTCTGGTTGAACCTGATCGCGGCGCTGAGCAAGCCCGCCCGGACCATTTTACGCGAACACTGGCAGCGCTACGGGCGCGACTATTTCAGCCGCCATGATTATGAGGCGGTGGCCGCGGACAAGGCGGAAGCGCTGATGGAGGCTGTTCGCGCACGGCTGCCCGACCTTCCAGGCACCAGCCTGGCGGGGCTCACCGTCGCTGCCGCCAACGACTTCTCCTACACCGACCCCGTAGATGGCAGCGTCAGCGCCGGCCAGGGCCTGCGTATCCTGTTTGAGGATGGTGCGCGGATTGTCTACAGACTCTCGGGTACCGGCACGGCCGGTGCCACCCTGCGGGTCTACTATGACCGCTATCAGCGTGACCCGGCCCTGCTCGAGCTGGCGCCGCAGAGAGCGCTGGCGACTCTGTTCGCAGCCGCGGATGAGCTGGCGGGCATCACCCGCCTGCTCGGTCGCGACCAGCCCGACGTCATCACCTGAGGGTGACAGAGCTGCAGCACAGGCCGCTGAAGCTGTTACTGCTGGCCGCCGAAAACGGCGCCCTGCCGGGCGGCAAGGTCGGCGGCATGGGCGATGTGATCCGGGATGTGCCCCGTGCCCTGGCGGCGCTGGGACACCAGGTCTCGGTACTGCTGCCCGGCTACCAGCACTTTTCGCAGCTGCCCGGCGCCACTCTGGATACGGTGTTGGAGGTCGCTTTTCGCAATGGCAGTGAGCGTATGGAACTCTGGTCTCTGGCGGATGATCCTGCGCATCCCGGGTTGCGCTGCCTGATCCTGGAGCACCCGCTGCTGGCGCCCTGCGGCCCCGGGCGAATTTACTGTGATGATGGCCCCGGGCGTCCCTTTGCCAGTGACGCATCGAAGTTTGCCCTGTTCTGTGCGGCGGCTGCCACGGCCCTGCGGGATGGGGTTCTGCCCTGGCCGGACCGGGTACACCTGCACGACTGGCATACAGCCCTGGTCCCGGTGCTGGCGCGATTTGAACCGGAGTTTGCGGTGCTGGATGAGCTCCACTTCGTCTACACCATCCACAATCTGGCGCTGCAGGGTATCCGACCCCTGCGCGGTGATGAGTCGGCCCTGGAAGCATGGTTCCCGCGCATGCGCTACGACTACGCCTTCGTCGGCGATCCCCGTTACCCGGACTGCTTCAATCCAATGCGCGCTGGGATACGCCTGTGCCGCAAGGTGCACGCGGTATCGCCAACCTATGCCCGCGAAATCCAGGCCAGCGCCGGGGAGGGGCTGGCGCAGGATCTGCAGGAGGCCGCTCGCGATGGACGCCTGGAGGGAATCCTGAACGGCTGTGAGTATCCGCAGCCGGGCCCGGAGCCGGTTGCTTTTAGCACATTGCTGACGGCAATTCGCGCAGAGCTGAAGCGCTGGCAGCAGGGCGTCGCTGCCGACTACGCGGTGCAGGCCGCGAGCAAGGTGGACCGCTGGCGCCGGCGCAAGCGTCCAGCGACCCTGGTGACTTCGGTGGGGCGGCTGACCGACCAGAAAGTTCGCCTGTTGCGCCTGCCCTGTAGCGATGGCCGCAGCGTGCTGGAGCATTTACTGGACCGGCTCGGACACCGGGGCCTGTTTCTGTTACTGGGCAGCGGAGATCCGGAACTGGAGGCTTTTTTTGCCACGGTGAGCGCGCGCAGGGATAACTTTGTGTTTCTGCGCGGCTTCTCGGAAGCGCTTTCGGAGAAGCTATACGCAACTGGCGATCTGTTCCTGATGCCCAGTTCCTTCGAACCTTGTGGCATCAGCCAGATGCTGGCCATGCGTGCCGGCCAGCCCTGCCTGGTGCATTCGGTGGGGGGGCTGGCGGATACGGTTCGAGATGGCGTCAACGGCTTTGCCTTTGGCGGCGCTGACGAGAAGGAGCAGGCGCGGCATTTATTGCAGCGGTTTGATCAGGCTCTTACCCTGCGCACCGCAGATCCGGCAGAGTGGGACGAAATCTGCGCTGCGGCGGCAGCTGCTCGCTTCGAGTGGGCCGGGGTGGCGCGCGCCTACGAGTCACGACTATACCGTTAGGGTCGAGAAGTCCTCAGCTGCGGGCGCTGTCTACGCTCAGAAGATTGACGCTAAACAGCTTCCTGTAGTCAGTCCAGCTTTGCTCAAGCTTGAGGTCGGCTTTCTCGGCCAGGGCTGCGAAGTCTCGCAGAGTATATTTGTAGGAATTCTCGGTATGAATTGATTCGCCCGCAGCGAAGTGCAGGCGATCATTCCGGCAGCTGACTTTCTGTGCAACCGTACTCACCAGGTGCATTTCGATACGTCTTTTGCTTTCATTGTAAAAAGCGTGGTGCTGGAAAAGATCCGGTTTGAAGTCCGCCTCCAGCAGGCGATTCAAATGATGGAGTACATTGCGGTTAAATGCTGCCGTGACGCCGGCCTGATCATTGTAGGCCGCGGATAGAATGGCGCTGTCTTTGTGCAGATCAACCCCTACCAGGATCATCCCTTCACTCCCTATCAGGCTGCGCATCCTGCGCAAAAATGCTACCGCGGCACCGGGTTCGAAATTACCGATGGTAGAGCCCGGATAAAAGATCACGGCGGCGTGATAACTGACAGACTCCGGCAGGGACATGGCCTGGGTAAAGTCCGCGGCGACCGGTTCAATACGCAGCTCCGGATAGGTTTCATTCAGGCTTGCAGCCGCATCGGCAAGAT
>JBGTGB010000287.1:0-15691 GCA_041746975.1 Haliea sp. | reverse complement strand
ATCGAACGGCCGGGCTGGCAGCTGCCTGAGACTGGCACGGTGGCGGAGTGGCTGGGGCGAAATCGGCTGGGAGACGCCAATGGCCTACGGGAGCGGCCGGCGGGTGGCGTCCTGCTGCTGGAGCTGCGCCCCCTGGCGATCTCCTCCACCGAGATCCGGGCTCTCTGCGGAGCAGGACGTTCCGCCCGCTACCTGCTGCCAGAGCCCGTACTGGACTATATTGAAACCCATAAGCTGTACTGCGGTACCGCTGACGACAATTGATACCTTGGAGAGAACCCTACCGGATGCAAGCCGAAGCCCTGAAAGAACTTGTTGTCGCCGCCCTCGAAGAGATCAAGGCGGTCAACATCGTAACCCTCGATGTCCGTTCGCTCACCGATGTCATGGACTACCTGGTGATAGCCAGCGGCACCTCCAACCGGCACGTCAAGTCGCTGGCTGACAACGTCTGCATGGAAGCCAAGAAGGAGGGCATGCGCCCCCTGGGTGTCGAAGGGGAAAACCCGGGCGAGTGGGTGCTGGTGGATTTTGGCGATGTGGTAGCCCACGTCATGCTGCCGGCGACCCGAGACTTCTACGACCTGGAGCGGCTCTGGGTCGATACCCGGCCGGAGACCTGATGCGGCTGACGGTCATCACCGTGGGTGGCAAGATGCCGTCCTGGGTGGACGAAGGCGTAGCCGAGTACAGCAAGCGCCTGCCCCGGGAAATACGGCTGCAGTGGCGTGCGCTGCCGCTCGCTGCGCGGAGCCGGGACAGCAAACCCGACCAGCTGCGGGAGCGGGAGGGTGAGCAGATCATCAAGGCCGTGCCCGCTGGTGATCGGGTCATCGCCCTGGACGTCCGCGGCGACAACTGGAGCACGGAGCAGCTGGCGCAGCGCTTGGCCGACTGGCAGATGTCCGGTGACAATGTCAGTCTCCTGATAGGCGGCCCGGACGGCCTCTCCGCCGCCTGCCTGGCACTGGCCCGGCAGCGCTGGTCCCTGAGCGCCCTGACCCTGCCGCACCCGCTGGTGCGGGTCCTATTGGCCGAACAGCTGTATCGCGCTTGGACAATCACTGTCGGTCACCCGTATCATCGCGCCTGAGGCGCGCCCCAAGCGAGTTTTTGCGCAAACGACAGGACCACATGCCACAGTACATCCCCCTTAAGGACCCCAGTGGTGATATCCGGATTTGCGGCGCCCGCACGGTATTCTCTACGTTGGTGGTCCTCGCCCTGCTGGCCACTATTCTGGCTCGCTACTACGATCTGCAGATCAACGACTACGAGACCTATCGTACCCAGTCCGAGCGCAACCGGGTGCAACTGCAGCCGCTGCCACCCAAGCGCGGCCTGATTTTTGATCGCAACGGGGTGTTGCTGGCGGATAACCGGCCCAGCCATATCCTTTCCATCGTCCGCGAGCGGGTCGACGACCTCGACGCCACCCTGGCAGAGCTGCAGGCCCTGGTGCCGATCTCCGGGGCCGATCTGCAGAATTTCCAGCAGAAATTACAGCGCCGCCGACCCTATGAGGCGGTGCCGCTGCGGTTTCGGCTGACTGAGGAAGAAAGGGCGCTGCTGGCGGTGAACCGGCACCGCATGCCCGGTGTCACAGTGGATGCGCAGCTGGTGCGCCATTACCCCCACGGCGAGCTGTTCTCGCACGCGGTGGGCTATGTCGGCCGAATCAATGAAAGGGAGGCGCAGGTGCTGGACGAGCGCAACTACCGCGGCACCTTTCATGTCGGCAAGGTCGGTGTGGAGAAGTTCTACGAAGACCTGCTGCACGGTGAAGTGGGTTACCAGAACGTGGAAACCAATGCCCATGGGCGGGTGCTGCGGGTGCTCGAGCGTTTCGACCCGGTCCCCGGGGGCGACATCAGCCTGCACCTGGATTTCAAGCTGCAGCAGACTGCCTTTGATGCCCTGGGTGAGCAGCGCGGCGCGGTGGTGGCCATAGACCCACTTACAGGTGGTGTCCTGGCGCTTGTGTCCACCCCTGGCTTCGACACCAATCTGTTCGTCAATGGCATCAGCGGCACGGATTACAGCGCCCTGCGCGACTCCCTCGACGTACCCCTGTTCAACCGGGCGGTGCAGGGCCAGTATCCCCCGGGTTCGACCATCAAGCCGATGATGGCCATGGCCGGGCTGGAGTCGGGCCTGGTTACGCCGGAGAGCACCGTGCCCGATCCGGGCTGGTACAGCCTGCCCGGGGATTCGCGCCGTTACCGGGACTGGATCCTGAAAATTCGCGGCACCGGCCACGCCGCGCGGGTTGACATGCATATGGCGGTAGCCGAATCCTGCGACGTCTACTTCTACGACCTGGCCCGGCGCCTGACCATTGATCGCATGCACGACTATCTGTCGGACTACGGGCTCGGAGCCCGTACCGGTGTCGATACTACCAACGAGCGCCCCGGTGTGCTCCCCTCCACCCGCTGGAAGCGGGATGCATTGAACCAGCCCTGGTACCCCGGTGAGACTCTGAGCGCTGGCATCGGCCAGGGCTACATGCTGGCGACCCCGATGCAACTGGCAGTGGCCACCACGGTATTGGCGACCCGCGGCGAACAGCGGGCGCCGCGGCTGATCCGCTCCATCGGCGGTGAGCTGCAGGAGGCGCCGGTGCTCGGCGCCATGGAGGCCGCGCCCGCGCACTGGGATGCAGTGCACGAATCCATGCGCGCAGTGGTGCACAGCGCCCGCGGTACGGCGCGCAAGGTGGGCGAGGGCATGCGCTACGAAATGGCCAGCAAGACCGGCACTTCGCAGGTCATCGGCATCGCCCAGGGCGCTGTGTATGTAGAGGCAGAGGTCGCCGAGCGGCATCGCAACCACGGCCTGTTTATCGCTTTTGCCCCCTATGAAGCGCCGACCATTGCGGTGGCGGTCATCGTGGAAAATGGCGGCGGCGCGTCCGCGGCCTCTCCCATCGCCCGCGCCGTGCTCGACGCCTGGTTGCTGCCGGTTGCCGAACTTGCCGAGGTTGTTGATGGGTGATTACGTCCGTCGACTTGACCTGCCCGGGGACAGCGCCGACCTGTCCCGCCGCACCCCCCTCGCCCTGCGCCTGCACATGGATATTCCGCTGCTGCTGCTACTACTGGCGCTGACCGGATTTGGGCTGGTGGTGCTCTACAGCGCCTCAGGCAAGCACCTGGGAGCGGTAATCCGCCAGGGGCAATACTTCCTGCTGGCCTTTGCGGTGATGTTTGCCGCCGCCCAGGTCGATATGCAGCGCTACCAGCGCTGGGCCCCCCTGTTCTATCCGTTGGCCCTGGCGCTACTGGTCGCGGTCATGTTTTTCGGTGTGGGCGCCAAAGGTGCACAGCGCTGGCTGGAGGTGGCGGGATTCCGGTTCCAGCCTTCGGAGATCCTGAAATTGGTAATGCCGCTGACGGTGGCCTGGTACCTGGCCTCCCGCACTCTGCCGCCGCGATTCAAGTACGTGCTGGCCTGCCTGGTGCTGGTGTGCCTGCCCTCGGCGCTGATCCTGTTGCAGCCCGACCTGGGGACGGCGCTGCTGATTGCTGCCAGCGGACTGTTTGTGTTGTTCATGGCGGGAATCGGCTGGCGCTACATCTTTAGCGCCGCGGCACTGGCCGCGCTGTCCTCCTGGCCGGTGTGGATGTACGTGCTCAAGGAGTATCAGAAACAGCGCATCCTCACCCTGCTCAACCCGGAGAGCGACAAGCTGGGTGCAGGCTGGAACATCATCCAGTCCAAGACCGCTATCGGCTCCGGCGGCTGGGAGGGCAAGGGCTGGCTCAATGGCACCCAGTCACAGCTGGATTTCCTGCCCGAGAGTCACACGGACTTTATTATTGCAGTACTGGCGGAAGAGTTCGGCCTGCGCGGGGTGCTGGTCCTGCTGTCGATCTACCTGCTAATCATCCTGCGCGGCTTCTGGATTGCCCTGAACGCGGGCACCAACTTCGGGCGTATGGTCGCGGGGAGCCTGACGCTGACGTTTTTCGTCTACATCTTTGTTAACATGGGCATGGTTGCGGGCCTGCTGCCGGTGGTGGGGGTGCCGCTGCCATTGGTGAGTGCCGGCGGCACCTCGGTAGTTACCCTGATGGCCAGTTTTGGCGTGCTGATGGCCGTGTCCACAGCAGATGCCGGCTCCCGCCGGTGACAGGTAGAGACAGTGATATTCATGAGAGTCAGGGCATAATGAGATCAGCGTTCAAGCGTAGTCTGGCGGCACTGTGCCTGTGGTCCGTGACAGCGTCCGCCGCGGCGAGCTACGGTGACCATCAGGCCGCCCGGGCGCTGGTGGATGAGCTCGTGGCCGAGGAGCGTGGGCTAAATAGGGAGAAGCTGCTGCAAGTGCTGGGCCAGGCCGAGCGCCAGGAAGCGATCCTGACGGCGATGTCACGGCCCGCGGAGCGAGTGAAGCCCTGGTTTGAATACCGGCAGATTTTCCTCACCGAGCAGCGCGAGGAGGAGGGCCTGGCTTTTTTTGCGTTGCACCGTGAGACTTTCGCCCGTGCCGAGGCCGAATTCGGCGTGCCGGCGGAAATCGTCCTCGCCATTCTCGGCGTGGAAACCTACTACGGGCGCATTGCCGGCAGCTACCGGGTTATCGACGCGCTGGCGACCCTGGCCTTCGACTATCCCCGCCGAGCCGCTTTTTTTAGCAAGGAGCTGAAGAACTACCTGATCCTGACTGCAGAGCAGCAACTGGACCCGCTGGCCATGAAGGGGTCCTATGCCGGGGCCATGGGCTACGGCCAGTTCATGCCCAGCAGCTATCGCGCCTACGCGGTGGATTTCGACGACGATGGCGTCATTGATATCTGGAACAATCCCGTGGACGCCATTGGCAGCGTGGCCAACTATCTCCGTCGCCACGGTTGGCGCAGTGGTGAAACCGTGGTGGTTGCCGCCGAGGCCGGCCCCGAGGTGCCCCAGGACTGGTTCAACGCTGGCCTGGTACCTCGACGCACCGTGGCCGAGCTGAGCGCGGCGGGCTTGAGCAGCGCGCAGCCATTGGCTCCCGACGCCAAGGCAACGGCGATCCGCTTCGAATTGGAGGAGGGTCATGAGCACTGGCTGGGGCTATACAATTTCTACGTTATCACCCGCTATAACCACAGTGCCATGTATGCCATGAGTGTCCATCAGTTAAGTCAACGTCTCGCAGTGGGAATGCAGCCATGAATGCACGCGGCCTGGTGCTGTTGCTGGGCGTTGCCCTGATTGTGGTGGGTTGCGCGACCCGGCCTCCCGTGTCGCAGACTCCGGTTGATCCGGGCGAGCGGCCGGTGGCTGACCGCGAGGCGATCAAGGATGGCGCCCCGCTCCGGCTTATCCGCCCGGAAGATGTGAGGGACGCCGTACCACGCCCGGACCCCATATTGACCCTGGGGAATCTGAGTCCCTACACGGTTCTCGGAGAGACATACCACATTCTGCCCGGCCTGGCCAATTACCAGGAGCGCGGCATTGCCTCCTGGTACGGCACCAAGTTCGACGGCCAGAAAACGTCCAACGGCGAAATCTATGATCTCTACGCCGCGACCGCGGCGCACAAGACCCTGCCCATTCCCTGCTACGCCCGTGTCACCAACCTGGAAAATGGTCGCAGCATTGTGGTGCGGGTCAATGACCGTGGCCCGTTCCACAGCGATCGCCTGATCGACCTGTCCTACGGAGCTGCAGTAAAACTGGGCTTTATGGAAGTAGGTACGGCACCCGTAGAAGTCGAAGTCATTAACCTCGCCGGCATCGACGATCGCCGCGGGACCCTGCTGGGCAGCTATCGCTTCGTCCAGTTGGGGGCCTTTGGCTCCGAGTCTTCCGCCCAGCGTCTCCGTGCGGAGCTCGAGGCTCTGGTAAGTCCACCGGTCGCGGTCAGCCCGGTGGATACCGGCCGTGGCCTTCTGTATCGGGTGCGGATTGGGCCGATGCAGAGCGACGAGGAGATCCTGCTGGTGCAGCGGCGTCTGCAGGCCAGCGGCTATACCGGCACACAGTTGCTGCCGTGAGGCAGCACCCATCCAGTTCACGTTCCAACACCTTGAGTCTATTGTAGTTATGAAGCGTTTGTTGATTTCTACCCTGCTTTTCTTCGCCGCCGCTACCACACAGTTGGCTGTGGCCCAGTCCGCGATCATACCGGCGCCGCCCCAGGTGGCCGCGGAAGCCTACCTGCTGGTGGATGCAGACACCGGCGCGGTACTTGTGGAGCACAACGCCGACGTGCCCCTGCCTCCAGCCAGCCTGGTCAAGATGATGACCGCCTACGTACTGGCCAGCGAGATCGAATCCGGCCGGGTCAAGGCAGACGACATGGTCACAGTCAGCCGTAACGCCTGGTCCCAGAATCCTGTGTTTGCCGGATCATCCCTGATGTGGATCGAGCCCGGCAAGCCAGTCTCCATCCGCGATCTCGAGTACGGTATCATCATTTCCTCGGGCAATGACTCCACAGTGGCGGTGGCCGAGCACCTGGCCGGCAGCGAGGCCGCGTTCGCTGAGATGATGAACACTTACGCCCGGGCGCTGGGCATGCACAACTCCTATTTCGTGAACTCCCACGGCCTGCCTGCGGATGGCCAGGTGGTGACCGCGCGCGATCTGGCGACACTGAGTGCCGCCATGATCAATGATTTCCCCGATCACTATGCCTTGTACAAGGAGCGTGAGTTCACCTATAACAACATCCGCCAGTACAACCGCAACTCGCTGCTGGGCGAGGATTCCACCGTCGACGGCATCAAGACCGGCTACACCCGCGAGTCCGGCTATTCTCTGGTGGCGTCAGCCGAACGCAACGGTATGCGCCTGATCTCGGCAGTGCTGGGTACCCGCAGCCCCACCGTGCGCAAAAATGAAACCCGCGGACTGTTGAACTACGGTTTCCGTTTCTACGAAACCGCAAGCTTGTTCGAGCCGGAACAGGTGCTGGCTGAACCGCGTTTGTGGAAAGGCGTGCAGGACAGCATCACTGTCGGTGTCCTGGAGGCCGCGAAAGTGACCCTGCCGCGGGGCCAGCGCGAGCAGCTGCAGACCGCTGTGGAGCTGCTGCCGACGGTAGTAGCGCCAATCAGCCGCGGTGATGCCCTGGGCACCATCCGCCTGTTGCTGGAAGGTGAGCCCGTGCTCGAGGCACCGCTGGTGGCGTTGGAGTCGGTGGAGCAGGCCGGGTTCTTTGCCCGCGTCTGGGACAGCATCAAGATGTGGTTCAGCAAGCTGTTCAGTGTCTGAGGCAGGCCCTGCGTGAGCACTGAAGAACCGCCCAGAATCGAATTTCCCTGCGCCTACCCGATCAAGGTCCTGGGGCGCAGCGGCGATGACTTCGAAAGCCGGATTATCGAGGTGTTCGAGCGCCACGCCCCGGGGTTTGACCAGCAATCGATTGCCGTCAAGGGCAGTAGCAAGGGCACCTTTACTTCCATGACCATCACCATCACCGCGTCCGGGCCGGAGCAGCTCAAGGCCCTGCACGAGGAGCTGATGGCGACCGGCATGGTCAGCATGGTGATCTGAGCCCATGCAGCCGCTGTGCCGCCGGCTCCCCGGCGCGGCCGACTATCTGGCTACTTTTGCAGCCATGAAGCGCTTTACCGACAGCCGCGACGGCACCACGCCGGACGAGCTCTGGCTCCTGCAACATCCGCGGGTATTCACCCAGGGCCAGGCCGGCAAGACCGAGCACGTTCTGGCACCCGGCGACATCCCGGTAATCCAGGTCGACCGCGGCGGGCAGGTAACCTACCACGGTCCCGGCCAGTGGGTGCTGTACCTGCTGGTGGATCTGCGCAGGCGCAATCTGGGCGTGCGCCAGCTGGTGACCCTGATCGAGGAAAGTCTGGTCGAATTGCTGGCGGCCTACAGTATTGCCGCCGCCCCCCGGGCGGACGCCCCCGGTGTATACGTCAACGGCGACAAGATCGCCTCTCTGGGGTTGCGGGTGCGCCGCGGCTGCAGCTATCACGGCCTCGCCCTCAACGTGAACCTGGACCTTGAGCCATTTCAGCGCATCAATCCCTGCGGTCACGAGGGGCTTAAAGTCACCTCGATGGCCGAGCAACTTCCCGGCACCTCCGTGGACATGGGGGAGGTTGGGGAGCGTTTGCTGGCAGTGGTCCAGGGACGCTTGTAGCGCATCGGGCTGGTCGCAGTTGTCACCACGACGCCTTTCTAACGTATGATGAACGCTGCGTGCCGAGCGCGCTGTTTGCAACCGCACCCGATGCCACCACCGGATCCGTTCATGACCGAACTGGACAAGCTGCTTTATCTCTGCGGAATCTCCGCCGACTATCTGGACTATGGCGGCCAGCAACGGGAAGTGCCGCTGGCGCAGCGCCAGCGCGTGTTGCGCTTGATGGGAATGGAACCCGAGGACCCGGCAGCGGTGGCGGCGGTCGTGGAGCGGCTGGATGCAGATCCCTGGCGCCACTGGCTGCCCCACTACAATATTGTCGCCGCGGAGTCTCCCGAGATCGCCCTGCGGCTGCACCCTGATCAACTGGATGCGAACTTCAGCTGGGAGCTGATTCTGGAAGACGGTGATACCGTGGCTGGCGAATGCCGCCCGGATACGCTGCCCGAAATTGGCGACTATCACGCCGATGGTGTTCGCTACAGCGCTCGCCAATTGTCCCTGTCAGCTCTGGCGCCCGGCTACCATACACTCCGCGTCACCGACGGCGTCCAGTCCGCCAGTTCCCGGTTGATGGCCTGCCCCGACCGGTTCTACGCGCCGGAGGCCCTCGTCGGGGAACGCCTCTGGGGTATCGGCTGCCAGCTGTATACCCTGCGCTCTGCACGCAACTGGGGAGCAGGCGATTTTACCGACCTGCTGGAGCTGTTGCCGTTGGCGGCGGCCGCCGGGGCCGACCTTATCGGCCTGAATCCACTGCATGCGCCCTGTAGTGATGGCTACGCCAGCGCCAGTCCCTATAGCCCTTCCGACCGTCGTTTCCTGAATCCGCAGTATATCGATCCGGAGTGTGAGCCCGAGTGGGGAGCAGTCGTAAACGATCTCGCGACCCCGGCCTGGCAGGAGCGCAGGGCGCAGCTGCGGGCTGCTCCATTGGTCGACTACGCAGGCGTAAATCAGCTCAAGTACCAAGCGCTGGAGGCCATGTTCAGCGTGTTTCGCCGGGAACAGCGCAAAGTTGGCACGGAACGCGGGCGTGCCTTCCGTCGCTTCGTGACCGAGGGCGGCAGTGCCCTGGAAGGTTTTGCCCGCTATGAGGTGCGCCACAACGCCTGGGCCAGCATCCATCGCGCTGAACCGCAGTTTTATGCCTGGCTGCAATGGCTCGCCAGCTGCCAGTTACAGCACTGCCAGCAGCGGGCGCTGGCCTGCGGCATGCGCGTGGGCCTGATGCGGGATCTGGCGGTCGGTGCGGTGGGGCGCGGCTGCGAGGTAGAGCAGGCCCGGGGCCTGTATCTTACCGAGGCCAGCATCGGGGCGCCCCCGGATCCCCTGGCCCCTCTCGGTCAGGATTGGGGCCTGCCGGTGCCGCACCCGCTGCGACTGCGGGAAAGCGGGTTCCGGTTTTTTCTCGATTTGCTGCACAAGAACATGAGTGCCTGCGGCGCCCTGCGGGTGGATCATGTCATGGCCCTTATGCGTCTGTGGTGGTGCCTGCACGACGAAGACGACGATGCAGGCCTGTATGTGTTCTATCCTCGGGATGAGATGCTGGCGCTGCTGCGTCTGGAGAGCTGGCGCCACCGCTGCGTTGTCGTTGGCGAGGACCTGGGCGTGGTGCCCGAGGAGTTTCGCCAGGCCATGCAACGCAGCGCCCTGCTGGGGAATCGCCTGTTCTATTTTGAACAGCATCATGACGGCCGCTTTCGCGCCCCCGGGGAGTTTGCCGAGGATGTGCTGCTGATGGTAAGCAATCACGACGTACCCACCCTGGCCGACTGGTGGCAGGGCAGCGATCTGCGGCGGCGCCGGGCTCTGGGACTGATTCCCGACGCCGCTGCGCTGGCGCCGCAGGAACAGCAGCGTGAAGCGGATCGTGCGCAGCTCAAGGCCTGGCTGGACGCCAACGACCTGCTGCCGGCGGCAGTGGGTCCAGAGCTGGATATGGCCCTGTGCAGCGCGATTCACCGGGGTTGCGCCCGCAGCGCATCGCGGCTCATGCTGCTGCAGCTGGAAGACCTGCAGCTAATGGCGGAGCCGGTGAATATCCCCGGCACCTGGCGCGAATATCCCAACTGGCGACGCAAGCAGGCACAGCCGACGGCGGAGATTTTTGCCGCGCCGGAGGTACAGGACTTGCTGGCGGCGGTGGATCGGGAGCGGCGGACGTGACGGCTGCGGGCGAGACTGGGCAACCGGTCCTGGTCAAGGATGAGGATTTCTACTTCTTTAGCGAAGGCACCGAAGAGTTCGCCTATCGGCTGTTGGGCGCTCACCCGCGCACCGTGGAGGGCGTGGACGGCGTACTGTTTACTGTGTGGGCTCCTTCCGCACGGCGGGTGGCCGTCGTCGGCGACTTCAATGACTGGGACGGGCGCCAGCATGGAATGCAGCTGCACCCGGCTGCGGGAGTGTGGGAAATCTTTATTCCCGGGGTCGCCGACCAGGCCCTGTATAAATACGAGGTAACGGCAGGGGACGGCACGGTGCTGCCACTAAAGGCCGACCCTTGCGCCCATTCCATGCAACATCCGCCGGAAACCGCGAGCAGGGTGCTGCTGCAGGAGGGCGAGTACGCCTGGGGTGACGCTACCTGGATGGCATCCCGCACCGCCCAGCAGCAGCGGCCAGTCAGTATCTACGAAGTCCACGCGGGCTCCTGGCGGCGCCGGGAGCGAGAGGGCAATCGCTACCTCAGCTATCTGGAGCTGGCGGAGGAGTTGATTCCCTACGTGCTGGAGCTGGGCTTCACCCACATCCAGCTGATGCCGATCAGCGAGTTTCCTTTCGACGGTTCCTGGGGTTATCAGCCGGTGGGGCTCTATGCGCCCTCGATCCGCTTTGGCACGCCGAACGAATTCCGTACCTTTGTCGACCGTTGTCATCAGCACGGTCTGGGCGTGCTGCTGGACTGGGTGCCGGGGCATTTCCCCACCGATCCCCACGGCCTTGGTCGCTTCGATGGCACTGCCCTGTATGAACATGAGGATCCGCGCCAGGGCTTTCATCCCGACTGGAATACCCTGATCTACAATTACGGGCGCCGCGAGGTAGTGAGCTTCCTGCTCAGCAACGCCAACTACTGGCTGCAGGAATATCACCTCGACGGCCTGCGGGTCGATGCGGTGGCCTCCATGTTGTACCTGGACTACAGCCGCAAGTCGGGGGAATGGCTGCCAAATGAGCACGGTGGCCGCGAGAATCTGGAAGCGATCCGTTTCCTGCAGCTGGTCAATGAGCGGATGCATGCGCGCCACCCCGGGGTGATGATGGTGGCGGAAGAGTCCACGGCCTGGCCCGGCGTGTCCCGGCCGGTGCACCACGGCGGTCTCGGCTTTGGCTTCAAGTGGAACATGGGCTGGATGAACGACAGCTTGCGCTATATGGCGCGGGACCCGATCCATCGCCGTTACCATCATGACGAGCTCACCTTCAGCATGGTCTATGCCTGGGATGAAAATTTCGTCCTCTGCCTGAGCCATGACGAAGTGGTGCACGGCAAGGGTACCCTGCTGAGCAGAATGCCCGGGGATGAGTGGCAGCAGTTTGCCAACCTCCGCGCCTACCTGGGCTTCATGTGGGGCCACCCGGGCAAGAAGCTGCTGTTCATGGGCAGTGAGTTTGCCCAGCGCAGGGAGTGGAATCACGACCGCGGCCTCGACTGGGAGCTTCTCGAGCAGGCCTCGCACCGGGGCATACAGCGGCTGGTACGGGACGTGAACGCGCTGTATCGCAGCCTGCCTGCCCTCTACGAGAAGGACTGCGAGCCCGGCGGCTTCCAGTGGCTGCAGGCGGATCGCAAGTCGGCGTCGGTGTACGCCTGGCTGCGCTGGGGGCAGGATAACCGCCGAAGGGTTCTGGTGGTGTCGAACCTGACGCCACAGGTCCACCATCGCTACCGGATTGGAGTGCCGGGCCCGGGCTGGTACCGGGAGTGCATCAATACCGATGCCCGGGAGTACGGGGGCAGCGGCCAGGGCAACCTGGGCGGGGTCGAGGCAGAGGCCGGTGCCTGCGACGGACACCCGTGGGCTCTGACCCTGACCCTGCCGCCTCTGGCCACCGTTATGCTGCTACTGGACGACGTGGAGGGCGGGCAATGAGAGTTCTCGCGGGAGAACCGCGTCCCTTCGGTGCGGCCCATGACGGCGAGGGCACCAATTTTGTCCTGTTCAGTGAACACGCCAAGGCTGTGGAACTGTGCCTGTATGACAGCACCGGCGAGCATGAGGTCGCGCGCCTGACCCTACCCGAACGCACCCACGATATCTGGCACGGCTATGTGCCCGGGGTGCACCCTGGCACCTGCTATGGCTATCGCGTGCACGGGCCTTTTGAGCCTCATGCCGGGCACCGCTTCAATCCGCACAAACTGTTGCTGGACCCCTATGCAACGCGGCTGGCAGGCCGGTTCAGCTGGCACGATGCGCACTTTGCCTACCCGCGAGAGGACAGTGCCGAAGATCTCGCTTTCGATACCCGCGACAACGCGTCCTGGGTTCCCAAAGCGGTGGTCTGCGAGCGCAGCGACTGGTGCAACAATGCCCTTGCCCCGCTGGTGCCCTGGCGCAAGACGGTAATCTACGAGACCCATGTGCGCGGCTTCACCCTGCGCCATCCGGAGGTCCCCGAGCCCCTGCGCGGCACCTTCGCGGGTCTCTCCCAGCCCGCGGTGATTAGCTACCTGAAAGCGCTGGGCATCACTTCCGTGGAACTGCTGCCGGTGCACGCGTTCATCGACGAGTACCACCTGTTTGAAAAGGGACTCAGCAACTATTGGGGCTACAATACCCTGTCATTTTTCGCCCCGCATCCGGCCTATGTGAGTGGCGGCGACGCCGACGAATTCCGGCAGATGGTAGACCGGTTTCACCAGGCCGGGCTCGAGGTGATTCTGGACGTGGTGTTCAACCACAGCTGCGAAGGCAATCACCTGGGCCCGACGCTCAGTTTTCGTGGGATCGACAATCTGTCCTATTACCAGCTGCTGCCCAGCGACCGCCGCTTCTATGTCAATGATACCGGCTGCGGCAACACGCTCAATATCCGCCATCCGCGGGTCATGCAACTGGTCACCGACAGTCTGCGCTATTGGGCCGGCAATATGGGTGTCGACGGCTTCCGTTTTGACCTGGCTACGGTGCTTGGGCGTGCCGAGCACGGCTTTGACAGCGCGGCGACGTTTTTCCAGGTGATGTCCCAGGATCCATTGCTGTCCTCCTGCAAGCTGATTGCCGAGCCCTGGGATGTAGGACCCGGTGGCTATCAGCTCGGGCGCTTTCCGGCGGGCTGGAGCGAATGGAACGATCGATATCGGGATACGGTGCGGCGCTACTGGCGCGGAGACAGCGGTCAGCTGCCGGAGCTGGCGCGACGCCTGCACGGTTCCGGCGATATCTTTGAGCACGCCGGCCGCCGGCCCCGGGCCAGCATTAACTTCATTACCAGCCACGACGGCTTCACCCTGGGTGATCTGGTCAGCTATAACCGCCGCCACAACGAGGCCAATGGTGAGGACAATAACGACGGCCACCGCGAGAACTATAGTAATAACCAGGGCATCGAAGGCCCCAGCCCTGACCCCGACGTGGCACAGCTACGGAGACGGCTGCAGCGGAATTTCCTCGCTACACTGGCGGTATCCCAGGGGGTGCCCATGCTGCTGGCGGGGGATGAGCGCGGCCGCAGCCAGCAGGGCAATAACAATGCCTATTGCCAGGACAATGAAACCAACTGGATGAACTGGGACGATGACGACCGCACCGCGGCGGAGCTGGTGGCCTTTACCCGGAAGCTGCTGGATTTACGCCGGCAATTCCCGGTGCTGCAGGCTTTTGAATACCGGCACCGCCCAAGCGACCCCTATGATGACGGCATCCAGTGGCTGAACGGAGACGGTCGGCTGATGCGGGATGAGCACTGGCACGAACACCGCAACCAGCTGCTGGGCTACCTGCTGACGGAAAAACCCCAGGACGACACCGGGGAATCCCGCTGCCTGCTGGTGATTTTCAACGCGGCTCGCGAGGAGCACAGCTTCACCCTGCCCGCAATCGCCACGCCGGGCTGGCGGCTGGTCGTGGATACCGCCGACCCCGACGCGGTGAGCGGGACCGAGGCGCCTTGCCTGCTGGCACCCGTTACCATCAGGCTGGAACCCTGTTCGCTGCAGATCCTCACCAATTGCACCATCGAGGCACCCCCAACGATGGCCCCGACGTGACCATGATGCCCACGGAGCGATACTGCCCATGAACCAAAACCTGGCTCGCGCCCTCAAGGCGACCACCCTGGATGAAGACCTGCAGCGTCATTACAGCCTGACCCTGGGGCGCGAGGATACCGGTGCGGATACGGACCTCCACCTTTATCAGGCGCTCGCGCTGACGGTGCGCGACCGGCTGGTGGCCCAGTGGCAGGAAACCCGCGAGCGCTGCCGCGAACAGGGCTGCAAGACCATCAACTACCTGTCGCTGGAATTCCTCATGGGCCGGACCCTGGGCAATGCGCTGCTGAACCTGGATCTGGAGGAGCCAATCAGGGCGGCGCTGCAGTCCTGGGCCCGCAATCTGGAGCAGTTGCAGGAGGAAGAGCTGGATGCGGGCCTGGGTAACGGCGGCCTCGGTCGTCTGGCCGCCTGTTTTCTGGATAGCTGCGCCACCCTGCAGCTGCCGGTCACTGGCTATGGCATACGCTACCAATACGGGATGTTTCACCAGCGCATTGAAAACGGCTATCAGGTGGAGTATCCCGACCGCTGGCTGCGGCACGGCAATCCCTGGGAAATCGAGTGCCCGGAGGCAACCCGACGCATCCGCTTCTTTGGCCGCAGCGAGCACTACCGGGATGCGGACGGTGCGCAACGGGTGCGTTGGGTCGATACCCGGGATGTATTGGCAGTGCCCTACGATATCCCCGTCCCCGGCTATCGCAACGGTACGGTAAACACCCTGCGCCTGTGGAAAGCCGAGGCCACGGATGAATTCGATTTCAGGGAATTCAATGCCGGCAGCTACACCGATGCGGTCTCCGCCAAGAATGAGGCGGAACAGATCACCATGGTGCTGTATCCGAACGATGCCAGCGAGCAGGGCAAGGTCCTGCGGCTGCGGCAACAGTACTTCCTTGCCTCAGCCAGCCTGCAGGATGTGCTGGCGCGCTGGGTCGCCGTGCACGGCGAGGATTTCAGCGGCTTCGCCGAGGGCAATGGCTTCCAGCTCAATGACACCCACCCCACTATTGCCATCGCCGAGTTGATGCGGCTGCTGCTGGATGAGCATTACGTGGACTGGAACGAGGCCTGGGTCATTACCAATGCCACCATGGCCTATACCAATCACACCCTGCTGCCGGAGGCACTGGAGAAGTGGTCGGTGGGCCTGTTTGGCGAGCTGTTCCCGCGGCTGCTGGAAATCATTTACGAGATCAACGCCCGCTTTCTTTCCAGGGTCGCGGATCGTTGGCCCGGCGATACCGAGCGCCAGGCGCGGATGTCGCTGGTAGAAGAGGGGCCACACCGGATGCTGCGCATGGCCTTCTTGGGCATCGTTGGCAGTCATTCGGTCAACGGCGTCGCGG
>JBGTGB010000286.1:0-4058 GCA_041746975.1 Haliea sp. | reverse complement strand
CGCCGCCGATACGGTGGAGAAGCTCGAATCCCTACTCCCGTGGAACGTCGACCTGTCCCAGTTTGAAAAAAATGTGCCGCCTTATCCCAGGGGCAAGTAGGTAGATTTAACGGCGCTTACTTAGCATCCCCGCACAGACGTTTCAGCACTGCTGTAAACATCATATCGCTCAGTTTTGATCCCGATTGAGCCCGGACAAACTAATGCACTGGGGTTGGTGGCCGTTTACCAGGTACACCAAGAAGTAGTCTTGGGATATCGCCTGCTCAAATTCAGTCTGTTGATGAAGGCTGATCAGATGGACTGCCTCGATGGGCTTCTGCAACGCATGTCCGATATCAGCGAGAGGTCCCTGATGTGCGCGATAGCAACGAGCTCTCATTCGCTGACATCTGTAACACGCTGGAAACATCTGCATCCAATCGCGAGGTGCTCTAGAATCCCACACGGACCGAGTTGTTCAAGCGGATCAATCATTATCAGGAGACCGGAGAGTGTTAAGTTGTCGTGAGGTCAGCAAACAGTCGAGCCTTTACCTTGACGGCGAGTTACCCCGGCGCGAGCGTATGGCGATGACAATGCATTTGCTGATGTGCCACCATTGCCGGCGCTTCGTACGGCAGGTGTCGGCGTTGATTCGGTCCATACCGTTTATGCATGGGCAAGCAAGTCCCGAAGAGCTCCAAAACGTGCTGGCATATATCAGCAAGAACGCCGGCGAGCAGGCAGGCAGCCAGCTCTGAGATATAGTAGTTCAGATGTATTAGTTCAGACCCTCCGGGCTTACAGATCACGCTGTTCTGTTTTACTCACCGCGTTTACAGTCAGGATAGCGCTTTTCTTATCGCCTTGAGCTGATCGACGAGCAGCTCCTGATCATCACCGTTCAAAACCGCATCCAACCGGGCATTGATGCTGTCGAAAGCGAGCCCCGCTTTTTGCGTCGCGGTACGGCCCTGTTGTGTAATTGCTACCTCCCATGCGCGCCGGTCACGACTTGACCGCTCTCGTGACAACAGTCCGCGCTCCTCAAGCTTGGCCACCATCTGAGTAACCGCCGATTCCTTCTGGTCGAGAATCTCGGCGATTTCGTTCTGATGGACAGCACTACCCAGAGCAACTACGTTGAGAACCGCCGCTTGTGCGGTGGTGATACTTGCAGCGTCCAACAAGCAGTCATCAGCAGCTTGCTTGAGAACTGCCGCCGTTCGCTGGAGCTGGAAATAGAGTCGGGATTCGCGCGCGGACATCGTCTGTCTCTTGTTGCATTCAATAAAATTGCAACTATACTTAAGTGCCAAAGCAAAATACATCTGATACTTGAATAGAGTCAGCGATACGATGAGCAAAGTGGATGTATGGGCGCAAATACTGACCCACCAGATGGCGAATGAACCCTGGTTGGCCACATTGCACCGCTGGACACAGCAATCGGCGTCACACTTCACGACGGGCGTGGAGGGTACCGTCGAGGCAATGGATGCGGCTGAGGTGGAAATAGCGCTGCTCTCGGCATGGTACGGACCACAGGGCCCCCTGATAACCAATGAAGAGGTAGCCCGGCAGGTCGATGCCAGACCCGAACGTTTTCGGGGGCTTGCCAGCGCCGATATCAGAAAGCCCGGGGAAGCCGCGAAGGAAGTACGCCGGTTGATAGAGGGTCATGGTTTTGTCGGAGTGCGTATTGTGCCCTGGCTTTGGGATCTGCCTCCGAATGACCGACGTTACTACCCGATTTATGCTGTATGCGCGGAGTTGGGCGTGCCGCTGTGCACTCAGATCGGGCATACGGGGCCGCTGCAGCGCTCCGAAACCGGCAGGCCGATCCCCTATCTGGAGGATGTGCTGCTGGAGTTTCCGGGACTCAAGGTTATTGGCGGCCACGTGGGCTTCCCGTGGATAGACGAGCTGGTTTCCCTTGCCGTCAAGTTTCCGGATTTCTACGTCGATTCTTCGGCCTACATCGCGCGGCGATACCCGCCAGCTTTTGTAGAGTTCATGAAGGGCGCAGGGCGCGGACGCGTGATGTTCGGTACGAACTGGCCAATGCTGTCACCGGAGCAATGTCTCGCGGGAGTCACCGAACTCGACCTAGGTGTGGAATCGACAGACGAGTTTCTCGGAAACACGGCAAGGCGCGTTTTCAATTTGTGAGTCCGCCGATTGCACTAACCGACCAGGAGGGACACCGTGGTACTTAATCAGGTCACCATACCCTGCATCGACTACTCGGCGTCGGTAGCATTTTACAGCTGCCTTGGGCTGGTGCAGATTGTCGATAGCCCGCCGCGCTATGCGCGGTTCGAAAGTGCTGACGGGAGCGGCGCGACGCTTTCCCTGCATGCAGTAGAGGAAGTCACGGCGGCCGGGATGGTAATCTACTTTGATCATGAAAATGCCGCAGCGCTGGATCGTCATGTACAGGAGTTGGCAGCTCAGGGAATAGTGTTCTCCAGCAAACCGCAGGATCAGCGCTGGGGATGGCGCGAGGCTCGCCTGCAAGACCCGGCCGGGAACGAGATTTGCCTGATGTTCGCGGGTGTGAACCGCCGGTTCCCGGCCTGGCGGCTGGATGGGCGCCAACCCTGAACACACGGTGAAAAATCTCACGAAGTTGTGACAAGAATTCGGCTCAGTGGACGGCGCTCAGTTCAAGTTGTCGTCCACCACAGCGAGCACCGCACCCCAATCACTCGCCAGTGCGCTCCGTAGCTGCTCAAGTGACTTTGAACCTATCCGCTCCTGCAGCCGCGCCTCGATTTCTGTCAGGCTGTCACAGGCATCCTGCGCTACCCGGTCGCCGCGCGCCGTCATGTGGATCACCTTCTGCCGTCGGTCCTGGGGATCTTCCTCGAGGCGCAGCACGCCAATACGTTCCAGATCCCGCGTCACCTTGTATACCGCTTGCCGGGAAATCCCCATTCGCCTGGCGACATCGGATGCGTGAGTCAGGCCGCACTCCAGAAAAGCGAGAAATGCGAGATGGGCTCCGGTGAGATCCTCGTGACCTCTGGCGCGCATGAGGTGCAGCAGACTGGACGACAGCCACTGGTCTGCCGTCATCAGCGCCTGTCCGAGTGAACCCTGAGTAACGATGCCGCCAGAGCTATTCGTTAACTTGGTTGACAATTACCAATCTCCATTGCATTCTGTAAACATAGTTTACTAATTTGAGGGTTTTCTCAATGCAATCTGTACGCTATCTGTTGCGCCTGAATACCGCTACCTGCGCCGGCTTCGGCACACTGTTCATGATCTGGGCCCCGGGCGTTGCTGACTATCTGGGTGCGATGCCGATAGTAGCGTTGCAATGGCTCGGTGTGGCGCTGCTTCTGCACAGTGGACACCTTCTGCTGGTCTCGTTTCGTTCGCGAATCCACGATCTTGAAATCTACTACTTTTCAAGTGGGGACCTGTTGTGGTTTCTGGCCTCCCTGTGCCTCGTGTCGGCGACCGACCTGGTATCGACGAATGCTGGAGTGACCGCGACCCTGTGCATCGCTCTAGGCGTGGCAGTCATGGGGATCGCCCAGCTTTGGTGCTACGCAGAGGCCACAGGCACTCCACGTATTGTACCCGGGGAGAACAATAGTTTTCACCTGCCTTCCGGCCTTTCCCGTCTGCGAGCGATTACAGTTTCCTGGTGGTCCCTCCCGCGCTGGGTCAAAATCTGGCTTTTCGCCTTGAACGCGGTATTTCTGACGGGAATCGCGTTCTGGGAAGAAGATGTCGCCCGGATTGTGCTCGCTGCGTGGGTAGGTACTGGACCGTTGCTAGCCGCGTTCATGATCGTCCAGCGGGGACTTACTCGCCTTTTGGGTGTCGCACATCTCATCCCCTGGATTCCCATGGTCTTATATCTGGAACTTCGTTTGATCGGGTCAACGGTGGGCCCGCAAATAAGCTGGGAGGCAGCCCCGGCCCTGTTCGCCTGGGTGCTGATCCTTCTGGCGTTCACTTATGTCTGTCTGGCGTTCGACGTGTACGACCTGCTGCGTTGGGTGCGCGGCGAGCGCTGGCGTATTGGCTCCGAGCGCGATCAGAACAACGCGTCGTCA
>JBGTGB010000285.1:0-17205 GCA_041746975.1 Haliea sp. | reverse complement strand
GCGCATCAGCTCCAGCCCGCTCCAGGGTCGCCGTACAACCCGTCATGCCCAGCGGCTGCAGCAGGCGCTGCTCCAGGAACTCCTCGAACGACACTCCCGCGACCCGCGCGACCACCTCACCGGAGACAATATACAACAGGTTGTCGTAATCGTAGCGGGAACGAAAACTGCTGCTAGGCTGCAGATGCCTGAGGGCGTAGATGATCTCGTCGCGGGTGGCGTTGCCCTCGGGGAACATGAGCAGGTCACCGGCACCCAACGGCAGGCCGCTGCGGTGGGTGAGCAGGTCGCGCACGGTGAACTCCCGGGTCACCCAGGGATCATGCATGCGGAATTCCGGCAGATAATCGATGACCGGGGTATCCCAGCCCAGCTTGCCTTCCTGCACCAGCACAGCAAGGCTGGCGGCGGTGAAGGCCTTGGACACCGAAGCAATCTGGAACAAGGTGTCCGGCGTCACCGGCAGCTCGTTGTGTATCTCGCGGATGCCATAGCCAGCGAGATGATGGATCTCGCCCGCGTGAACTACCGCCACCGCCATGCCCGGTACATCGAAAGTTTCCAGCGTGCGCTGAACCGCTGCATCGATAGCTTCTACCGAGGGTGGCGTTACAGCTGCAGCGGGTAGGGCCAAGTGCAGCAGTGCAGCTACCAGCGGGGCACGCCATAACGCCATCTGGAATACTGAGTTCATCCCCACAGTGCTACCTCCGGTGGCATGACCACTCCGCCCTTGTAGGTCATGGCGTGGTCCCGGTCCCGGGTCAGGAACAGGGCGCCATCGAGATCGACAAACCGGCACAGCTGCGCCACCACGAAGCCCGGCGCCATCGCCAGCGAGGTGCCGACCATATTCCCAACCATCAGCTCGATGCCGCGCTGGCGCGCCAGCGCCGCCAGGTGCAGCGCCTCGGTCAAGCCGCCGGTCTTGTCCAGCTTGATATTGATCATCTGGTAGCGCCGCGCGGCCTGCTCGAACTCGCTGGTATCGAGGCAGGACTCGTCGGCGCACAGGGGAAGCGGAGGCTCGTAGCCTTCCAACTCGGCGTCGGCACCCCGAGGCAGGGGCTGCTCGATCATGGCGATACCGAGATCGCGGAAACGGGGCGCCAGGTCCTTGAGTTCGGCAAAGGTCCAGCCCTCGTTGACGTCCACCACGATCTCCGCGTCCGGGCGCGCCTCGCGGACCGCGGCGATGCGTTCCAGCGGTGCGTCCGCGCTCAACTTGACCTTGATCCGGTCAGTGTCCAACTCGCGGGCAGCCGCCGACATTTCCGCGGGACTGGCGATACCAACGGTATTGACTGTCGTCACCGGCTCTGCCGCCATGTCGAGCAGCGACCAGACCCGACGGCCCGCCTGCTTGGATTCCAGATCCCAGAGCGCACAATCCAGCGCATTGCGGGCACCGCCGGCGGGCAGCAGGCGCAGCAGGTCCTCCCGCGTTGCGCCCCGGAGCACGGCGTCGCGCACAGATTCTATTTGCGCCACCATGCCGGCGCCGGTTTCCTGCAGATAGTACACCCCGGTGCCTTCACCGTGGCCGACCTGATCGCCGTCACGGATCGTGACATGCACCACCTGCACTTCGGTAAAGGTGTGCCCGGTGATCTGAAACGGCTGCTTCAAAAACCAGGGTTCGACAAATATTTGCATATCGCGCACTTGGTTCTCCTAGAAGTAGTTGAAGCCGAGAATGTTCCAGTAGTAGTAGAACCAGACCATGAACAGGGCAGCAGCGGCGACCACGGTCAGGCGCAGCCGGGCAAATACGCCGCCAAGGAGGCCGCCCTGCCAGGCACGCGCTACCGTGTACAGCAGCCAGAGCGTAACCAGGGAAGTCAGGATTGGCAGCCACAGCCACAGCTTGAAGATCAAAGGAATGCCAACGAACAGCTGCTCGATCACCGTTGAAATGAGCACCACGCCCGTCACCAGAGTCAACAGCTGGACGCCGCTGGTCAGCACCGCCGCTCGCAACACAGCGCGATCTGCTGTGAGCCAGCCGCGTATCTCCCGGCGCTGGTAGAAGCTCCTGGCCAGTACCGCGATGAATACCAGAATCGACAGCCCCAACAGGGTGAAATTAAATCCCGGAGTGGCGTAGGCGGGCAGTTTGCGCGTGGACATGAAGGGCAGGCCATCGAGAACAAAGCCGGTAACGTCACCGCTGGCATCTTCCTGGAAAGCCACCAGGCGCGGTGTCATGCCGCCCAAGAGGGATACGCCCGGATGCTTCTCCCGGAACAGGTTGGGCTCCACCTCCACGTACTGCTTGGCACCGTCGCCAATGGCGAATACCAGGGTGTTGTCCGGCCCGGGCGCGACGGTGATGCCGCCACCCATTCCCAAGAGGGCCTTTTCCAGCTTGGTGAAACTGCTGCGCCAGAAGCCGTAGGCGCCGACGTAGCGCCCCGCACGCTCCTCGAAGTCTGCCGGTGCCACGGGGGGTGCCTCCTGGCGGGGGTAAAAGCGGTCGTAGAGGGCGGGCAGCAGCGCCGTGCGCACCGCGCCACCGCCACCCGCACCAAAGGAGGCAAACACTGACAGTTCGTTGTCGCGGTCGATCCCGAAAATGGAGTGGAACCACTGGGTATCGCCGCCGTGGCCCATAACCCGCTGGCCATTGATTTCGGTAGCGTAGAAGCCCAGCCCCATGCCCAGCAGCCGCGGGTCGTGGGAGAATTCATCGCCCAGCATCTGCTCTACCGTGGCGGCCTGCAGAATGCGGACACCGTCCAGTTCGCCCCCGTTGCGAATGGCCTCGGCAAAACGGATCATGTCCGTGGCGGTTGCGGATGCCCCGCCGGCGGGGCCGAAATTGGCGACAATTTCAAAGGGGCGGGCGAGGTAGCCGCCGGCGTCCAACTTGTAGCTACCCGCCATGTTGGCGGCCAGCCGGGCGGGAAGGGGTTCCTCGAAGGAAGAGCTTTGCATCTGCAGTGGATCGAAAATATTGCGCTTTACATAGTCGTTGAATGACAGGCCCGACACATTGGCGACGATCAGGCCCGCAAGTGAGGTCGCGTAATTCGAGTAGGCGGTCTGCGCGCCGGGCGGGTTGACCCGGGCGGGCTGGTACTTGGCCATGGACTCCGCCAGCGGCAGAACATTCTCCGGATCCTCGATGATGAGGTAGCCCAGCACACCGTCTTCAAAACCGGCGGTGTGGGTGAGGATATGGCGCAGGGTCACCGGCTCGGGGTAGGTATCGTCAATGCTGAAGTTGGTGAGGTATTCGTTGACGTCGGTATCGAGATCCAGCCGACCCTGTTCTACCAGCTGCATCACCGCTACCCAGGTAAACAGCTTGGACACGGAGCCCGGTCGGAACAGGGTCAGTTCCGGGCGCACCGGCACGCGCTGTTCGAGATCCTGGTGGCCGTAGCCCCGCGCCAGCACCATCTCGCCACGGTGGGCGATGGCAACGGTCCCTGAAGGGCTGCCATTGGCCCGCATCAACGGAATCACCAGACCATCGACAAAGGCTTCCAGCTCTTTTGGATCCAGCCGACCCTCTTCCGCGTGCGCGGCCAAGGTGGTGCCCAGGGCCAGCGAAAACGCGGCCAGGTACTTCAATAGTATGTGCATTGGTCCAGCTCCCCCGGGGCAGAATGCCCTTCTGCGACGATACTAGCGGCCTATCCGGAACAGCAGCTAGGCCAAAACGCCGCAATTATGTGCAGATTCGGCAGCCGGGCTTGTTTATACTCTCCGCATCACCGCACCACGCTGCCGCACGAGGGGTCCGCACCATGCACTACGGCGATGAGTACGGCATCATTTGTGACCGTCCTCTGGATCTCGACAGCCTGACTCCTGCCGCACTGGGCAGGCTCTTTCGCAATGCCGACAGGCTGACCGGATTCGAATCAGCGCCGGACCACAGCTTTATCCAGGATGACGAGCTTGAGTGTTTCGACGGCCAAACCCTGTGCTATCGCGTTGATTGCGACAGCATGATCGAGATCAACAATTCTACCATCACCCAGCCGATGGTCATCCGCAACCAGATGGCGGACCTGGTGAGCTTCCAGTTCGTGTCCATGGTGCGCAGATCCGAATTCCTCGGCAAGCGCCGCCATGTGCACGACCTGGGTCCGGCCCTGATTGTGACCGCGATACCGCAGAAGGAGGTCACTTATCGGGTACCGGAGACCCAGGTGCCCATTCGACACGTTGCCATCTACACTACCCTGTCCAGCATCCTGGAGCGCATGAGTGAGTCCCGGGAGCATTATCCGGACTGGCTGGCCGAGTTGCTGGCAGGAGCAGAAAAAAAAACCCAGCAGCGGGTCTTCTTCCTGGAGGACATTTACCGCGAGCCGATCTGGTCCTGCTTCCACCTGCCGGTTGCAGGCACCCTGGTCGGCCCCTGGATGGCGGCCAAGTTTGGGGAACTGTTGTGTATAGGCCTGCAGATCCTGAAGAACAGCCACGCCTCGGTGGAGCGGGGACCGCTGAACCTGGATCTGCCCTGGGCGGAAAAGATCCGCAAGGCGCGCAGCATCCTGAGCCTCGAATACGCCTGCCCGCCGTCGCTGCCGCAGTTGGCGCGCATGCTGGGAATATCAGAGACCCAGCTCAAGACCGGGTTCAAATCCATGAACGGGACCACTATTCTGCAGTACTGCATCAACAAGCGTATCGAAGCGGCGCGGCTGCTGCTGAAGGACAACCGGCATTCCATTTCCGAGATTGGCGACATTGTCGGCTACGAAGATCACTCCGCGTTTTCCCGCGCCTTTCGGCGTCTGAACGGCTGCAGCCCACAGGAGTGGCGTCGGACCTGGAGCCGCTGACGCCGACACAACGACTCAATACTAGTAACCGGATCTGCACAAAAATCTGCCGAATCTGACTACAGGCTGCCGCGTCGGCCGGCGTACCATCGGGCCACAACACCAACCGGCAAGCAGGCCTGCCTGGCGCCGCCGTACCAACTTACTGGGGAAGAGATGCCATGAACACAAAGACACCGTTCAGCAGAAAAAGGATCGCAGCGGGCGTGGGGATGCTCGCCGCAATGGCAGGCGGGTTCGCAGTGCCGCAGGCGCAGGCACGGGAAAACCGCATGGTGACCCTGGAGGAGGTGGTGGTCAGCGCTTCACGCCGTGACGAATCGCTGCAGGATGTCGCATTATCGATGACTGTTTTGGACACGGGCAGCCTCGCCGACGCGGGCTTTACCAGCCTGCCGGAAATTCTCACCTTTGTGCCCGGTGTGTCGGTTGTGGATACCGGCGGCCCTTTCAGCAATTCCGTCTACATGCGTGGGATCAATGCGGTGCTCGCTGGGGGGGTAGCATCCTATGTCGATGACATCCCCTTCGGCTCCGCCACCATCTACACCACTCCGACTCCCCTGGACGGCACCCTGCTCGACCTCGGCACCCTGGACGTGATGAAGGGCCCCCAGGGCACCCTGTGGGGCGCGGGCGCCATGGGCGGCATACTCCGCTTCAACACCCGCGAAGCGTCCACCGAAGAATGGACCGGCAACCTGTCCGCCGACCTGTCAGACACCCGAGGCGGCGGCCTCAATGAGTTGTACCGCGCCAACCTCAATGGCCCCCTGATCAACGATCAGCTGGCGGTAAGCCTCACCGGCTTTCGCAAGGACAAGTCAGGCTACATCGATAATGAAGTGGTCGGCAAAAGCGGCTGGGACGACTACGAATACTACGGCGGCTCCGGCAGCCTGCGCTGGGCCGCCAGCGACCGTCTGGATGTCAAGCTCCAGGGCCTCTACCAGAAGTCCACCCAGGAGGGCCTGGCAACCATTCAGGCCAACCACGCGGACGACACCTTCCAGCCGGGGGTCGGCAAGGGCGAGCCCTGGTTCGGCAAGTACAAGACCGGCCAGGACCAGATCAACCCCAGCGAATTCGAAGCCCATATGCTGGGCCTGACCATCAACTATGACTTCGACTTCGCCACCCTGACCTCAGTCACCAGCACCCAGGAGCTGACATTCGGGCAAACCATTGACCTGACCATCCCCTTTGCCGGCTTTGCTGACCTGTTCTTCCCGGAAACGGCGCCCCACAGCTCTGCCGTGCTGGTTGCGGAGCTGGGCTTCGACAAGGAAACCCAGGAGCTGCGCCTCACCTCCAACTCGGACCAGCAACTGCAGTGGATTATCGGTGCCTTCTACGCCAAGGAAGAAGGATTCAACATCCAGGACCTGCAGCTGACCCCGAGTGCACCACTCTACTTCGGCAACTTCCCCTCGGATTACGAGGAAGTGTCGGTGTTCGGTACCGTTACCTATGCGTTCAGCGACCAGTTCGATGCCAGCGTGGGGATACGCTACTCCGACTATGAGAACACTGTGGAGCTTGAGGCCATTGGCCCCCTGCTGGCCCCGCTGCCTTTCAACGAAATCACCGACGACGTCACCAGTTACCTGCTCAACCTGCGCTACCGTCCCAGTGATGAGCTCGCCCTGTATGCTCGCGCCGCCAGCGGCTATCGTCCAGGTGGCGCCAACTTCGTGATACAGGACCCCACCGGTGCACCCCTGACCCGTGAATTCTTTGACGCGGACACCCTGTGGAGCTACGAGGTCGGGGCCAAGGGCAGCCTGGGCGACGGACGCCTCGGCTATGACCTCGCCGCTTTCTATATCGACTGGGAAGACTACCAGATCCAGATTTTTCGCAGCGGTGTCGGCGTGGCCGGCAACGCAGAGAAGGCGGTGAGCAAGGGCCTTGAAGCCTCCCTCAACTTCGCCGCTACTGACGCCCTCACCCTGCGATCCACCCTTTCGTTCACCAACGCGGAACTGGCAGCCGATGCGGTGGACCTGGGCGGCGCCGACGGCGACCAGCTCCCCAACAGCCCGGAGTGGGCGGCCACCCTGGATGCCGACTACCGCTTTAACCTTGGCAGCTGGCCTGCCTATCTCGGCGCCTCCTGGCGCTTCAAGGATGACATGCCGGTAGGCTTCGACGGTTACACCGACGCCACAGGCACTTTCCGGCCGCCGTCCGCGCCGCGCCTGGAGCTCGACAGCTATCATCTTGTTGACCTCCGCGCCGGGGCCAGATTCGGCCAGTTTGATGTCTCACTGTATGTGACCAACCTGTTCGACGAATGGGCCTACACCCACTTCGCACCGAGTTTTTCCGCGGCTTCCCAGGGCACGCCCACGCGGCCTCGGACGATCGGTACGGTGCTGAAGTGGAATTTCCTCTGAACCGGCAGAACCGTAGTTGATGCCGTTGATTGAGGGTGACCAGACCTTTGCCCTGAGCGCATTCTTCGTCACCCTGGTCGCCTTCGGCCTGTGGGCGGAATCCCGCAGGCTGGGCCAGCACCTGGGAGGGCCGCTGGTCCTCCTCGTACTGGCGATGCTGGCTGCGAACGTCGGTATCATTCCCCACAGCGCGCCGCTGTACGGTGCCGTCATGAGCCTGCTGGTGCCGCTGGCGATCCCCCTGCTGCTGCTACGGGCGGATCTCGGGGTTATCCTGCGCGAGTCAGGGCCCATGCTGATACTGTTCGGGCTGGCCACGCTGGCCACTCTCGTAGGGGTGTTGGTGGCCGTGCAACTGGTGGACCTTGGCCCGGAAACCGCTGCTCTCGCGGGTACCATTACCGCCAGCTACATCGGCGGCTCCCTCAATTTTGTCGCCACCGCCGAGGCCGTTGGCCTGCGTGACTCCTCGCTGTATATCTCCGCCCTCTCTGCCGATGCGGTGGGCGGCGTATTTTTCCTGCTGGTGCTCATGCTGTTGCCCCTGTCCAGCCTGCTGCGCATGGCGCTGCCCTCACGCTTTCTCGACAGCGCCACCGGAGAATCCTTGCAGACGGAAGCTGGCCCACCCGGCGACGAACCAGAGACCCCGGCACCTTTTGCCCTGCTGCCCGTGGTTAATGGCCTCGCACTCAGTTTCGTGATCTGCGCTATCAGCATGGCAATCGCGAGCTGGGCGGGGCATCAGGCGCTGTTCATCCTGCTGGTGACGCTGCTGACGCTGGTGGTGGCGAACACTGCTCGCCCGCTGGTCAGGCACGTCGCTCACGAATTCGAAATCGGGCGTTTCTTCATGTATCTCTTCTTCGCCATTATCGGCGCCAGCGCCGAGCTGGCAACGGTACTGGGTACCGCCCTGCCCATGGTCATCTTCGTGCTCATTGTAGTTCTGGTGCACCTGGCCATGGTGCTGGTCGCAGGCTGGTTGCTGAAACTCGACCTGGCGGAAGTAATGGTGGCGTCGAACGCCTGCATACTCGGCCCCCCTGCCGCCGCCGCCATGGCCGCCAGCCGCGGCTGGAACGCCCTTATAGCCCCCGGGGTGCTGGTTGGCATGTTGGGCTATGCTATCGGCACATTCCTGGGGATCGGGATGGCGACAGTGTTGGGATAACATCGCTTCCGGTATCCAGCATATATTGAAAGGTTTTGACGGCGCCCCTGACCACGCCATCAAGATCCACCCTGCCACTGCCAATTTCATTCGCCAACGCCGATCGAAACGACTGCCACATGGGCAGCATTAGCTTGCCGTAGGGGTTAAGGTAATGAGTCCAGTCCAGCGCCTCCCGACCATGGATTTTCAGCATTGCAGCCTGGATAACGTTCCCGCCCAGGGTCGAACCTTCGTTCACGTACAGGCAGCCATAAAACTCGTCCAGCGAATCCAGTTCCAACGCCTGCAAGCCCTCAACAAACACTGGCGGCAATGACAGTTGACGCATATCCCGTTCAATGAGTGGCAACCGGTTCCGCTGTTCCAACGCAAATTGACAGGGAATCTGCGCCTGGTAATTCTCGGTGTACGCAGCCAGCTGCCGCTGGAAGAGATAAAACAAGATCAATACCTGCGTATAGGCAGCTATTGATGCGAAGCTTTGCGGGAAAGCCACGCGTTTTTCCAGCGCTCTGTGTAGCGCCAGAGTCTCGCTTTTAAGGACCTCAAGAGGATCCCCGTGAACGGCTTGCACTGCGCTGTTCATAACTTGAACCTGACGTCTGAACTGCCCGAGAGTATACGCGGTAGCTTAACCTGTGTACGCCTTTACGCTCTACCTGCCTGCCAACCACCTTTGGCCGGGGCCAACGCCTCCCAGGCGCGCTGTTGCTGCCATCCGCGAATCCACGCGGGCAGCGCATCGGCGTCCGTGGGGCGGGCGATACCATAGCCCTGCACCTGGAAACACCCCATCTCCAGCAGGGCCCGGGCGTGTTCCATGGTCTCTACCCCCTCGGCTACCACATTGCGCTTGAAGGCCCTGGCCATATGGACAAAGCTCTCGACAATGCTGCGATCGTCCGCGTCCCCGAGCATATCGCGCACAAAGCTCTGGTCAATCTTCAGCGTGTCTACGGGCAGGCGCCGGAACAGGGTCAGAGATGAGTACCCGGTACCGAAATCATCGAGTGAAACCTGGACACCGATGCTGCGGCACTGCGACAGTGCCAACAGCACCAGGTTGACATCCTTAATCGCCGCGGTCTCCAGTACAAACTCCCAGAACCGGATCTCGCAGTCCGAGTCGATGACGAAACCGAGAAACTCACCCGGCGGCAACAGGCCGTGCTCAGGATGCTGCCAGCGCACCAAGGCCTCGACGCCGATCAGGCTGCCATCACGCAGGTCCACTTTAGGCTGGTAGAAAAGGACGAACTCGTGGTTTTCCAGCCCTTTGACAATAGCCTGCAAGCGGGACTGGCGCTCGTTCGACTGCTGCATTTCCCGGCTGTCAAAACGTACGTAGCGGTCGCGGCCAGCGGCCTTGGCATTGTACATCGCCTGATCCGCATAACGCAGCAGAGTATCCGCGTCTTCAGCATCATGCGGAAAAAGTGCCAGGCCCAGGCTACACGATACCCTTGCCGTGCCGCCATTCACCGTCAACGGTGCATTCAGCGCGTCCAGCAGCCGCTCCAGCACCTGATTGAGCTCAGGGCCGGCGTCGATACCCGGTAATAGCAGCACAAACTCGTCGCCGCCGATCCGCGAGACTGTATCCGACTCCCGCAGGCAGGTTTCCAGCCGCCGGGCCACCTCGATCAGCACACGGTCACCTGCGGCATGTCCCCAGCGGTCATTGATCGGTTTGAAGTTGTCCAGATCGAGATAGCAGATCACCAGCGACTCTTCATGCCAAAGCGCATGCCGGATTGCCTGCTCCAGACGGTCAGTGAGCAGCCGGCGGTTGGGCAGTCCGGTCAGTCAGCACATCATGGTGCGCTACGCGATCCAGCTCCGCCTCGTGCTCCCTGAGGCGAGTGACAGAGGGTACAACCGAGATGTAGTTGATAATCTGGCCCTGCTCTCCCCTAATGCCCGAGACAGACACCTTCTGTATATATACCTCGCCATTCTTGCGCCGTGACCGCACCTCGCCGCTCCAGTAACCGGCCTGCTCCACACCGCGCTCGATTTCCGCTCCCAACCCATGCCCGTTAAGCCCCGGGTGGAAAGTGATATGCTGAGCCAGCAGTTCCTCTCTACCGAAACCCGATATCAGGGAGAACGCCGGGTTGACGTCGCGGATGACGCCCTCGGCATCGGTGATTACCACACCGTCATTGCTGGCCTTGAAGAGATTGACCGCACGCTGCAGATCCAGCTCGACCAGCTTGCGATCGGTAATATCGATATGCATGACCACCACGCCACCGCGGTGGAACAAGCGCAACGGAGCGACGACGAGATTGAACCAACGCTTTACCTCCGGCCCATGGCAAGGATATTCCAGGGAAAACGTTTCCAGCTCCCCGGCCAGAACGGCGCGGATACCGGCGGCTGTCCGGTGAGCTTCCGCGGCCTCGAGCGGCGCCGCATCGCAAACCTGCAGGTAGTTGTAGCCTACCCCGTCTCGCGAATCGATCAGCAGATTGGTTTCACCGAAACGACGCCAGGCCTGATTGACATCGATAATATTGCCGTCAGTATCCAGCAGCGCGATATGCGCAGGCAAAGCATTGAGAATGGCGGTCAACTCGACAATACGCTCCTCAATCTCGCGCAGCCGGGCAACCAGCTCTACCAGCTCCTCACCCTGAGTGTGCATCCCGCACCACCTCCAGCGCCTCCAGCTCGCTGCACTCGGCGAAGTACAGAGAGCGGATCTCGGTGATGTTCTGGACAGCCATGCGCGAATTGGGTGAGCCCCCGGCGACGTACAGCCTCAGGTGGACCCTTTCTTACTCATCACTAGCGCGGTCCGCGCGCCTCCTGTGCCGAATGAGACTGTCGGTGTCGCTGTCCAGGCGCTCCGTTGCCTGATAGCTCTCCTGCAGGGCGCGCAGGCGCTGCTCGAACTCCCTCGACTCAGCTTCGAGCCGCGCAAGATAGCGGCGGTGCTCCCGGGCGGCCTTGCTTCGGGCGAGCGCCTCAGCGCGCTCGCGCTCCATGCGCAGTGTCCCCATCAACACCTCACCCCCAGCAGAATATACATCGGCCAGCTCGACCCCGTCGGCACTGAGAACCATTTCCCACACCTGGTTGGAATGTGCTGTTCCCCGGGATTTGAGAATGGACAGCCCCCGATTGCGTTCGCCCGACTCCGCGCGGTATTCCAGGTGAATCCAGGTGTCGGCAACAGTGGATATGTGTAACGGGGTATGGGCATCGTTTTCCGTGGCCCGATCCAGCAGGCTGGTGGTCAGCAAGGTTATGTCGTTGGATTTGCACCAGTCGACCAGGCGTTTGACAACGCTGTAGGCCTGCATGATGTTGCCGGGCCGGACAAGCGCCGAAGCGGGGTCAATGGCAATACAGCGGGCTTCGTGTGCCTGTGCCCACTTGCGGATGCGCAGAAGCTGGATTTCACTGCTACCGCTTAGCCCCCCGGCCGATCCCATGCGCAGCAGCCCCTGGTCCAACGGCGTTTGCAGGTCTATCCCGACCGAAGCCAGATTGCGGACACACCGGGCTCGTTCAGGTCCCGCGCCGCGTTGACCAGCGACTGCAGCGCCATGATGGTCAGGGAAAGCGCAGGCTGCACTTTGCCCTCAGAGAACTACTCCCAGGTGCCGTCCGATCTGCGGCAGGCACTACCGCGTATGGTTTCGTTTTCACCGTCTATCACTGCCTGCATTGTGTAGTCGCGACATGGTTGTCCCGCGGCGGATTGATAGGTCCTGGTGGGCTCGACCTCATAGCGATTCCCCGAGTCTGGATTGACCCATTGGGTGCTGCTACCGGTTTCGGCATTTTCCAGTGCAAGAGCTGTCTGCTGCCGGTCTTTATCATCCATGCGGCCACCGATAGCGCCACCAACCACAGCGCCAATCACGGCGCCACCGATAGTGGCAATGGTCCTTCCAGACCCGCCCCCTACCTGAGTCCCTGCGGCAGCGCCTGCTGCGCCGCCTAGCACCTGGCCTGTCTGTTCACGGGTAGCACAACCGTTCATCAGCATGGCGGCAGATGAGAGCAATACCACACCAGTCAAGAATCTAAAGGACGTCATAACATTTACCTTCGCGGGCTCGCGGCCTGTCTATGGAACAAGACAGCCATTGGAACTCCCGGAAGGGGGTGTCGTCCGTGCGTTTTCGTACCCAGCCTTGGGCGAATGCTCAGCGCAGTGCCGCAGCCAGCGCGTTAAAGAACAGGTACTCGTCCACCGCGTCCGTGCCCACCGGTTTAGGTTGAGCGCTCCACATGGCAATGACCAGCTTGTCCTGCGGGTGCACATAAATGAATTGGCCGAATATCCCGATGGCAGCGTAGGCGCCCTCATCCAGCAGCCACCACATATAGCCGTAGTCGACCAGCTCTCCGCCGATCGTCGGCCACGCCGTTGCCTCCTGCACCCAGCCCGGCGGCAGAATGGACTCGCCGTGTATCTCGCCGTTGTTGAGCATAAACAGGCCGAAACGGGCGTAGTCCCGCAGGGTTGCCGAAAGGCCGCTGCCACCGATTTCCTGTCCGTCCGGCGCGTCCAGCCACCAGCTTGCGTCTTCTTCCATCCCGAACGGTTGCCAGATCTTGCGTGACAGATAGCTCGCGACACTCTCGCCAGTCGCCGCATTGACCAGAGCACCCACCACCGAGGTTTCACCGGTACTGTAGTTCCAACGGCTGCCCGGGGCCGCAGCGCGTTCCAGCCCCGCCATGAGTTGCAGAATTGCACCGGGTTGCTGGGCAATCTGGGCTTCCAGCATGGCGCGACGATCTGAGGCCTGATCGGTATAGGTTTCGTTCCAGGCCACACCCGATGCCATGTGCAGCAGCTGGCGGATAGTGACACCGTCATAGGCAGAACCTGCGAACTGCGGCAGGTATCGCGCCAGCGGATCGTCCAGGCTCTCGATAAAACCATCCTGAATCGCAGCACCCACCAGAGTGGCGGTGATCGACTTCACCACGGACATCGACATCCAGCGCGTGTGCTCATCGTTGCCCAGCGCGTACTGCTCGAAGGCGACCGCTCCGTCCTTCACCACCAGCAATCCCGACACGCGGTTCAAGGCCATAAAATCGTAAAGGTCGTAGCTGTTGCCGCGGGACTCGAACTGAAAATTCTGCAGGCGGCGCTCACTTGCCGGCAGCGGGAAGGGCGCGCTGCCGGCCTTTACGGTGCGGGTAGCAAACAGGCGATCGATATTGCGAAAGGTATTGACCTGCAGGTCCGGGAACAACTGGCCGTCATAGACCTGCCGAATCGTGCCAATCGGTTCATCGGCGTGACGATAGTTCCCTGAGGACTCTGCCATAACAACTCCGGGGGCGATCAGCATTGCTGCCAGCAGTAGCGCATTGCGAGTAAGTTTACCTTTCATGATCTGCTTCCCTCACGCTTCAGCGAGCAGGCAGCATACACTGCGCCCGACGAGGAGTCAGGTGCGAATCGGGTTGACCGGATGCGCCATCAGCCTGCTAGTATTGCTGGAAAGTAGCGAGGAGCAAGCAGATGATCGTCGAACAGATCTGGACCGGCAACGCCTTCCGCAATTTCAACTACCTGATCGTCTGCCCGGAGACCGGCGAGGCAATGGCGGTGGATCCGCTGGACCACGAAAAGTGCCTTGCGCGGGCGCGCGCCAAGGGCTGGGAGATTACCCAGGTCCTGAACACCCATGAACACCTGGACCACACCGGAGGCAATAGCGCGGTAATTGCCGCCACCGGTGCAAAACTGCTGGCTCACGCCAACGCCGGCAGCAGTATTGCGGGGATGGACCGCGGCCTGCAGGCGGGCGACACCGTGAAGATTGGCCGCACTGTTGAGCTGGAGGCGTTGGACACGCCGGGCCATACCATGAGCCATGTCTGCCTGCTGTCGCACACCGATACGCCGGCGCTGTTCTGCGGCGATACCCTGTTCAATGCCGGCGCTGGCAACTGTCACAACGGTGGCCACCCGGAGGAGCTCTATGAGACCTTCGCCGGGCAATTGGCGGGCCTGCCCGACAATACCCTGATCTACCCCGGTCACGATTACATGGCCAACAACCTGAAGTTCACCCTGGACCGGGAGAAGGACAATCGTCAGGCGCAAAAACTGCTGGAGGAGGTCGGCAACCAGGACCCGTCCGCGGCGATGGTCACCAGCATCGCACTGGAGAAGGAGATCAACACATTTTTCCGGCTCTACAGTCCCAGCGTCATTGCCGGACTGCGGGAACTGTTTCCGGAACTACCGCCGGACCCGGATCCACGCACCGTGTTTCTGAAATTGAGGGAGCTGCGCAACAGCTGGTAGTCAATGCTGTGACACCCGAAGGTATTCCTCGCACTCCTCGACCGATAGCGGCTTGGCGTAAAAAAAACCTTGTCCTGCATCACAGCCCAGAGTCCTGAGGTAATCTTCCTGCTCTCTGGTCTCAATCCCCTCGCCCAGTACATCCAGCCCCAGACTGTGGCCCATCTGGATAATCGCGTTGGTAATCGCTCCGCTTTCCTGGTCGCCAGGAAGCCCGCTTGTGAAGGATTGATCTATTTTCAAGCGATGAAGCGGAAACTGCTTCAGATAATTCAGGCTTGAATACCCGGTTCCGAAATCGTCTATGGCAAGCGTGACTCCCAATTCGCGAAGTGTGTTGAGCTTATACAGAACCTGATCAATGCCCTGCATGACCACGCCTTCCGTGACCTCCAGTTCCAGAAAGCCGGGTTGTAGCCCTGTGCGCAACAGCACATCGCCTATCCGCTCACAGAAATCAGCCTGGCGGAACTGATGCGCAGATATATTCACCGCGACAGAGCCTTTCGTTAAGCCCTGCGAAACCCAGCGGGCGCGCTGCCTGCAGGCCGATTCCAGCACCCAGTTCCCGACGGGCATAATCAGGCCACAGTCCTCCGCAATAGGGATGAATTCGCCGGGGCAGATAAGTCCACGGGAAGGATGCTGCCATCGAACCAATGCCTCGAGGCCAAGAACAGCGCCAGTACTGAGAGCAAGTTGTGGCTGATACATCAGAAACAGTTCATTCCGCTCTATGGCACGATGAAGGTCGCGCTCAAGGGTCAGACGATCCATCGCTCGTATGTTCATTTCAGGTGCGTAGAACTGATAGCGGTTACGGCCCAACTTCTTGGCAATATACATCGCGGTATCTGCATTGCTGAGCAAGGCCCGCGCATCATGGCCATTGTGTGGGGAACACGCTATCCCAATACTCATGCCCAGAATGATTTCGGTTTCCTCCAGAACGAATGGAACGGCAATGACAGTGAGGAGCTTTTCGGCAATCAGCGCGGCATCCTGCTCTTCCTTGATCCCCGTCAGGGCTACGATGAACTCGTCGCCACCTTGCCGGCTGACCGTATCTCCGTTACGCACACAACCGGATAGCCGCTGGGCGACCTCGTGTAGAAGCTGGTCGCCCAGGGAGTGCCCAAATACGTCATTCACATGCTTGAACCGGTCGAGATCCAGGAACAAGAGCGCGACTTGTTGATCATGTCGCTGGGCGTGCGAAAGCGCCAGGTTGAGCCGATCAGTTAACAGCAAACGATTTGGCAGGCCTGTGAGCGGATCATGCAGGGCCATGTATCGGAGCTGCTCGTTGGTCCGGTGGCGCTCGGCTGCAGCAGCAATGATATTGGCAACCCCCTGCAGAAAGCCGACATCGTCAGTCGAAAATTCGCGCGCGCTATCGGCATAAGCGCCCAGCACGCCGATAGGATGCTCAATTCCACCAAGCAGCACGGCGACCCCGCTGACGACACCGTGGGACGTGAGCAGCGGGGACGGATTGAATCGTGAGTCCTCGCTGAATTTGTAAATAATGACCGGCTCGCGCGAGGCAAGAACCTGATAAGTTTGTGATTTCTCCTCCGGGTCCGCCATCTGGCGACCGATCCAACCCGGCTTCCATCCGTTGCCAGCTTTGAGAATCAAGGATTGGTGAGGCTCGTCCACGAGCAGCACCTTGCTAAACTCCACTTCGAGACCCCGCGTGACTATCGATGCAGCTTCCGTATACACCTCGTCGAGACTCGCGGCAGACAATGCAAACTGTCCAAACGCAGCGGCGAGCATTTGTTGTTGTGCTTTAGCGTGCAGCGCCAGCTCGGCATATTTTCGTTCGGAAATGTCCTGGACCGTGCCGAAAAGGCTTATGACCTCGCCATTCTCACTTTTCCTCGGGACTGCGACTACCTGAACATAAGACTCTCTGCCCTCGCCCCCCCTGTTCGAAGATCAAATCTTTGCGATTCGCCGGATGCTGTTGCGAGGCCAAGCATTTCTTGCAACAGAGCAGCGCTTTTCGCGTCGTAGTACATCGCGCTTTCATGGAGGGTCAAAGGGGGGCCAAGCCGACTGTCTCTTCCGTATATAGAATACAGTACCGGTGACCAGCTCGTTTCCTCGGTAAAGGGATTGTATTCCCAGTCCCCGATCTTCCCGACGCGCTGGGCTTCATCCAGACGTTCATGAGTTCGCTTCAGATCGTCAATATCCGTGCAAGTGCCGAACCATTTGACGATGTTGCCCTCGGCATCGCGCATAGGTAGGGCTCTGCCTAGCATCCAGTGGTAAACCCCGTCCCACCGACGCAGCCGGTATTCAATTTCATAGGGTTGGCCGCTATTGGTCGCCTGCAGCCACCGCTCAGCAGCACGGCCCCGATCCTCCGGATGAAAGGGCGGGTTGGGTTCTACCCCGCTTTTACGGACACTTCAAAGAAGCCCATAATGGGCAAAAGGAGTGTTTATGTCCAAGCGAAGAAAGTACAGCCCAGAGTTCAAGCGCGGTGCCGTTGAACAGACTCGCCAACCGGGCGTCAGCTGC
>JBGTGB010000284.1:0-18174 GCA_041746975.1 Haliea sp. | reverse complement strand
CGCCACCGATAGAAGCCACTGCGGGACACTTTCAGCACTCGCCCCATGGTCGTCACTCGAAAATTGCCCGTATTCTGCTCCATAAACACATACTTCACTTCAGGCTTTTGGCGAAGTATGTTGCCGCCTTTTTTACTATGGCGAGCTCCTCTGCCTGCTCGGCCAGCTGGCGCTTGAGGCGGGCAATCTCGACGGCTTGTTGCTGCTCGACCTCACTTCGATCCTGGGCAGCCCGGGCCTTCGTCCTCCAGCTATACAGCTGCGATTCGTGCAGCCCAAGCTCTTTGGCGGCCTTGGCCACTCCGACTTTTTCCGCCAGGGCCAATGCTTCGGCGCGGAACTCCGGGGCATGTTGCCGCCGTGGGGCGGATTTCTTTCCTGTTTGCTTTGTCATGATTCACCTCTGTAGCGTAGTTTACTCGCTCCAGTCGGTGTCCATCACTGGTGGGCAGGATCAGGTTTATATCGCTGCGCGTCTGTTCCTGGTGTATTTTATAACCGAAAAACGTCTCCGCGGAGACGTTACTTCGTCTTCTGGAGTGCTGCCTGCAAAGTTTGCAGTGTAGGAGAGACGAGTAGTTTTGTTCACGGTGCTTCCGCCGGGCCGAGGCCTCCGCAAGCGCTCCGGCAACGTGGCGCTCGGATTGTCTTTCCCGTCGCTGCAATAAACAGGCAGGGCAGCGGACGGCGTTACCGCCGCCTCTGCCCGCAGCGTTATGTGTCTGAAGAGGCTCCGCAGCGCTCGCAATAAATTGGACTGAATAGAAGATGCCACAATTAAAACTTTCAGACTGGAGCAACATAGCCGAGATAGTCGGCACGCTAGCCGTCATCGTTACGCTAGTTTTTGTTGGCCTGCAAGTTAGGCAAAACACTCTTGCAGTGGAATCTGCAGCGGCTCAAGCAGTGCATGAGAACTTTGCGGGTTGGTACACCTCGGTGCAGAACGAACCAGCGTTATTCCAGTTATCCGTAAAGGGAATGAAAGACTATAGCTCTTTAAGCGAAACGGAGAAGGGACAATTTATCGCGATGTTCATGGCATTTTGCTCTCACTCTCAAAACGCGTTCTACAAATGGAAAGATGGCTCTCTTTCTTCTGAGCTCTGGAACGGGTGGGAATTGGTTTCCATGAATTTCTTCTCAACACCGGGCGGGAAAGCTTTCTGGAAAGAGAGAGGCTACTTATTTGGCTCGGGATTTCGTACTTACATAGAGAGCGAAGTTCTAACAGCCAAACCGAATCCCCAGGCCAAACCATGGGGGGCATTCGAGATTGATCAATAAGCTTAATACTGACCGCCACATAACAAGCAAAGGCAGCATCGCCCTTCGGGCTGGACACGCTAACGCGCGCCGCTGCTTTGGACGTTAGGCCGCTATCCAGCAGATCACAAGGCTCATTAAATGCACCTGCCACTTCCTGCTTCACTCCAAGACCCTGCAAGTCGCAGCGCCTTTGGTTGGACCGTCGTTCGGCTGACCTTGGCCGTTCTCATTGCCGCGCACGGATGGGCACGTCTTCTCGCGGGTGGGGTCGCTCCATTCGGTGATTGGCTCGATGGGTTGGGCTTTCCGTTCGGCCTTGGCATTGCCATCTTCATTACCGCGTTCGAGATCGTTGGTACTGTTCTTCTTGCATTGGGCAAGTTTGTGTTTCCGCTCACCCTGGTTTTCGCAACCATCTACGCTGTGGGTATCGTTTTGGTTCACGCACCCGCAGGCTGGTTTGTTGTCGGCCTTGGTCGTAATGGTTCTGAGTACAGCGTCCTGCTCATCCTCTGCTTACTGTGCGTTGGACTTCAGCATGTCAAAGCCCGCACCGCGGCCTAACAATTCGTTCAAGCCGAAGCCGCTTCGCGGCTCGGCTTAACTCAGGCGTTAGGCAGAGAATGGCAAATGAACCTGTTTGACCTGAAAGGAAAGGCGGCGATCGTCACCGGTGGCAACGATGGTATCGGACGGGGAATCGCGATCGCGCTTGCCACGGCCGGCGCCAGCGTCTGCATCGCTGGCCGTAACGAAAAGAAAAACGAGCGGGTACATCTTGAAATCGAGAAGTTGGGAGCTCGCTCCATTGTTTCGCGCTGCGACGTCAACGTTGAGGCCGACATCGAGGCGACAATCGCTACTACTGAGAAGGCCTTCGGCGGCCTCGGCATCCTGGTAAACAATGCGGGGATCGCTGCGCTCAACGCACCCGAGCGGATGACCGACGAGGAATGGGATTCGGTCATCCAGACCAATCTCTCGAGTGTGTTCAAGTTTTCGCGGGCGGCGCATGCATCGCTTGCGAAATCAGGTGGAGGTAAGGTAATCAACATTGGATCGATGTACTCGATCTTCGGTAGCCCCTTCGCCCCGAGCTACTCTGCAAGCAAGGGCGGCGTCGTCCAGTTGACCAAATCTCTGGCTGTCGCCTGGGCCAAGGACAACATCCAAGTGAATGCGATCCTGCCGGGATGGATCGCCACCGACATGACCGCTCCAATCAAGAGCGATATGCCCGATCTATATCAGGGGATCATCGCGCGTACGCCCGCCGGGCGTTTTGGCGAGCCGGAGGAATTTGTGGCACGGCCGTTTACCTGGCATCGGGAGCTGCGAATTTCGTCACCGGCCAAGCTGTAGCGGTCTGCGGAGGCTACAGCGTATGCTGAGTCGATCGCCGCCTAACAATTCATTCAAGCCGACGCCGCTTCGCGGCGCGGCTTAATTCAAGCGTTAGGCGGCAGATAGGTTGTGACATGTCCGTCGGAGGACTAACAGATTGAGAACTTGGCCAACGTGGCTCGGATTGCTTACTGGGGTTGCGGCCCTGACGGTGGGCCTGTTGGCCGGGTCGGACCTTCAGGAGGGCTGGAAACTGGCGGCGCGGTATACCGCCCAAGCGTCATTTCCGTTCTTCCTCCTCACGTTCGTCGCTTCGTCAATCCTGCGGCTCTACCGGCGCCCATGGAGCATTGCGCTACTGCGTGACCGCAGGTGGTGGGGTCTTGGTTTCGCGAGCTGTTTCTTTGTCCACTTGGTGGCTTTACTCACATACAACGCGCTGAGAGATCGTTTTCCGCCTGCCGGTCTTCTCGATCCCGGCGTATGGGCCTACGCTGTACTTTTGGCCATGGTGTTGACTTCGACGGACAGAGCGCGTCGTCGTTTGGGACGTTGGTGGACGGCGCTGCATCGCCTTGGAATGTGGGGCTTCTTCTATATTTTCGTCTTGAGTCCGTATGTGATTGCACTGTGGGCACGGAAGATGCCGGATTGGAATCCACTGACAGAACCCTACACGCTGGCCGGCGCTGCTGCCCTTATACTGAGACTCGCAGCGTGTCGGCGGAGCCGCTCGTATCATCAGCGCCGCTTGGGTGCCGCCTAACAACGGGCTGGAGACCGACGCTTGACCGTTCCCGCCCTTCGCTGTCGCTCCAGTCGGTCGCCGTCAAGCGCGGCTCAGCCCGAGCGTTAGCAGCCACGCTAGATTCACGACTTTTGCAATATGAGTAGAAAAAGAATAATTTATACTCATGAGCGATTTCGAATACGATGACGACAAAAGTCAGGCCAATCTGGAAAAGCACGGAATCGACTTTCTGGATGCGCAGGCTCTATGGAGTGACCCTGACCTGCTGGAGATCCGAGCCAAATCTGAGGATGAGCCTCGGTTTCTGGTCGTAGGCCTCATTGGTCAAAAGCATTGGTCTGCCGTCGTCACCTACAGAAATGAAGCAATCCGACTCATTTCTGTGAGACGTTCTCGCAAACGAGAGGTAAGGCTGTATGAAAGCTAAAGATTTTGACAAGAAATTTGACCAAGGCAAAAAAGACATCATTGATGACCTTGACCTGTCCACGGCGCGCCGCGCCAACCAGGAACAGAAACGGATAAATGTCGACTTTCCTGCTTGGGTGGTTGAGTCGCTGGATCGTGAAGCGGCTCGTATTGGTGTTACGCGACAGTCGATTATTAAAGTCTGGCTGGTTGAACGTTTGAAGGCCGAAGCTGCTAACAAGCCGCTGAATGGTGACGCCGGCGGCGGCGCACATTAGCGGAGCGTTAACTGCCCAGATTGTCCAAAGCCCCTGATTTGGGTAAGCTTCTCGGATGCCCACAATATTACGAGTTGGCCCCTATAGATTCTTTTTCTACAGCAACGAGGAAGGAGAGCCGCCGCACGTGCATATTCAGCGGGATCGAATGTTGGCGAAATTCTGGCTGAATCCACCAATTCTTGCGAGTTCGACTCGTTTTTCACCTCAAGAGCTTCGAAAGCTTGAGGCCCTTGTGAACGAAAATTGTACTACGCTTCTGGAGGCTTGGAATGGGTACTTTAGCAGTTGAGCTTCACCCCTTAGCTCATAATGTCAGCTTTACTGAAGATACCTTAAACGTCGATCTCTTAGATGGGCGTACGATCTCGGTGCCAATCGCGTGGTTTCCTACGCTTTCTAAGGCAACGCAGCCCCAGAGGGAAACCTGGGAACTCCTAGGAGACGGAGAGGGGATCCACTGGCCTGAAATCGACGAGGACTTGAGCGTAGCTGGCCTTTTAGCTGGTGCTAGGTAGCAGCAGTTAACAAGCGCGTGAAATGTGACGCGCTTAAAGCGCGCACTTTACGTGGGCGTTATGTGCTCTGGACAGATCCCACCCAAGGAGTATGATCAAACGATGGATGAAAATCTTACAAAACTACCCGTCGAAGAGCGTATTCGGATTGTCGAAGATTTGTGGGACAGTATTGCCCACGATCAGAATGCACTGCCGCTAACCGCAGATCAGAAAGCTGAACTAGATCGTCGTCTGAATTCATTTGAGGCGGATGGCAATCTCGGCCGGCGAGCTTCGGAGGCCATTTCCGAAATTCGTAATCGCCTATGACGTTTATTGTCCGACTCAGGGAAGAGGCGGAACTCGATCTACAAGATGCAGCCACTTGGTATGAATCGCAGAGGTCTGGGCTGGGCCAAGACTTTCTGGACATAGTTTTGAAAGCACTGGTATCGATTGAACAAAATCCGCTGGCCTTTCCAGTGGTGTACCGTGGTATACACCGAGCGGTACTGCCCAGATTCCCATTCGCAGTTTTCTACATGATACGGGAATCAGAAATATCTGTAATCTCAGTCATGCATGGTAGCAGGCATCCTGCACGATGGCAGCAACGCACATAACAAGAAAAGGAACCGGACGGCTTCGCCGTCGGTTCTTTGTGCGTTATGGGGCAAGCGCGAAATGACCTCAAGCGCACCAGCATAACTAATCATCTTAGCATTTGTTAATCTGTGCGAAATTAAACGTGGAATAGACAATGACACCTTACGAAATGCTCGACCTCAGCCAAAGTAGCTACTCGACTTCGGCTGCCTATGTATCAATTTTCATTGCGCTTCTGAGTGCCTATCTCGTTGCGGCATATATTGTCGCCGGCCGACTAAGTAAAGCTCAATTTCTATTAGCGAATAGTCTGTACTTGGTAATACAAACTCTGACTATTATTACTATCTATAATTTCAATAGCTCCGCAAGATTTTGGAGTAGCCTTGGACGGTCAGATATGCCTGTCTCTAACCAGAGTGCAAATGTTACCTATATACCGGAAACTGTAGCGCTAGTCCTCATAGTTACCATGTTACTCAGCGTATGGTTTATGTGGAAGTCTTGGAACCTAAAAGCTGAATAAATAGGATCGTGGCTTGTATGAATAGTTGCCCAATAACAAAGCCAAGCAGTTTGCAGCCTTTGGCTGCAGTGGTGGCGTAAGAGTCATCTACTTCACTCGCCTGAAAAGCGGTGAGTTATGGTTGCCGGTGCTCTACGCAAAAAGTGTTCGCGGCAATACGCTGCAGCATTGGGGACAGCCACAGCGCGCCGTGCCAAAGCGGAGCGTTATATACCGTCCAGGCTCAGCATTGACACCTGATACGCCATAGGTTACATTGCTCGGTATGATACGGAGTTCCAAAATCCGCCAGCACCGCGGGAATTCAGGCGGCCCATGCGAATCGACTCCGACTGATTCTTGGTCGTCTTCACGCAGCGACTTCGCCAAAGTACATGGATCTGCCAGGGCTTCGGCTACATGAACTTACCAGCAACCGTACAGGTACATGGTCAGTTATGGTGAGCGGAAACTGGCGAGTTACATTTATATTCAGGGGTGAAGATGCCGAGGTCGTGAATTATGAAGACTATCATTGAGGTATCACCATGTTGATGCACAATCCTCCCCATCCTGGCGAGATCATTAAAGAGCTGTGTCTTGAGCCACTAGGCATTTCTGTTACCGATGCTGCCGAGGCGCTCGGTGTCAGCAGGAAGACCCTGAGCGCAATTCTGAACGGTCGCGCCGGAATCAGCCCCGAAATGGCTGTACGGCTTTCCATCGCATTCGATACATCGGCTGAAAGCTGGCTCCATCAACAGTCTCAGTATGAGCTTTGGCATGCTGAGCAACACAGAAGTGAGCTTCAAGTAAAAAAGCTGGTCGCAGCATGAGTAAGGCATATAACAATCGGCAGCAATCGCTCCCGTTGGTCGCTGGGGCAGCCAAAACGCTGCTCTTTTTTTTGGACGTCCTTGTGTGGGGCGTTAGGCCTTTGATGCAGCTCACAACTCCAGACGCCAGGTACCTCGTAGTTCGCGGACGTCTGTGGCGAGCTGCCAATCCAAGTCTTCCGCCAGAGCTTCACTCCAAGCTCGTTAATGATCTCATGGATGCACGTCGGGAGATCAAAGCTGCTGGTCGCTCGCGAGATCCAGAGCGGCTCACTGTCGCACGGCGTATTGTGAACGAGACCAAGGTTGCCTTGGGTGAACGCGGGCCGGTCTGGTGGACTGACGGCGCCAAGGATTTCAACCGGCACTTGGTCAAGAACACACCGTATGCAGACTGGTACTCAACAGTTGAGGTACCGTAGGCCTAACAAGTCACGGACGGCGGACGAGTGAGACGCGCCGCTTCGTTTAGCGGTATGACCAAGGGAGGCGAAGTGCAAAAGAAGGAAATCTCAGAGTACGTGCTTGACCAATATCGGGGTTTGGGACTTCGCCCAGGGAACCCAATCTTCGGGAGACCGAACGCCTTATACCTCGGCGTCCTCGTTCCCGAAGCCCTATATAAGCGGAAAGCGCCTCTGCGGAGATGTCCCTTCGCATCCACGCGTGCTATTTACACGTCTTTTCACCCTGCAGCAGAGAAGTATGTGTCGAAAGACTCTGACCAAATGATTTTTCACCCGACTCTCTTTGAAGTGGCTGCCTGCGTTAGAACCAGGAAAAATGTCAGTCTCCCAGACCGCTCCTTTTTCAAACGAGTCGCTGAACTGGCGGCAGGCAGGTACCGTGATGTTGAGTTTAACGCTTAACAAGGCAAGTTATGCCCTTAAGGGGAGGTCGGTATTCCAGGAGTGGTGCATTCTTGAGAGCCTGGAATGTGAGCTTTGAGCAATCGGATTGATTAGCTACGTTGGCACGAATGCTGAAGTGGAAATACTAGATACTTTTTTCTATCAAGGGCCGAATCGCCGCTCGGACTTCTCCGTCGTTGAGCAGGAATTACGCTTAAATATCAATGAAATAAGAACAGTAACCGAGTGTGACATCGCACTATGGTATGGCTTCGCTTCCGGACTGCATCCGGCTCTCGAATCTCATCACTCAGCAGTGGAAACGGTATCGGGTAGGCAGGACACTCAGATTAAACTAGCTGAGTTTTGCGCATCCACATGTGTCCTGCTGCAACGAGCCGCGAGGCATTTGGTGTTACAACACGGCGTTGTTTTTTCGTCGGACTCGCGGATTTGTCACTACTGGTTTGAGTACGAAGAGCCTGATACCGCGGATCAGGTACAGGCGTTGGTGCTGGATATAGTTGCTCTACTGCTCACATCCAAACAGGAATATAATGCGGAGAAACTTGAGGCAAGCGCACTACTTAAAAGTGCAGTGAGCAATTTTCTAGCAACCGCATCGGGGCGGGCGATGCCCGCTGACTCCTGGGCGCTTTATCGTGCCGCGCTGTCTCGAAAAATACCTGTTGCACGAATGGACCGCCCACCATTTTCTCCAATTAAAGGCAATTTCCGGGTGCGCTATAACGCGTTGCTGCGTCTGGGGTACGGCTGCAATCAACACACTCTCGATGGTACGTTCTGCGTCAGTCGCTCAGAAACGCTGTTTCCACTCATCCAGAACCGCGGAATCCTGTTCAATACATTGGCAAACCTCAACTTTCCCCTGCCAGCAGCGAATGACTGGTGCGACAGTCCGGCGCGAGCGGCGAGGCACGCTGATAGGATGGGTTACCCTGTGAGCCTGCGCAGCAATCTAAGGGGGCGAACTGGGCACAGGCTTTTACCGAGTCGAGATTCGGTGATAGAAGCCGCGAAAGCGCTACTTACAAACAATGGGCGCGTACTAATCCAAGCTTATGTAGACGGACCAGTCTATAGATTGCTGCTGGTGAATGGCCGGCTCATGACCTGTTTACGATTGAATGAATACGCCGACAAATATAAGTGGCAAGTCTCTGCAGAAGACAATCCGGCCCTGGCAGAACTTGGTTATAAGGTCGCGAGGGCGATGCCTACAGGCATTGTTGTGGTGGAGGTGGCCGGAAAGCACTCCGGCTTGGCTACACCCGCGTATAAAATTCTTGATGTGGAGCTCGCTCCTCGACTTGATGAGTTATTCCATCCGGAAGATCCACTTCTGCATGTGGCAGCAATGGCCTTGATCGAGTGGATCTATCCTGATCCCGCAGAGGCGCGTGTGCCGGTTATAGCGATAACGGGAACCAACGGTAAAACCACCACCTGTCGTCTGAGTAACCAGATCTTGATGGCGGCCGGGTTTACGCCGGGCATGGCTTGCTCTGATGGTAGTTTTCACGCTGGTGAAGTTCTTTCGCACTATGAAGAGGGAACTTTGTTGGGGCATCTGACCGTTCTCGACCATCCCCAGGTAGACGCCGCAGTTCTCGAGGCGACGCGTGGAGGAGCTGGCAGCATTGGGTTGGGATTTGATCGCTGCGATATTGCGATCTGTCTGAATGTCACCCCGGATCATTTTAATGACAGGTTGAAAACAGACAGCGTTGAGAAACTCGCCCAGTTGAAGCGAACGATAGTCGAACGTGCCAGTCGTGCAGCTGTGCTTAATGCCGATGACGAGCACTGCTGCGACATGATTGAGCATTTATCCAAGCGGGACCTTGGCATGGTGTCCATAAACCGCAAAGCTTCCGAGTTGTTCGCATTGGCCCCGCGAGTAGTCGCGGTTGCAACCGTGGAAACGTTTGATGCAACTCCCTGGGTAACCATTCATCGAGGCACGCACACCATACCTGTCGTCAGGGTAAATGACATACCGATTTCATTTGAAGGTGCAGCGAAACACAATGTCATTAATGCGCTACATGCCACGCTGGCAACCCACCTATTGGGGGTGCCCGCAGAATCGATTGCAGAGGGACTTATGCAGCTGCCCGCCACGTTCGATGCACTTCCGGGCAGACTGAATTTTTTTCGGGAATTACCCTTTGATGTGTGCCTTGATTACGCGCACAACCCTGACGGTGTTCGCGCATTGAGCGAATTTACAAGCAGGCTGAAGGTTGACGGACGCCGCATTCTTTGTCTTTCCTGCAGCGCCGTCAATGGTGACGATTTCATTCGTGAAACCGCTGCCAGCGCCGCCGGCTTTTTTGATTACTACATATGCAAAAATTTCGGTAATTTATTTCATCGACGATCGGAGGAAGGTCCACGACTTCTACGCGAAGGATTGATCGCCGCAGGTGTGGCTCCTGAAGCCATAATCTGTGTCGAAACCACCGAAGAGGACGGGGTAGATGTCGCTCTGAAATTTGGCAAAGCGGGAGATTTGCTTGTAATTGTCGGTGGTAAAAGGCACGAGCAGATATGGAAGCAGATAACCGCTGCCAACGATGCCAGACCACCAACGACGCTTGATCATCATTCAGTGCGGGAAGGAGGGATTGAATGATGCTGGCAAGCGCTTTTAACGACTGACAAGATTGGGGGTTACTGCCAGTGGTGCTGCCATCCCTGTACCGGCGAGCTGTGGCACAGTTGATAATGAGTGTTATGAGACAGAAGGGAGTCCAGCATGAGTGAATTGCCTGAAGGTTTTTGGCCGATCTCACGAACCAGCCCTTTTACAGATCTGATAGGTCCTATCTACCAGAAGGCGGACGAATCCGGCTTGATTATCGGGTTGGTTGCTGAGGAGAAGCACTGCAACGCTCGGGGAATAGTTCATGGGGGTGTGCTGGGCACCCTCGCGGATATTGCGATGGGGTATAGTGCAGCCTTTTCTACAAAGCCACCGATAGCAATGGTTACCACCAGTCTAACTGTGGATTACGTGGGCATGGCCGAGAAAGGGGATTGGATTGAGGTACATACCGACGTTCATAAAGTCGGGCGCAGCACAGCGTTCGCCAACTGCTACTTTCACGTTGGTTCAAAGCGCATCGTAAGAGCCAGTGCTGTCTTCAGCGTCATAGCCTCGTAACCAAGCGTTTACTCATAGATTTGAAAACTTCTGCGATGACTTTGCAACCTGGGTACTTTTTTTGGTCCTGAAGGTGGAGAAAATGCATGACCATTGTAATCTATACTCGACGTTGATTCAGGTCGTCGGGGCGATCGGCTATCTCAGACGCGCCCTGATCTCCGGGTACAACGACATGCTTGTGCAGCGTTTGGCGCACGTAAAGTCGCTCTACCGCTACCATCATTGTTACTGCCAGTGGTGCAGCCATCACTATGCCGGGCCAGCCCAGCAGGATACCGAAACCGACAATCGACAGAATGGTAAGCACAGGAGGCAGGTGTACTGCTTTTCGCTGTACCAGCGGCATGATGGCATAACCTTCCAACTGCTGCACGACTACAAAGAGTCCGATCACCCAGAACAGTGTCTGCCGGTCCTCGGAAAACGCGATCAGGATTGCCGGTACTGCGGCAAGTATCGGGCCCAGGATGGGTATGAATTCCGCTACGCCAGATAAAAAACCCAGAGCCAACGCCGAAGGCAGGCCGATTATCGTCAGACCGATGGAAATCAGAGTCCCGACGATCACCATGATGATCAACTGCCCAGCCAGCCATCGGCGCAGGGCAAAGCCTATGTTAACGAGTGCATCCTCGACCCTCTCTGTATAAGGGACAGGTACGAGTTTAAGAACTCCGCGGAGGTAGTGTTGCGGGCTGGCGGCCAGATAGACACCGATTATCAGGATCAACGCGAAGCTGGTGATCGCAGAGATTGTGCTAGCGGTGTATTGCGTAGCCATGCCGAGGAAGCCGGCGTTCGTAGACGCCGCCTCCATCTCCTCGGCTACCTGCTGCTCAAGGTCGTCTATTCCCAGTCTGTCACCTATATTGGCCAGGTGGCGGGGGAGTTCTGCAAAAAGATTGGCGAACTGCTCTTGAATCTGGAAACCGAGCAGCACCACAAAAGCGGCGCCTAGCAAGGCAACCACAACAATGGCGAGCATTAGAGACCAGGGCGAGGTGATGGGCGTATAGTGCTCAACCTGGTCAGCGAAACCGCGCAGTAGAATGGCAAAAAGGGCCGCCGCGAACACAAGCACCCAGACTTCTGTTAGTTGCCATGCAAGCAGGGCTAGCACCAGCACCGCGCCTACAATAAAAGCAGTTCGCACTACATTATGGGGTCTAAACACCGGGCTGTTCATGCTGTTTAGAGTAAGTCAGACTCACTGCCAGCTCTGTGCGGCAGAACACACCGACACTGATAACCGTCAGGCAAAGTTCATTTCTAAAAGCCCGGTATATCAGGCTACTCGCTCGTAATCACCTTCAATGCTGGCGCCACTCACTTGGCTCTCGACATATTTAGTGATGATAGCGATGTTCTTGATATTCGCTTTGAACTTGACATCAAATATGTCTCCGACCAGAGGAATAAGACCGACTAACCAGTCCACGAAGATATTCCACACCATCCTCATACGTTGATGTCCGGGAACGCCAGCGCGCTTGGCAAAGCTGTAGATATATGCCGAGACCGCTACGGTTATTGTGTCGCCGATTCCCGGGATCAGGCCTAGGAGGGGGTCCAGACCATAACGGATATTTGTTCCTGGAATAACAAAGGCATTATCCATCAGGCGGGAAAGCCTCCAGAGTTTCGCCAGAGTCTCTCGATTCATCGATTCGCGATTGTCATCTGTGCTCATGTCTTTCGCTATCTCGAGGCAATGATGTATGCGGCGTGAATTTCACGGATAGTCCGTTTTTGGCAGCCGGGGCGTCTATGCGCTGTGCAACATAGCCGTGGCGGCTCTTGCCGCTCACCGGGGCGATATTGCCTCCCTGCAATGAGCCGTCTGGTAGCGCACAGAGTCACCGCCGGGAGCATGAGAAAATAGACTTCAGGGCGCCCTCATTCAGTGCCGGAGAGAGTATGACTCGATCGAACGCAGCTTCACCTCGCTCTCGCGAGGCTTCGGGGCATTGACCAGCACTTTCACATGGTCTTTAGCGCTCCGAATGTTTATTGCAATGCTGCTCAGCCTCGCAGCCTTTTCTTACGCCTCGGTCTACGCCCACCAGTCTGGCAGTGACCAGGATAAGCCGGTGCTGGCTAGAACTCTTGAAGGCAAACCGGAGTCTCCAGGCAAAGTTCAGGTTAAGGCTGTCGCCAAGGACACCGATATCAGGCAGCGACTTGCAGATATTCTCGTAACGACTGGCTGGTTCGGTAATCCGACAGTCACGGATAACGATGAATCACGCCAGTGGGCTACGGATCTTGCGACGAATACTGAGGGCGTGATACTTGCCGATCACCCCGCTGTCCTGCGAGAGCCTGAGCCCCTGGTGCTGGTGGAGGATCTAGGAGCGTACAAGGTAAACCTGCGGGTGTACTTCTGGCTCGATGGCCGACAGCACAGCTGGGTTAAGGTGAAGTCGTCTGTGATCCGTTTTGTGAAGGGCTCTTTTCAGGCATCGGGTATATCCTTGCCGGACGAAGCTCGCGCAATCACTTTCCCTCATCGGGTGCCTGTGCATATGGTCACGGGCGACATTGATTCGGCTCCAGCTGAATCTGTCAGTGCCAAGCCGAAAGCGGAGCCGGAGACAGTCGCAACTGAGGCGGAGGACGGTTTGCAAAGCGAAGCGGAGGAAATCAAGAGGCAAGCGCGCGGTTCGTGGACACCTGGAGAGAATCTCCTTGGTCCCCAGACTTCGGGGGAAGCCTCGACATGATGGACCTGCCGAACGTCACACCTAAAGAGATCGCTAGCTCGATAATTGTTGTCATCGGAACATCCGCAGGTGGCATGGAGGCATTGAAGAGACTGGTAGCGCAACTCCCAGGCGCGTTCCCGGCGCCCATTTTTATTGTCAACCATATGGGCGCGGATACCACTGGCGAAGCACTCGTCAAAGCTTTGAATGACAGCGGTAAACTCACTTGCGTGCACGGGCGAGATCAGCAGGTATTCCAATCAGGAACTATCTATTTGGCGCCCTCAGATCAGCATATGCTTGTCATGGAAGACAGAATCATGATTACCAAAGGTGCCAGGGAGAACCGTTCCCGGCCAGCTATTGATCCGTTGTTTCGTTCCGCCGCAGTGGCCTATGGCAACCGCGTTGTAGGTATCGTACTCACCGGGTTTCTGGATGATGGCACCAGCGGCATGCTGGCGATTAAAAGGTGCGGAGGAGTCGCTGTAGTACAGGACCCAGTCGATGCCGCTTATCCGGACATGCCCCGATCGGTTATCGCGAACGTGGGAGCCGATTACTGTTTACCCATAGCTGAAATGGGTGCGCTGTTATCCGATCTTGTCACGCGAGAGCTGCCGGATAGGAAACCGGCCCCAGATGATATCGTGATAGAGGCGAAAATCGCACAGCGGGTATTGAGCGACCTGCCGTCTGTAGAAGCACTGGGCGATCAGGTGCCCTTCAATTGCCCGGACTGTGGCGGAGTGTTGTGGGAAGTGGCGGAGGCGGGTCTCCTAAGATACCGCTGCCACACCGGACACGCCTTTACCTCCTCAGCGTTGCTTTCCCAGCAAACAGTAAAAATTGAAGAGACTCTATGGGTCGCTCTGAGAATGTTCGAGGAGCGCCAGAACCTGTTGGTAACCATGAGTAAAAACAAGGACCAGAATCGTTCTTTATCTATCGCCCAGCGGGCCGCAGATTCCCAGGTTCACATTGACCGTATTCGTGCCATGTTGAAGGCTACCGACGACGATTTTCACGTCTAGTCGGAGCGCTGGCGGAGAGTATCGATCCGGGAGGTGACAGATGGTCCAGGAAAGCGTGAGCGATAAGCCAGGTCCGAATGACGCAGATATGGACGAGCTGGAAAAAGAGCGACATGAGCTGCTCCACCGACTGGAAGATTGGCTGGAAATGCCAATGCTCGTTCTCGCGTTCGTGTGGTTGGTGCTGTTGGTTGTGGAGCTGATTCAGGGTGAAAGTCCCTTGTTCTATGTTCTGGGCACGGTTATCTGGGTAGTTTTCATTCTCGATTTCGCTGTCAAGTTGGTCCTCGCCCCGAAAAAGCGTGCCTACCTCACCAGAAACTGGCTGACCGCGATATCGCTGTTGCTCCCAGCACTGCGGATATTCCGCGTATTCCGTGCGTTCCGGATACTTCGCCTGGCCAGGACGGGGAGGGGGTTGCGCCTGGTCCGCGTGGTAAGCTCCATGAACAGGGGGATGAAGGCGCTGGGAGCCAGCCTGAGCCGGCGGGGCTTCGGTTATGTCATCGCGCTCACGGTGCTGGTCACGTTTGCCGGCGCGGCCGGAATGTACGCGTTTGAGAATGAGGCACCAGATGGCCCGCACAATTATGGTGAGTCGCTCTGGTGGACCGCCATGATCATGACGACCATGGGGTCCCAATACTGGCCTCAGACACTTGAGGGTCGGGTGCTCTGCGTCTTTCTGTCACTGTATGCTTTTGGGGTATTCGGCTATGTTACCGCGGCGCTCGCGACCTTTTTCGTGGGCCGAGACGCCGATAGCGTCGATACTGAACTGGCGGGAGCCAAACAGCTGCAGGGGCTATTGGATGAGGTGACTGCCTTACGCGATGAGATTCGAGTGCTATCAGGAAGAACATGAGTGGAGGTTAACTGAATGGATATGGAACCCTTAGCGGAGCAGATCGTCGCCTGTCCATACTGCGGCGAGGATATTGAGGTTCTGGTGGACCACCAGGAGGCCGGCGACCAGTACATTGAAGATTGCCAAGTGTGCTGCAGGCCAATTATATTCAGCGTAGCGGTGGATTCAGCGGGGAACCTGTCAGTAGCTGTGCGTGATGAAAATGAAGCGTATTAATCTACAACGTGTAGGGACATATGGGAAGCGTTCACGACCGGGTCACGCTGAGACAGATCACGGCTGATACAGTGTGCGCGGTGACCAGGCTCGCGGTTACGGAATATCAGAACAGGTTTGTGGCGCCCAACGCCGTTTCGCTGGCGGAAGCCCTCTTCGCTCCAGACGCCTGGTACAGAGCCATTTATCTTGGCGAGGAGCTGGTCGGCTTCGTCATGTTGTCCGACGAATCCCTGCTCCAGCCGCTTCCGAAGGCGCCTAAAATTGCTGTCTGGCGCTTCATGGTTGATGCGAGATTCCAGCGCAAGGGCATCGGCAGAGCGGCTATGCTACTAGTCATTGAGCACGCTCGCAACAGGGGCGCCTTCCAGACGTTGCAGCTGTCCTACGTAGCACAGGAAGGTGGGCCCGAGCAATTATATCTCTCGCTTGGGTTCAGGCCCACAGGCGAAATAGACCAAGGCGAAGTAGTGATGGAGCTGCCATTGGGCTAGAAATGAGTCTCGGCTCTTCATCACTAACGGGGGACACCGGTATTCATTAAACTGATTTTGCGACGATCAATTTAATGGAGAATACCGATGTCCCGCGTAGGAAACATTCTAGGCATATCCGATCTGGAGGTCGAGCGGGTCGATCGAGATAAAGGCATTGAGATCTATGCCAGGCCGACCAAGCGGCCGCTGTGCATCTATTGCCAGCACAACGGGCTCAGGATCAAGGCGACCTACCAACGCACGCTCAAGCATACGCGAATGGGGAATCAGGTGATGACGCTTATCTGACGTCCCCCAAGTACCACTCTGCCCACAATGCCGGCGGTATTTTCGTCATCGCTTCAAGGGTGTTCGACCTCGCTTCAGAGCCTGGCCACCGCAGCCTTCGGTACCATCAGCCACCATCTTGACGACCCGTTCTCGGTCGGCCAGGGAGATAGACGGCTTCCGCCCCATCTTCACCCCTCGCGCCATCGCGGCCCGCCTGCCTTCATTGGTGCGTTCAAGGATGCGCTCGCGCTCGGCCTGGGCCATCGCGGCCAAGATGGTGGTCGACATTCAGGCCGGAAGGACAACCACAAGGTCGAGGTTGTTGACAGTGCTCTGGTCGAGAAGCAGAACGCGGCCCTCAAGCGCGCTGGCGTCAAGTCAGGATGATGCCCTGTCCACGATGGGAATCAGGCATTGAGGGATACAGGCCTGTTCACCAGGATGGCAAATGCCCAGCCACTTGATGGCAATTCACGTAGGCGCCCCAGAAGCCACCGCAACAGAGCCGGCGAGGTCTCGCTGATCTGGTCGCTGTGCCCGGGGAACGACACCGCGCCTGGCTGGTCTTGCAACAACGATACCCTTGACTGGATTTGATCCAATACGTGCAAAGCTAAATCTGCCGAATCGTTTCTGGCAATCCAGTGGCCGATTTGGCACATGTCACCTCACTGAGCTGGATCGGATAGGCGCTGGTGCGCCAGTCTGGTCGATTTACCTTCGAAAAATCAGACCGTTAAAAAATCCAGCTAACTTCATAATGCAGGGGCCGGTGGTTCACGCAGTGCCTACTGTTTTTCTCATACTTGCAAAGATTCGTGTTATGACTAATCTTTGAGAGCGAGTCATCGGAGCTCGCGTCGGCACCCAGGATGGCGGCATCGGAACGGCAACGGTTTAATTGACTGGCTGCTGTTACAAATTCTAAACGAAGGAGAAATATTTGTTCGATCGATGCGGCAATCAAATAATTAACAATGGAGATTTACCATGAACATAAAAACTATATTAGCAGCCGTATCGCTCACCATCACGGCACAGGTATCAGCAACTCCCGCGATGTCAGTGCTTACCATTAACACTCAGGACCCTATGGCATACATGAACTGGGCGCAAAAAAGCGGCCCCGCCATCGGGAAAGCTATTGCCGCCTCCACCGGTGGTGTATGCGCCGCTACCGCGGGCTATTATGCGCCAGGGGAGCTTTACTACTGGCACATTTTCGCGGACCAGGCGACAGGGCTGGCGGCGAGCATATACAACGAAACCGTACAGCAAGAGCTCAGCAAACTGGATGTTGAGCGGTCAGTGCCACGGGCTGACGCTTACAGAGTTGTCATGGGAGAACCGGCTGCCTTTGACGAGGGCGACACCTTTTCAAACTGGAATCTTGTGGTGGCCACCGAAGAACCCGCACGCTACATGGAGCACTTGGCCAGGATAAATACCGCTGCGAGTGAGAACGGTTTCAAGGATGTCTCCCTGGCGGCCTACACATACCTGACTGGCGAAGAAGCGGGCAACTTTTTGGTGGTGGTGCAGGCCCCGAATGAAAAAAGGCTTGGCGCGTTTCTCGATCAAATGGACAGTGAGTGGATGTCTCCGATCATGGCGGATATTGCGAAAATACGATCCTACAGGCGAGGTTTCACGATGAACTGTACTGTGGTTTATTCCCGCGACTGAAGCTTATCCCGCTTATGCCGTGCTAGCTACCAATGGCCTGCCGTCCGGCGGCGGGCAGGCCATCGGACTGCGGCCCCGGGCAACGCACTCATGGGCGAATGAACAAGGATCCGGGGCTTTTCATGCTGTTATCTGATCCCATTACCCTTGGGGCGGAAAGCCGGAACTGAGGCTAGCCTGCAGGCCAGCGTGTCTCCTCAGGAGGCAGTCTCCTAGTGCGTAAACCGCTGAAGCCTGCCACCCATTCCACGTGAAGCCTGCCACCCAAACCGGAGCAAAGCTGCCACCCATCGGAGCGTAGCGACGCGGGTTTTGCATTGTTACTCGGAACCGGTGGTGCTCGTCAACTTGGCCTGG
>JBGTGB010000283.1:0-4849 GCA_041746975.1 Haliea sp. | reverse complement strand
CCATGCGTTGCCGAATCAGGCCGCTCGGGACTTTGAATCCCGCTTGCAACAGGAGCTGGCTCAACTGCCCGGCGAGCTGAAGGGAACGGAAGTAGAGCGTCTGGTACGGCAACGGATCGGCCAGCAAGCCTTTCGCAGTGCCATGCTGGATTACTGGGGCGGCGCTTGCGCGGTAACCGGCATTGCTTTGCCCGAGCTGCTGCGCGCCAGCCACGCCAAGCCCTGGGCCGATTGCGCCAGCGACGCCGAGCGCTTGGATGTATTTAACGGCTTTCTCCTCAGTGCCAATCTGGATGCGTTATTTGACCGGTTCCTGATAAGTTTCAGTGATACGGGCGATTTGCTGGTGTCAACGCGTGTTAAACCCCACATGCAGTCGCTGCTCGGCCTGGATCAGTCACTGCGACTACGATGGTTGGCTGCTGAGCATTTCCCCTTTTTGCACTATCATCGTGAAAAGTTCGCATCGAATTGAGGAACTCTGGCATTCCGCTTGGTTCAGATTGATGAGCCGATCAGTGCCGGTACGCCGCAACGGCTGACCATGATAAATCTCGGCGTTCCGCAGTAGCTAGACCACTACATCGCCGCCAAAAATCGCTGTTCATATACTGTAGCAGCGACTCACAGAACTCATCTTATCGAACGTGTAGCAAGGCACTGAATTCATTTATCTAACGAGGGGCCACCTCGACATTGTTCGCTCTACCATCCATCCCGTAACTGTTCGGGGTGCGAGGTATGCACGGCTACAGATTGTTCGCAGCGACTACTCTGGTACTGCTCGGCGGGGTTTGGCTGATGCCTTCCCATTCATACGCGGAATCTAGGTTCTATCTGCGCGGCGAGGAGGGCTGGTTCTGGTATCAGCGCCCCTCCGATTTGATCGAGCCGCCGGATCCTGTTTTCTACCTGCCTGCGGACCCGGAACCAGTAGTTGTCACGCCACCCCTGTCCACCGCCTGGTTCCGCGCCCACATCCAGGACTACATGGACCAGGCCATCGACAACCCTACGCCCGACAATGTCCGCGCCTACCTCTACCTGCAACGGGTGATGCTGGACAAGGGTACCCGCTTTGCCGATGTCAGCCAGCAGGTGGTGATGGGGGATCCCTTCCTCGACGAAATCAGTCGCCGCCCCCTGGCCCCCTTTGCAGCCCAACAGATGGACAGGGCCGCCAGCGCCGCCCGGGATGATGTACTGCAGGATCTCGCGCGCCAGGCGGGCGTGTTCTTTTTCTACCGCTCGGATTGTCTGTACTGCCAGGTTCAGGCGCCGATCATGGAGGCGCTGCTGGAGAGCTTCGGGTTCGAGGTGTTTGCCATTGCCGTAGATGGCCTACCTCTGCCCAGCGGCGCGTTTCCGGCATTTCGCCCTGACACTGGCCAGGCGCAAACGCTGGGCGTCACCACCGTCCCCGCGATATTCGTGGCGATGCCGCCGGATACTGTCGAGTCGGTGGGGCAGGGCGCCATGACCTTTGACGAGCTGAGTCAACGGCTGGTGTCTGTGGCCCACAGTCGGCGCTGGATTGACGACAGGGCCTATGCGGCAACCCGCCCAGTGCAACTGGGGACATCCCTGGCCGCCCAGCCTCCTACCGATCAGGACAACTGGCCGCAAGATCCCGCCGCACTGGTGCGGTACCTGCGTACCCTCGGAGGCCTCTGATGCAAACTCGCACTCATCTAATTGTCAGCACACTCTTAATAAGCCTGGCACTAACCGCCATCCCGGCACGGGCAGACCTCCAGAGCGAAATGAACCGCATGTTCGGTTCCATGACCAACGTGACCCAGCCCGGCATCTTCGAGAGCCAGCGCCGGGGTGTGTTAGCCGGGGGCAGCGTGGTGGTGCGCAACCGCATCATGAACGAGAACGTCGTGTCCATGGTGCCGCCGTCGTTTCAGGCAGGGTGCGGCGGGATCGATCTCTTTGCCGGCAGCCTGTCCTTCGTCAACGCGGACCAGTTCGTTCAGCTGCTGCGCTCCGTGGCCTCCAACGCCAAAGGCTACGCCTTTCAGCTTGCTTTGAGCGCCATGTGCGAGAAGTGCTCCCAGCACATGGAGACCCTGCAGAAGAAGGTCCAGCAGCTGAATGAATATTTCGGCAACTCCTGCCAGATGGCCCAGGGGGTGGTGAACGACAGCCTGGCCGCCTTCGGCCAGAAGGGGCAGACGGACGCCAGCATGCTGGGCACGCTGCGCGGCGCGGGGGATGTGTTCACCAGCTGGTCGACGTCCAGCGGCCGCAATCCTTATGAAAACGCCGCCAGTGTCGCGCCCGCCGAGGCCAACCGCCTGTTGCGCGGCAATCTGGTCTGGCGTGCCCTGAAACGCCATGCGGCGGCCAACTGGTTTGCGGACGGGGATGACAGCTTTCTGGAGGCGGTGATGTCCGTCACCGGCTCGGTGATCGTCGGGGAGCTGGCCAGCACTGCGGATGGGCAGGGCCAGGCGCCCAGGATCACCCGCCTGGCGGGCAACAAGCTCCGGATTGAAGACCTGCTCCACGGCGGCGCGGTCACCCTCTATCGCTGCGATACCACCGGGCAGGATGAGTGCCTGAATCCCCAGTTTGCCACAGTCACCCTCACCGGGCTGGCCCAGCAGGTGGAAGGGCTGCTGCTGGGGGAGGGCAGTAACACCGGCATCGTCTATAAGTTCGCGCGCAACACCGGTATTCCCTCCGCCGCGGAGATGGCCCTGATGACCTCTGCCCCCGCCAGCCTTGGCGGCATGGTGCGCACCCTGGCAGCCCTGAATGAAGAGGCGGCCCGCAGCTTTGCCAGCCAGGCGGCGCCGTTCATCGCCCTGGAAATGGCCCGCAGCCTGATCGAGGACATGCTCGCCAGTGCCCGCATCACCAGCGGCCTGGAGCAGCATGCCTACGCCCAGCTGATGATGACGGACATTGAAAGCGCCCGCCGTCAGATCCGCGAGGAGTACGCCGCCCTGCAGCAACGCTACGGGTCCGAGCAGGACTTGCTGGCCCACTACAACCAGTTGGTCCAGGCCTTGCGCAAGCAACGTTATTACACCAGCCATTCCCCGGCATTGAAGGAGTAGCCCCATGTGGGAGATCTATTCCATCGGCGATTCCGCCTTTCTGGAGCAAGTGCTCAATGCCGTCGCGATGATCACCGGCACCGGCGATTTCACCGCCATGGTGCGCATTGGCCTTCTGATTGGCGTCCTACTGGTGTCCGTACAGGCAATCCTGCAGGGTGGTAGGGGTATCCAGTTCCAGCAGATCCTGGTGTCCTGGCTGGTGTTTGCCACCATGTTCGGCCCCAGCACCCGTGTGGCGATAGAGGACGCCTACAGTGGCCAGGTGCGGGTCGTGGATAACGTACCCATCGGCGTGGCCGCGGCCGGCAGCACCATTTCTACCGTCGGATTTCAGATCACCCGCCTGTTCGAGACCGCCTTCTCCACCCCGGCCATGACGACCTACGGCTTTGCCTCCAGCCTGCAGACCCTGGCCCGGCTGCGCAAGCAGATGATGGACCGCACGGGCCTGGGCAACGCCAACCGGGTCGGCGGTGCGGACATCGAGACATCCTGGTTCAACTACCTCAAGGAATGCACGCTCATTGGTATCGACATCGGCCAGAAATCCCTGGACGAGCTTCTCAATGACCCCAATCCGCTGTCAGCGGTGCGCTTCGATTCGCGCATCTATGGCACCCGGGTGATCCTGTCCGGAGGCAACCCCCAGGATCTGGATTGCACCACGGCCTATACCCAGTTGGTACAGATGACCGAGGCCACCTTCCTGCCCCAACTACGGCAGGTGCTGTCGGCTGCCCTTGGCACGGCCTCAGGCACCGAAACGGACGACCAGATCCGGTCGGCACTGAACAACCTCGGTCTGTCGGCAGTGAATGCCCAGCACTACATGACTGCAGCCGTCCTGCTGCCGATCTACGAGCAGAGTATCACCGGCAAGTACCTGGATGACCAGGCCTTCACCGCGGCGACCATGGTCAATCAGGCCATCGAACATCGCAACACCCAGTGGGCGGCGGAGCAGACCCTGTTCCAGAGCATCGTGCGGCCGATGATGACCTTCTTCGAGGGCTTCATCTATGTCATCACGCCCCTGATGGCCTTTGTCATCGCCCTGGGCCAGATCGGCCTGCGCATGGCCGGCAAATACCTGCTGATGCTGCTCTGGATCCAGCTCTGGATGCCGGTGATGGCGATCATCAACCTCTATGTGCATCTCAGTGTCTCGGGCCGGATGGCGGCCCTGGATAGCCTCGCCGGCACCGAATTGCCGTCCTTTGCCGCCATGATGCAGATGGATACCGTCCTGCAGACCTGGCTGGCCACAGGGGGCATGTTGGCCTCCAGCGTGCCGGCGATTTCCCTGATGCTGGTCTATGGCTCTGCGGTCACGGCGACACACCTTGCTGGACGCCTGCAGGGGGGCGACTTCGTTGACGAAAGACTGCACACCCCCGATGTGGCGCGCAATGCCCCAGTGATGCAGTCCCAGGCCCTGTTCCAGAACGCGGCCCTCACGGGCTCCGCCATGACCGGGGCCACCAATCTGTTAAGCAGCTTCTCCGTGGGCAGCACGGTCGGCACCATGGTGGGCTCCGCCCGGGAAAGCCTGCAGCAGGCCACCCAGAGTTTCAGCCACCAGGTGGGGCAAACCTTGAGCCGCAGTTATGGCGAACGGATCGGCATTGACTCCCTGGCGTCCATCGGCAGCCAGATCGCCTCGACCCAGTCCTCCAGTTCCGACATGGTGAACAATGTTACCAATGACCTGCAGCAGCGCTATGGCTTTGGGGATGACAGGAAGGACGCGGTGCGGGGGCTGGTGGCCGGGGTGT
>JBGTGB010000282.1:0-7298 GCA_041746975.1 Haliea sp. | reverse complement strand
TGAGTGAGTGATTTTAGAACCCCAGAATCCTGGCGGGCCTGATTCTCCGCATCCTGTTCCCGGCTGCGCAGCTCACGGCGCAGGCGGGTGGCCACATTCTCCTCGATCTGGCTGCGGTTGTTGATCAGGGTCTGGTTTTCCTTGCGCAGTACTGCATTGTCCTGGCGCAGCGCCGTGACGGCGGTGGTCATCGCCGCCACATTGGCGGTCAGGGTTTTGATGGTATCCGCCGGGGTGTCCGCATCCGGGGCGGGTGGGGTCGGCACGCCGGTCAGCAGTAGCCCGTTTTCACTGTCACCGGAACAGGTTTTGACGGTCACCACCATCAGGACCAGCAGCACCAGTGTGGCGAGGATGGGTAACAAGCGGTTGGAGACGGCATGGGGCATGGGCGGACTACCCCCTAAAAGCCGTGGCTGAAGGGACGGTCGGCGATCAGGTAGACCACCGTGTGGTCGGCCTCATCGCCTGCGGGCAGCAGCCGGTGGTGCTGGAAGGTCGCCGCGAGCCACGCACCGCGCAAATCATGCGCCTCAAGTTCCTGGGCCTCGGCGCTGGCATTGGTCAGCTTGAGTGCCGTCACGAACCGGTGCCCGCTGCGCCAGCTGGCCAAGGGAGTCGAAACAATGGCACCGCCGCGGACCAGCGGTACCGGTCCATCGGGCACGGGCACCCGCACGACGCCCGGTAACGGAGTCTGCAGGCGCTGGGGCGCATACAGCTGCTGGGCCGCGAAGCGGGTCAGGCTGACGTAGCCGTGGGTCGAGGGGCCGGCGGCTGTCTGATTGCTAGTGTCAGGAGACGGTTGCTGTGGCAGGGTAATCGCCACCGGCGTGGCACTGCCGCCCTCGAGGGCGGCTGCCACATCGAACAGGTATACCTGTCCGTCATCCAGCGTCCGCACCAGGATCCGGGTCGCGGGAAAGGGCTGCTGAGCCAGCCAGTACACGGTACCCGCACTGCTCTGGATGCGCAGCCGGCCTTGCAGGTTTGCGGGAAGACCCACGCTAACAGGCCCTGGGAAGTGGACCATGCGCTCCTGCTCGATCCCGAGATCCAGCGCGATCGGGATTTTACGCCACACGATATGCTCGGTGGGCTCCAGCGCCGCGGCTGGCGTGGCACTGAACAGCAGCTGTGCGAACAGCCAGATTGCGGCGGTGACTATCACGGTGCGGGACGCAGATGACCCGCGCTGGTTATTGGGCTGCATGGGCACTGCCCTCTCCTAAAAGATCAGCCTCGGTGAGGCGGCGGGGGCCGTCGGCCCCAAAGCCATCCAGGGCCAGGCCCCAGGGATTGGTCTCCGGGTCCACCGTGTAGCGGACAACCCGCAGCGGATAGCGGATCCGGGTGCGTTTGACGGTCATGCCCTTGACGGATTCCAGCAGTTCGAGATCCAGCCAGACCTGCCACGTCTGGCTATCGAGGACGTCCACCCGGTTTTCGGCATAACCAAAGCCGGGGATGCCCTGCAGCGCGCGCACCCGGTAAGCCAGCTCCCCCCGGCGGCCCTTCTCGTCCAGATTGGCCAGCAGCTCGGCGCGGTAGCGGGGCGTAACATAGGGAGCGATCCGAAATATGGCCTGGCCATAATCCCGACTGCCGTCCTCGGGCCAGCGATTGAGCTGCTGATAAATGTAGAACGCAAACGCATAGACTGAGGCTGCGGGTACCGCCGTGTGGTGCTGCACGGCACCGGAGCGGAGATCCGGCGGGATGTGCACTGTAAGATGGTCAGGTGCCCGACTCCAGCCATAGGACAGGGCTGCGATCACCGCCATCTGCAGACCGATGATCAGCCACAGGGAGCGCAGGTGAGCCTGGGCATTATCAATGGCGAAGCGGTAGCGTGACATGCCCTCTCCTGCCGATATCCCAGGTGCCGCTGCGGCTGATAAACGGTGCGCGTTTCAGGCCTTTGTGATCCAGCCACAGCGCGCAGCGCTGCTGGTAGTAGCCGTCGGGGCGGTTGCGTTTGAAGCGCTGAAAGAGACTGGCGGTCCCGAGCACGGTGGCGACAATGCCGATACCGGCAAAACCGAAGCCCATGGTCACCGCCCCACCGAGCCAGGCCAGCAACAGGCTCAGCGGCAGCCAGACCGCTGCAGCCAGGGCGACGATGAGCCCCAGCTCGCTGGCGGAGCACCCCCGAAATATCACCGGCTCCGCATTGAGCCGGTCGGCGAGGATGTCCTGGGTGTCCATGGGTGACACTCAGATCACCCCAGCCGCTTCGGTGAGCAGGTAGCTGGCAAAGATCAGCACGATGGCACCGACAATCCCCAGCACGCCCACCTCGGCCCATTCGGCCTTGCCCAGGCGGGCTTCATTGAACTTGGCAAAGGCCAGGTAGGCGACCCAGAGAAAGCCGAGGACGGCAATCGCCAGACCAAGGACCAGACCGCCGTCCTTGATATAGCCTTCGATCAGGCCAATCCAGTCGCCCGCCGCAGGTGCGGTACTGGGTGCCACCGGGGTCGGCAAAACCGCCCAGGCGGAGGGATGCGACAGACAGGCTGCGGTCGCGAGGACGGCAAACCGCGAGGTGTGACGAGGAATGGTCATGGTGCGTTCTCCGAAATGGCGCGACAGTGCGCGGGTACAGTGTTCCGTAGTGGAAAGACGAGAGTGAAATGACATCGGCAGGCTCAGCGCAGGTAGAAACCGAGCACCAGCAGGATGATGCTGGCACGCAGGGTCGCCCAGAGGAGGTCGAACAGGTTCGCCTGGCCGTCCTGCCAGGCCCGAAAGCTGCCGACGGTGACCCAGATCACCCAGATGAATGCGAGGACCAGCACCACACTGGCGATGGCGAGCAACAGGGCGGCCGGTGTTGCTCCGGATCCAGCCTGGAAGGCCGCGGATTGGGCAGGTGTCATACATCACTGCCGGTAGTCGCCGCGCAGCGGCGGCACCGGGCGGGGTTCATTGCGCGGCGCATCGAGATGAGCCTGGATCCCCGACAGTACCCGCTCCAGATCCTGGCGCAGCCAGTCGTACTGAAAATGGATCCGGGCGTCGGGGTCTGCCTCTGCCTCACTGCGCGTAATCAGAGGTTCGAGGAGTGTGATCTCGTGCAGCAGACGGGCGAGCATGGCGCGCTCCCCGTCGGCATCGGCCAACGAGGCTGGAGCGATGAAAGCCAGTGCCAGTAGAGTGGCGGTGGCTAGTCGGTGGATTGTCATGAGGATGTCTTCCCGCACAGGGTTGTGTGGGGAGATGGTGACCAAGCGCTGCTCGCATCGCCATCAACAACCCGGTCAAGGGGTGGCGGGGTTACTTGTTGAAAGACTACAAGCTTGTGGTTTTCAGGGGAGTACGTGGACTAAACAGTGGCAAGCGTACGTGAGACTATACTAAAAATGAGTCTTTACTAAATCGGGTGGGTAGTCACCATTACGACGAAGGGGTTGTTCTTACGCCCCTCGTCGTACCGGTACGAAAAAAACGCGTCTGTTCCTGCTTGCTGCTGCGCTTGCCTCTACTGGCCTTACTCTCAGGTCCCGACACCTCGCTGGACGATGGTTGGAGTTCGAGCACCAGCTCGGCACCTCTGCCAAGTACCTTCGCAATGGAGCCGCCACGCCCCCGGGCCTTTCACCACCAGGGCTGCGGCAATAAGGGCCTCGCGGGCGCGCTGATACTGTGCTTCGGTTCTTTGTTGCCCATAGCCCTGCCATCGGAGGGCAGTAGCTCGAAAATCTTACTTTCCAGGTCGTGGCCCTTATTATTCATGGTTTCCCGTCTGCAGCTTTGGTGAAGCTCAGCGAGCTCACGGTAGCGCAGCCCGTTTCAGGAAAACGTATCGAGCAATACATGAGTACCGACTGGGCCGAATCTGATGTATCGAGACTTTGTGGGTCGGCCTGGTCGACCAATAGCAGTACTCGCTTGCCGGAATGGGTCAGGGAGGGACCATCGACAAGTGAGGCATCTCCAGGTCAGTCGCTGAGCCCTGGACGGGGGTTGATCTGAGTAAGCTGTTTATTACGATCGGTGCCGTTGATATCAGATCGTCGATAGAAAGTCTCTCAGGCTGTCCGCATCTGAGAGATCTCCATAGAGCAACCTACGGTGACCCGACGTACCGATGAGCATCAGGGCGGGCGCGGCGAAGACGCCGCAGCGGATGGCCTGTTGCGGTTCATGCAGAACGTCGATCTGGCGGACAGGGGTCTTGTCGAGGCCTCTGGCTTCGAGGGCTGCCGTCAGGTTGCGATGGGCACGGTGTGAACTCGGTGCCTCGCCGCTCACAAAAAGAGTGAGTGAGCTGTCGTGCTGTTGGTTACCGTGGGTAAGCTTGCGATTCACTGGTCGAGCCTCCTCTGGTCGGGATCTCGGTGTCGCAGAATGCGGTGCTCGTAACGGCCCGCCTCCTTGCTACCTCAGCGTGCGTCACGTCGTCACACCCCCTTTTTTGGGGTAGCCGGGAGTGCCTCTCCTATCGATCTTGGTCCCGTGGAAGGCCGCTCGGTATCGCAGACTGTCGAAAGTATCAAACCTCGGCGGGCACTGCAAATCAGGCATTCGAGACTGACAGGCGCCAGGTATTGCGACCGGCGGCTTTGGCAGCGTACATGGCGGCATCTGCGCGTTTCACCAGATCGCGAACCTCCTCCTCCTGGCGACTGTGCACCGCGATACCGATACTGACTCCTACCTGCACCAAGGTGCCATCAGCCAATCGCAGCGGACGATTAAGACTGGCAATGATCTTGCCGGCGATCACTTCCAGAGCCTGGAAGTCTGAAGTGTCATCCAGAACGATCGCGAGCTCATCTCCCCCGAGTCTGGCCAAGCAGTCTCCACTCCGTAGAAGTCCTTGTAAGCGCCGTGCTACTTGGATCAGGGCCTGGTCTCCCGCCTGGTGGCCGTGGGTGTCATTGAGTTCCTTGAAATGGTCCAGATCAAGCATCATCAGGACAATGTGACTGTCTGTGTGCCGACGGCCGGCCTCGAAGACGGTAGCCAGCCGACGGTCAAAAGCAAGGCGGTTGCCAATGCCGGTTAGGCTGTCGGTAGTCGCCTGTTCTTCCGCATCCTTGTGGGCGAGTTTGTGCTCGGTGATGTCATTGGCGATCCCCTGAACTTCATCCTCAGTGACCAGGTTTACCACCACTTGGTACCAGCGCTTGCCAGTCGGCAGGTCGACCTCCAGGTCGATACTCTGGGTTCGCCCACTGCTGGCAACAGAATCTATAAGCTTTCGAAGTGCCCCGGCCGAGTCACGGAGCAGACTATACAGGGAGACGAATGGACCTCCGGTTTCGGCGGTCGCATCTGACCCCAGTGTTCGTGAAAAAGCCAGATTGAAGGATTTGAGCACGCCATCGCGGTCTGCGAGGAAAATAGGCGAGCCGGCGTTGTCAAAAATGGCCCTGAAGCGGGTTTCTTCGCGCTCCCGCTGCAGGCGCAAATCACGTTCCGTGATTATTAGATTTACCATGTTGTCGATAATGCGATTGACGTCGCCCACCAGGACGCCTATCTCGTTATTCTCGTGTGAGCGGGGGATCTCAATGTGTTCGCCACTGGCGACATCTAAGCCGTGGAGGCGTCTGGAAATCGCCCGCAACGGCCGCGTTATCTGCCGGTACAACACCAGCAGCAGCGTGCAGCCTGCGACACCGAGGAATACCAGGAAGAACACGATTGCCGGGCGACTTCGAATGATGAACTGCTGTTCCAGCTGTTGCAGATCCGGGATCAACTCCACGCTGCCAATGAGTTTACTCGGTGTGGAGGGCGAGGGGATCGGTAAGACTACAGGTTCTGCTGACCCGACCCGGCCTTGGTTCCTCGGCGTACTGCGGGCGACAATCTGTCCGTGCTGATCGCGAATGGTCACTGCCCAGACGCCGCTATTCTGCTCCAGTCCGGCCACCACTGCGGTCGCGAGTTGTCTATCCTGCGAGATGATGGCGATTTCCGCAGTGCGCCCCACAGTACTGATCAAGTCATGGATGGCACCTGTCTGGCGGCTGCGTTCATTTTCAGCCAGCAACACTTTGGCGACGCCCACGAATACCAAGCCAAGGCCGAAAAATGCCGCGAGGATGAGCGAAGTGCTACGAAACGCCAAGCGCATTTGCAGTCCACCGGGCGTTTGGGATGCTCCCTCCCGGCTAATGTTCATGCCGCAAAAGCACAGACCCCTGCACACCGTGGATCGCGCAGAGATCGCTGCGCGGGCGGGTGGCTGAAGCCTCCCCGATCCCCGCAGTTATAGGTACCGATACGGCCGAGTCGCGGGCTTCCGCGGGGCGCAGAAATAGGCCTTACGTGGTTCTGTAATCCCATGGTGACGGAGCTCCTTACTCAACCAAATAAGAGGTTTGTGTTCAAATTCCACTTCGCTAGGCTTGTAAAAAAGGCGCTAAACCGCCGGGCCCAAAAGGGCGCGAGCCTTAGTTATATCAACGGGACGTCCGAGCAAGTAGCCCTGCGCTCTACTAATCCGGAGATCTCGTAATGTATTCAGTTCCGATACGGTTTCGACACCCTCGGCTATAACAATGCTCGAGGTTTCCCTGGCGAAGCCCACAATCGCAGCTGCCATCGCGCGGCGATTTTTGTCAGTATCTATGTCCCGAATGATACTCATGTCAAGTTTGATTACAGTCGGTTGAATTTTAACAATGTGACTTAAGCTAGAGTGCCCAGCTCCAGCGTCGTCAACGGCGATCAGTAGCCCTTGCATTCGAAGTGGCTCCAGAGCGGAAGTCAGTGCAGAATAATCCGACACCAGGTCATGCTCTGTGATCTCCAGCACAATGCGGTTTAATGGGTGATTGCCTAATGTTCTGGCGATAGCCCCATTGAGGATATTCTGAGGTGAAACATTAAGTGCGAGATAAATTCCCTCTGGGAAGTAGTGCAGTGGTTCTAAAGCTTTGTCGATTACTGCCATTTCCAGCTCTTCACTCATTCCAGCCTCATCGGCCTCGGTAAACCATCGGTCCGGGGTACGAATTGGTTCAGCAGAAAACCGTGTCAGGGCCTCGAAACCCATAATGGATTCGGTAGCGAGGTTATAAATAGGCTGGTAGTGAATAGTATAGGATTCCTCATCGAGGACAGCCCTGATTCTCCTTGTACTGACTTGCTGACGACGCTCAGCTTCAAGCCGTATCTCTATTTGTTTGGCGGTGAAGTCGGCAAAAACTCTCATCATTGATAGGTCGCGATCATCAAGCGGATTATCGATCTGCGAGGTGTTGAAGCAACAGAATGTGCCGTACAGTTCTTCATTGCTCAGGCGTATGGGCACGCTCAAATGTGCTCTTACCGGTAGA
>JBGTGB010000281.1:0-9868 GCA_041746975.1 Haliea sp. | reverse complement strand
CTGCTGGCCCTGGCGTACGGCCTGCATGCGATACTCGAGCAGAAGCGGTTCAGCAAGCTCATCGTGGCGCGTTCCACCCCGCCTATCGCCGAGGACATCGGCTTTCTGCCGGGCACCGAGGAGGAGAAGATGGCGCCCTGGTTGGCGGCCTTCGACGACAACCTGGAGATTCTGCACGGCACCGACGAGTCCTGCCACGGCAGCATCGCCTATGTAAAGGAGCGGGCCAATATCCAGTTCAAGTCGCTCAACTTCATGCGCGGGCGCTCATTCAACAACGCCTATATCATCATCGATGAGGCCCAGGGCCTGACCCAGTTCCAATTGAAATCGGTGATCAGCAGGGTAGGGGCTGACTCGAAGATCGTGGTGCTGGGTAACCTGGCGCAAATCGACAACAAGTACATCTCGCCGCTGACCTCGGGACTCACCTACCTGGTGGAAAAGACCAAATCCTATCCCCACGCGGGCATCATGCACGTCAACGGTATCGTGCGCTCCCGGCTGGCGGCCTTCGCGGAGGAGCACCTGTAGGGCAAGTCGAGCCGCGCAGGTCGTGCCGGCGCGGCCCGACCTCGGCGGCCTACGCGGCCCGGCCCACCTACGCGGCCTAGGCGGCCCCGCCCACAGTTTCACTAAGGTTCTCGAAGCAGTATCATTGGAGTTGGTGAGCTCGGCGGCGGTTCGGGCATCCTGTGTTCCTCTGTTGTCGGGTACCCATGAAAAAATTTCTTTTTGGCAAACGCATGTGGCTCATGCTGTTGGCCACACTGCTGGTGTTTGGCGGCCTGTTTGCCATGCAGTGGTACGGCCAACAAATGATGAATCGTGCAATGGACGACATGCCTCGGCAGGTGGTGACCATCACCGCGACACCGGCGCAAAAAGTGCCATGGCAACCCTCGGTAGATGCGGTTGGCACGCTTGCGCCCGTCAATGGGGCGCAGTTGGCGGTGGAAGTCCCGGGTATTATTGCCCGGGTGAATTTTGACAACGGCGCCTCTGTGGCCGCCGGGGATGCGATTCTTGAGCTCAGCGCTGTGCCGGATCGGGCCGAGCTGGCGGTGCTGGAGGCGGCGCAGGCTTTAGCCGCAGCGGAGCTCAAGCGCGCCGAGTCCCTGCTGCGTGAGCGCAATATCTCGGAGTCGGAACTGGACCGACGCGCCAGCGAGCTGGACCAGGCACGGGCCCGGGTCACGGCGCAGAAAGCGCGAATTGAACAGAAAACCTTGCGGGCCCCGTTTGCGGGCCGGCTGGGGATTCGGCGCTTCAATGTTGGCGCCTACGTGCTGGCGGGGGACGCGATCGTCGAACTGCAGGCACTGGACCGGCTTTACCTGGACTTTACCCTGCCCGACAGCTACACCCCCCAGCTGGAGCCCGGGATGCCTTTACAGGCCCGGTTCCAGGCGCTGGAGCCGGAAACCTTTAGCGGTACCCTCACGGCAATTGCCCCCGCGGTGGACCCGGACACCCGCAATATCGCCCTGCAGGCAGTTGTCGACAACCCGGGCGAGCGCTTGCGCCCCGGTATGTTCGCCCGTATCAGTCTGCCCCTGGGGGAGCCCGGCGAGCAGATCGTGGTGCCGGCGACCGCCATTTCCTATCGACCCTACGGCAATTCGGTTTTCGTACTGGCGGAGCAAGAGTCTGAGACCACGGTACGTCAGCGCTTTGTAGAACTCGGCCCCGCCCGCGGCGACATGATCGCCGTGGCGTCCGGCCTGGAGGTCGGTGAGGTCGTCGCCACCAGTGGCCTGCTCAAGCTTGATGGTGGCGTGCCCGTGCGGGTGAACAACGCCTCACCCCCGGCGACCAGCCTGCAGCCGCAACCGGAAAATCGCTGACCGTGGCTTTCACCGATCTTTTTATCCGCAAGCCGGTACTGGCGACGGTGGTCAGCCTGTTCCTGGTGGTGCTGGGTTTGCGCGCGGCCGGGGAGCTCAATGTGCGCGAATTCCCGCTGTTGGAGAACGCGGTGATCACAGTGTCGACGACCTACACCGGGGCGGATGCGGAGTTGATCAAGGGCTTTATTACCACGCCCCTGGAGCGGGAAATTGCCACCGCGGAAAATATCGATTATCTGACCTCCAACAGCACCCGCGGGCTCAGCGTGATTGCGGCCTATGTGCGCACCGGCGCCAATCCGGACGAGGTGCTGACCCAGGTCGTTACCAAGGTCAACAAGCTGCGCAATGAGCTGCCCCGGGAGTCAGAGGACCCGGTGCTTAACCTCGCGGTAGGCGAGCAGGTGGGCACCATGTACATCTCCTTCTCCAGTACCGAGTTGCCGATCAACCGGGTCGCGGACTATGTGATCCGCGAGGTGGAGCCCAAGCTTGCGACCCTGCCCGGGGTGCAGCGTGCCAGTGCGGATACCACCGATATTTTTGCCATGCGGATCTGGCTGGACAGCGAGCGGCTGACAGCGCTGGATCTGACCGCGAGTGACGTGCGTGCGGCGCTGCAGACCAACAATGTGCTCTCCGCTGTGGGGGCGACCCGCGGCAGCATGTTCGAGGTCACGCTCAAGGCGGACACCGACATCTCTTCCGAGGAGGGCTTTCGCCAGCTCGTGCTCAGGGAACAGGATGGCGCCATTGTCCGCCTGGAGGACGTGGCCACGGTGGAGCTGGGCTCCGAGGCTTACAACAGTTCGGCCATGGTGATCGACCAGCGTGCGGTTTTCGTGCCCATCTCCGTGGCCAGTGACGCCAATGCCCTGGAAGTTATCGCCGGCGTGCGGGAGGTCTATGAGCGGGACATCGTCCCCAGCCTGCCCGAGGGGATAGAGGGGAGCATCAACTACGATGCCACGGTCTATATCGAGGCCGCCATCAGCCAGGTCCAGGCCACCATCGTCGAGGCAATGCTGATCGTGATCCTGGTGATTTTCCTGTTCCTTGGTTCAATGCGTTCCGTGCTGATTCCCGCGGTCGCGGTGCCACTGTCTCTGGTAGGCGCCCTGTTCCTGATGCTGCTGATGGGGTTCAGCATCAACCTGCTCACGCTGCTCGCTTTCGTCCTGGCGATTGGTATCGTGGTGGACGATGCCATTATCGTGGTGGAAAACATCCACCGCCACATCGAACACGGCATGACGCCCACCGAGGCCGCGCTCAAGGGTGCACGGGAGCTGGCCTGGCCCATCGTCGCCATGACCACCACCCTGGTCGCTGTCTATCTGCCCATCGGGTTTATCGGTGGCCTCACGGGAACCCTGTTTACTGAATTTGCCTTTACCCTGGCGGGCGCGGTATTGATCTCCGGCGTGGTGGCCCTGACCCTGTCGCCGATGATGTGCGCGAGAATGTTGCAGAGCAGCGCTGACAGTGCCGATAACCGCCTGGAGCACTGGCTGGACCAGCGCTTTGAGGCACTGCGCCGGGTCTACCAACGTGATCTGGACCGGGTGCTGGATGATCGGGGCGGAGTGCTGGTGTTCGGGGCCGTCATCCTGGCATCCTGCTACTTTCTGTTCGTCCGGTCCCCTGCGGAGCTCGCCCCCGCGGAGGATCTGGGGCTGATTTTCTACCTCGCTGAGTCAGACCCGTTTGTCACCCTGGAGTACATTGAGCAATACAGCGCGGAGATTGGGCAGATTACCCGCGAGACCCCGGAAATCGTGGTCAACTTCCTGTTCAACGGCGAAAATCCCGGGGGCAGCGGAGGCAACAATGGCGCCTTCGGGGGCTTCATCTTCAAACCCTGGGGCGAGCGTGACCGCAGTTCTACGGAGGTTCTGAACGAGACCATCCGACCCCGCGCGGAGGCGATAGCCGGGCTACAGGTCAACGCGGTGAACCCACCTCCGCTGCCATCGCCGGGCATCTTCCCGGTTGAGTTCGTGATCAACAGCACGCTCGATTACCTGGTGCTGTACGACAGCGCCGAGGCGGTGCTGGCACGGGCCCGCGCCAGCGGCAAATTCATCTTCATTGACCAGAATCTGCAGCTGGACAAGCCACAGCAGCGCATTCACATCAATCGCGACAAGGCCGCCCTGCTGGGGGTCAGTATGCAGACCCTGAGTGACGACCTGTCGGCCCTGCTGTCGGGTGGCTTCGTCAATCGCTTTGCCATGCAGGACCGGTCCTACAAGGTCATCCCCCAGGTGCGCAGGAACCAGCGCCTGAACCCGGAGGACCTGAACAGCTACCATACCCGCACCCGCAGCGGAAAGCTGATTCCGCTGGCCACCCTGGTCACCCTGGAGGACGAGGTGACGCCGCGGGTATTGCCGGGATTCCAGCAGCTCAACGCCGTGACTCTGAGCGGGCTGCCGCGACCTGGTGTGCCGCTGGGCGAGGCGCTGGCGACACTGGAAATCATCGTCGCCGAGGAGCTGGGCCGCGAGTACGGAGTGGACTATGCAGGGCTGAGCCGCCAGTTCAAGACCGAGGGCAGCACCCTGATTACCAGCTTCTTTTTCGCCCTGCTGTTGATCTATCTGGTGCTGGCAGCCCAGTTCGAGTCTTTTCGGGACCCGTTCATCATGCTGGTAACCGTACCCATGTCGATTTCCGGTGCCTTGCTGTGCCTGAATGTACTGGCCCTGTTCCAGGTCAATGGTGCCACCCTCAACATCTACAGCCAGGTGGGACTGGTCACCTTGATCGGGGTAATTTCCAAGCACGGTATCCTTATCGTGGAATTTGCCAACCGCCTGCAGGAAGAAGGAATGGCCAAGCGCGAAGCCATCGAAGAGGCCGCCTCGGTGCGCCTGCGGCCGGTGCTGATGACCACGGCGGCGCTGGTGCTGGCCATGGTCCCGCTGCTGCTGTCCTCAGGTCCCGGTGCGGGCGCGCGCTTCTCCATGGGGCTGGTGATTGCCTCGGGGATGACCATCGGCACCCTGTTCACCCTGTATGTCCTGCCGGCTGTTTACATGTACCTGGGCCGTGACGTCGCCGCCCGGACCCAACAGGCATCGCAGAAGGAGGCCCTCAGCTCATGAAAACCCTGTTCATTCTGCTGCAGCATCTCTTGCCACAGCACCTGCTTTCCCGGCTCACGGGTTGTCTGGCGGAGCTGCGCCACCCGCGCTGGCTCAAGAACCTGATGATAAGTACCTTCATCAAGTCTTTCGGCGTGGACATGAGGGAAGCCGAAGAGCCCTACCCAGAGGCTTACCTCAACTTCAATGCCTTTTTCACCCGGCCCCTGCGTCCCGGCATACGACCGCTGGCGGAGGCGGACATCGTGTGCCCGGCAGACGGCTCGGTGAGCCAGATTGGCAGGATCGAGGAAGCCAGCGTGCTGCAGGCAAAGGGCCGCCGCTATTCCACCTGGTCCCTGCTGGGGGGTGACGAGGAGCGCGCGGCGCAGTTCCGCAACGGCCACTTCGCCACGATTTATCTATCGCCGCGGGATTACCACCGGGTCCACATGCCCATTGCTGGGGAATTGGTTGCCACGCGCTATATTCCGGGCAAGCTGTTTTCGGTGAACGGGACCACCGCCGGCGGCGTTGAGCGCCTGTTCGCCCGCAACGAGCGACTGGTCTGCTACTTCGATACTGCCGCGGGCCCCATGGCCATGGTGCTCGTGGGCGCCATGGTAGTGGCGGGAATAGAGACGGTGTGGGAGGGGCAGGTGGCACCACCACCGCGGGCGCTGCGGCAGCGCGATTACCGCGAGCTGCCGGCTCCGGTGCGGTTGGCCAAGGGCGAAGAGATGGGCCGCTTCAAGCTGGGCTCGACCGTAATCCTGCTGTTTCCCGAGGGCCGCATGGGCTGGTCGCCGGATTACTCCGCCGGCAGCCCGACGCGGTTGGGCGAAGCCCTGGGCAGCCTTGCCTCAGGCGGGCTGACCTAGCGTCGAGACAATATGGCGGTAGCTGCCCAGCCTTGTCGGGCTGACAGTGCCCGCCTCGACTGCGGCCAGAATGGCGCAGCCAGGTTCGTGCTCGTGGCTGCAGTCGCGGAAGCGGCAGTGGCCCAGCAGCGGCCTGAACTCACGGAACCCTTGCTCCACCTGCTCCCGGCTCATGTGCCAGAGACCGAATTCGCGAATTCCCGGAGAGTCGATCAGGCTACCGCCAGTGGGCAGGTGAAACAGCTGTGCAGTGGTCGTGGTGTGCACACCTTTCTGGCGCAACTCTGACAGAGCCCCGACCCGCAGGCCGGCAGCGGGCAACAGCGCGTTGACCAGCGAGGACTTGCCGACGCCTGACTGGCCGACGAACACACTGACCCGGTCCTGCAACGCCGCATTGAGCAGGGTCAGGCTGCCACTGTGGCTGCTCACCTCCAGCAGCCGGTAGCCCAGGGTCGGGTAACTGGCGAGCAGTGCCTGCAGGCGCGCGCGCAGCACCGGATCCAGATCCAGCAGATCCGACTTGTTCAGCACCAGGACAGGCTCAATCCCCACTGCCTCGGAAGCCACCAGGTAGCGGTCAATGAGGTTGGCGTGAGGCTCGGGAAACGGCGCAATGACCACCAGGATCTGGTCGATATTGGCGGCAATGGGCTTCAGCTTGCCGTAGGGGTCGGGACGCCGCAGCTCGCTGTGGCGCGGCTCCCGGGCAACAACGACTCCGGTGGTCTCACCCGCGCACCAGATCACCCGGTCACCGGTGACCAGGCCGTCCAGATTGGCCCGCAGGTGACAGCGCTGGGTAGTCCCGTCGCTGGCCTCCACGTCGACCTGGGTGCCGAAGTGGGCAATCACCAGGCCAGTCTGCTCGACCCCGAGCTCACCGGCGCCCAGAACCTCCTCCCCTCGCTCTCCACGGCGTTGGGCCCGGGCCGTGCGCTCATCCTGGATCTTGCTGATGCGCCAGTTCTGCTGACGGCTCAGTTTGCGTTTGCTCATGCCGGGCATTATTGGGTGCTGGCATGGCGCTGTACAGGCAATTTGTTACACTGCGGCGAAGCGGACGGGGAGAGAGCGAGCACCATGCAACGACCAGACAACCTGATCTGGGTGGATCTTGAGATGACGGGTCTCGATCCAGACCGGGACGTGGTGATTGAAATCGCCTCCATCGTTACCGACAGTGAGCTGAACACCGTGGCGGAGGGCCCGGTCATCGCCGTGCACCAGGCGAATGCTGTGCTCGAAGCCATGGACGAATGGAATACAAATCATCACACTCGCTCTGGCCTGGTTGATCGGGTGCGTGCCAGTGACGTCGATGAATCCTCCGCAGAGGTGCAGACCCTGGCGTTCCTGCGGCAGTGGGTGCCTGCCGGCACCTCGCCCATCTGTGGCAACAGCATCTGCCAGGATCGCCGTTTCATGGCCCGGCACATGCCGCGGCTCGAGCGCTACTTCCACTACCGCAACTTGGACGTCAGCACCCTGAAGATTCTCATGCAGCTTTGGCGCCCCGAACTGGAGCAGGGCATTGTCAAGGCCGGTAGCCACCAGGCTCTGGAGGATATTCGCGAGTCCATCGAGGAGCTGCGCTATTATCGGCAGCACTTTTTGCTGGCCGGCGCTGCTGGCATATAAAAACCTCTGCGTTTTCACAGCTCAATGGCTTTCATCTATAGTGGAAAGATAATAGTCACGTTGACCTGGTCTTGGCTGACCGTTCGGGGATAGGGGGCTTCGCGTGAGACAGGCAGGCATCGCATGGACGGTACTTAGCGTATTGGCTTCGGCCTGCGCTTCGACCGCGGTGCAGGAAACGCCGCCACCAGAAGCCGAAGTTGCCAGCCTTGGAGAGCCGGTATCTACTGACCAGCCGGATCTGTCGGCGCAGGAGCGGTTCCGCGCCGCGCTGGCTGCACGATATCTTGGAGATATGTATCAGTTTCATGCCCTCGCCAAGTACAACGACATCGCTGAACCGCGAGAGCTCTGGGCTGGCCGATTACTCCGAATCCCCCTGATCTGCACCGCGAAGCGCTGAATGCCTTTCGGGCTCACAATTTGGAGGAAGCTGTTCGGCTGTGGGGCCAGGTGCTGACGCTGGATTCGGAGCACGAAAAAGCAGGCTTGTATCGGGCTCAAGCGGTTGAATTGCAAATCCGACTGCGGCAGCTTAACTGAAGCCCGGCATGGGCATTTCCAAGGAGATCACATTGGTGACACTGTACCGGGAACTGCGGCGGCGAAAGGTATTCCAGACCTGCTTCTGGTACATTTTTGTGGCCTGGGGGAGTCTGCAGATCATTGATGTGCTGTTTCCCCTGCTGGAACTCGATGGCGACCAGCTCTCTCGTTATATTTTCGTCCTCACGATAGCTGGTTTCCCGATAACTTTTGCCCTGGCCTGGTTTTTCCAGATTACGCCCGAGGGTGTCGTGCGCTCGACCCCCTTCGTCGAGCGCCGGGTGTTGTCCAATGTGCCGCCACTCAATGACCGTCGCAGCTCAGGCAAACCGCGTTACTTCCGCAAGAGCGATGCAGCGCCGGGGTATGAATGGACCCTGTCCGCTGAGACAGGACCCCTGGCGGGGTTGAGCTTCGGGGTGGACCGCTCCCTGGTGCTGGGGCGCTCTCTGGAAAGCGATATTGCGGTGGTCAGCCCCCACGTCTCGCGCCAGCACGCGCGTCTGGATCTGGACGACAGTCAGCTCATGATTGAGGATCTGGGCTCCGCGAACGGCACGGTGGTAAACGGGCGAGCTGTCAAGGGGCGTTGCGCGCTGCAAAATGAAGATGAGATTCGCTTTCACGATATTATCTTCCGGGTGAGCCGCAGCCATGACCATGCCCACAGCGGGGTGGAGCTGCACGACAAGACCACTTTCGTCGAAGTACCCGGAGATCGGGAGGCAAACGGTGGCGACCGGCGCTGACAGCTGGTGCTCAGGAATCCTCATGGGCGCCCTGAATTTGTGACAGTTTGCGCTGCGTCGAGCACGCCTGTTGCAGGCGCCGGGGGTGTCGCTCTGCGAATCCTCGGTAGATGCCGTGTGGTGGCGTCGAGAGCGGCTCCCAGGGGCGCCCGGTCGACCCCCAGGTCGAGGCGGCCCACTACGGTCTGGTTGAACAGCACCGGCAGACGGAAATTGAATACCTGCGCGAGTTCCTGTGCCCGACTGCCATCGCTGTGGCTGAACAGATCCCTCTGGACCCCGTCAGGTTCCCAGGGACTGCCGATGAGGCTGTCGTCGCTGGCGCTACGGACGATGCCATCGTGATCCGCGACGATCACGTAGCGGAAGGCCTCGCGGGAGGTGGGGTCCTCTACCAGAAGATGCTAGCACTGGTCGGCGCCTCTGTCGCGCTGCTGTTGCAGCGCCCAGGTGACGTGTTCACGCACCAGCGCGGAGGGATGCTGCAGGCGCTGTCCCAGGGCCGCCATGGTTGCTGCAGTGGTGGGCGCGTTGCCCAGGGCCACGGCGATGTTGCGCAGCCAGAGTTCGTGGCCGATGCGGCGAATCGCCGAGCCCTCGGTGCGTGCCAGGAAGGTAGCTTCATCCCACAAGAACAGGTCGACCAGCTCGCTGTCCTGCAGGCCGTGCCGCGGTTGGAAGTCGGCTTCCTCGCTGTGCCGGGCAAATTTGTTCCAGGGACAGACCAGCTGACAGTCATCGCAGCCAAAAATGCGATTGCCCATGAGCGGGCGCAGCGCTTCGTCGATGCTGCCCTTGTGCTCAATGGTCAGGTAGGAAATGCAGCGCCGGGCGTCGAGTTGGAACGGGCCGACGAAAGCGTTGGTGGGGCACACGGTCAGGCATGCGGTGCAGCTGCCACAGTGTTTGCTTGCCTGGGGCGGGTCGGCTGCCAGCGGCAGGTCGGTGTAGATTTCGCCGAGAAAAAACCAGGAGCCGGCGCGCTCGTTGATCAGCATGGTGTTCTTGGCAATCCAGCCCATGCCCGCGCGCTCGGCCAGGGCCCGCTCCAACACCGGGGCGCTGTCGACAAAGGCGCGATACTGGCCGCCGCCGACGGCCTGCTGCAGGCG
>JBGTGB010000280.1:0-14358 GCA_041746975.1 Haliea sp. | reverse complement strand
CTGCTCGCGGTCAGCACCCGCGGCCGCACGCCCTACCACAAAATTGAATACCGCCCCGACGACGCCATCCTGCTGGGCCCCGAAACCCGCGGCCTCCCCGCAGCTCTGCTCGAGTCCCTGCCCCCTGAGCAGGTCATCCGCATCCCCATGCAGGAAAACAGCCGCAGCCTGAACCTCAGTAACGCCGCAGCGATCCTGTGCTATGAAGCCTTGCGGCAGCTGGGGTTTTCTGGCTTGGTGTAACCTCGTTGAGCCCGGAGGTCCTGGCTTTCGACCTTGGGCACCATGGGCACAAAAAAGGGGCCGAAGCCCCTTCTATAACAGCTTGATCGCGAAACGTCAGTGGCTGACGTCCTGCTCACCAGCCGGTGCGGCTGCGGCCTGGGCCGCCTTTTCCTGCGAATTCGCCAGCGCCTGCTGGTAGAGTCCGTCAAAATTGACCGGCGCCAGCAGGATCGGGGGAAAGCCGCCCTTGACGCAGAGGGAGTCGAGATTCTCGCGGGCGTAGGGGAAGAGGATGGTGGGGGCGGCGGTTGCCAGTACCCGGCGCAGGTTGTCGCCTTCGATACCGGCAATCATGAAGATCCCTGCCTGCTGCACTTCAACCAGAAACGCGGTTTCCTCATCAAGCTTGGCGGTCACGGTGATGGTCAGGACGACTTCGAAGTTGCCCTGCTCGTCGATCCGGTCGCTCTTGGTGTTCAGGTCCACATTGACCTTGGGCTGCCACTGCTTGCGGAATACACCGGGGCTGGCGGGGGATTCAAACGACAGATCCTTGGTGTAAATGCGCTGCAGGGCAAACTGCTGCTGCACCTGGTCCTGCGCAGTTCCTGCTGCTTGTGCTTGTTCGTCGGCCATCGAGCCGTCCTCCATAGGTTGTGTTATCGGGTTGACGCCTGTTGCGCCGCTGTCAGTAAATCGTCGAGGCGGCCCTGCCGGTCCAGCGCTGCCAGATCGTCGTAGCCGCCGACATGGAAATCCCCCACCCATATCTGCGGAACCGTATGCTGCCCGCTCAAGCGGGTCATCTCGGCGCGCTTCTCGCGGTCACCATCCACCGCAATCTCGCTGAATTCCACCTGCTTGTTCTTCAGTAGATGCTTTGCCGCGACACAGAAGGGGCAGAAGCGCGTGGTATAGAGGGTGACATAGGGGCTCATGCGGAAAGGGGCCTTATTTTACCGTGGGCAACTGCAGATTGCCCCACTCCATCATGCCACCGCCCATCTTGTAGACCTTCTCAAAGCCCGCGGCCTTGAGTTGCTTGCCGGCAGCACCGGCGCTCTGGCCCATCTTGCAGACCAGGATCACCGGGCGCTGCTTGAACTTGCCCAACTCATCAATGCGGGCGCCAAGCTTGCTGGCGGGGATGTGTACGGCTTCGACGATATGCCCTGCCTTGTATTCGGCCGCATCGCGCAGGTCGACAAACACGCCGTCCTCCGCGTTCACCACGTTGATCGCCTGCTGCGGGGTCAGGGAGGGCCCGGATTTGCGCGCTTCGTGCATCACCAGCATCACAATGACGGCCAGCAGTGCGGCAAACAGCACCCACTGCTGCACAAAAAATTCCAGAAACAGGGCCATGGTCCGGCTTTACACTCACCTTCATGAATTGGGTCGGATACGACGCCCGGCGCAGGGGAATAACCATGCAGCCGGAGCCAGCGCAGAAAAGGGCGCAAGTATACAGGCTAACACCACGGGCAACCAGTCCACTGCAGTCAACGAGAGGCGGCTGCCTGCACCTTCTCCAGCCGCTCGCTGAACCGCTGCAGGATATCTTCCAGGATCTCCAGTTTCTTCGCCGTCCGGTCGTTGGCGTTGCCGCTGAGCCCGCCCTTGGTACCGGTCCTCTCCCGGGTCGCGAGCGTCTGCCGCTGGAGCAGATCGCGATGTTTGTCGCGCAAGGTTCGGGCGCGCTTGACCTTCCCTGACAGGCGGGCTGCGCTGAGTTGGGTGATGGCGGGAGCCCTGCTGGCGCTGAACACCTCCATCTCCGCGGCGGTGAGCAGTTTGGCTGCCTGAGCTTTGCTGATGGCCACGTTCGCCTCCTTGAAGTGATTCTGATAGTGCGCCATGGGGAAGCCGGCGCTCAGGCAGAATAAACGACCTTCACCCTGGAGTACCAGCTATAGATGCTACGGCCGACCGCTACATGGGCAACGATGCGGTCACCGTCGGGAAGGGGTAAAATGCGGGTTGCTGGCCAACCTCAACCCACAGACTGCCGGATTGCCCATGAGCGAGACCCCCAAGACACCCACCGTCCTGATCGTGCTGGACGGCTGGGGCCACCGCGAGGACCCCCGGGACAATGCCATTGCGCAGGCCAATACCCCGGTCTGGGACCGGCTCTGGGCCGATGCACCGCACACTCTGGTGTCGGGCTCCGGATTGGATGTGGGGCTGCCCGAGGGGCAGATGGGCAACTCCGAGGTGGGGCATATGAGCCTCGGTTCCGGGCGGGTCATCTACCAGAGCATCACCAGAATTGACCAGGCCATCGCCGATGGCAGTTTCGACCACAACCCCGCCTACACCGAGGCCATCGACAAGGCGATCGCTGGCGGCGGCGCCGTGCACCTGTTCGGGCTGCTTTCTGCGGGTGGCGTGCACAGCCATGAGCAGCAGATCTTCGCTGCTGTCAGGTTGGCGGCGGCGCGCGGCGCCAACCGGGTCTACCTGCATGCCTTCCTCGACGGCCGCGACACTCCACCGCGCAGCGCCGCCGGCTCGCTGCGGCAGGCCGAGGCCCTGTTTGCGGAGCTCGGCTGTGGCCGGGTCGCCAGTATCGTCGGGCGCTACTACGCCATGGATCGGGACAACCGCTGGGACCGTGTCGAGCGCGCCTATCGGATGCTGACCGAGGGCACGGCAGACTATCGTGCGGCGACCGCGGAGGCGGCATTGGAAGCTGCCTACGCCCGGGACGAGAACGACGAGTTCGTCCTGCCCACCCTCGTCGGAGTCGATGGACAGCAGCCCGCCCTGGTCAGCAACGGCGACGCCGTCCTGTTCATGAATTTCCGCGCCGACCGGGCGCGGCAGCTGACTCGCGCATTTACCGACCCCGCCTTCAGCGACTTCGAGCGGCGCCGGCATCCGGCCCTCGCCGGCTTCGTGACCACCACCGAGTATGCCGCCGACATCGACGCCACCTGCGCCTTCCCCCCGGACAGCGTCGACAACGTCCTCGGCGACTGGCTGGCGCAGCAGGGCAAGACCCAGCTGCGGCTGGCGGAGACCGAGAAGTACGCCCACGTCACCTTTTTCTTCAGCGGTGGCCGGGAGGACACGTTTCCGGGAGAAAAGCGCATCATGGTCCCCTCCCCGGATGTCGCCACCTATGACCTCAAGCCCGAGATGAGTGCGCCGGAGCTTACCGATGAGCTGGTCGCCGCCATCCGCTCTGGCGAGTACGACCTGATAGTCTGCAACTACGCCAACGGCGACATGGTCGGGCACACCGGCGTATTCGCAGCGGCGATGCAGGCAGTGGAGACACTGGACCATTGCCTCGGGCGGGTAGAGCAAGCCCTGCTGGAAGTCGGCGGCCAGGCACTGATCACCGCCGACCACGGCAACTGCGAGCAGATGCAGGACTACGAGTCTGGCCAGCTCCACACCCAGCACACTACCGAGCATGTGCCCCTGGTCTACATTGGCCGGCGCGACTGCCAGCTCGACCCTGCCGGCGGCATCCTCGCGGATATCGCCCCCAGCCTGCTGAACCTGATGGAGCTGCCGCAGCCGCCAGAGATGACGGGCCAGAGCCTGGTCAGCTGCCAGGACTGAGAACGATGCCGCGCCGGCGTGCCACCTCGGGCCTGTTGTGTTTGCTCTGCTGCCTGTTGGCGGCCAATGGCGCCGGTGCGCAGACTGAGGAAGAGCAGGCGCGGGCAGACCTGGAGCAGTTGCAGCAGCGGATCGAGCTGGTCAGCCAGGAACTGGTCAGCGCCCGCTCCCGCCTGAGCGAAGAGCAGGAACAGCTGCGCGCGGCCGAACTGCGGCTGGGAGAGCTGCAGCAGGAAATTGGGGAGAACATTGCGGCGATCACCGCCACCGAAGCCGAGCTCAAGGCGCTGGGGGAGCGCCAGCAGGAACTGGAGCAGGCTCGCGACAGCCAACAGGTTCGGATTGGCACCGAGCTCCGCGCCGCCTGGCAGATGGGACAGCAGGGCACCCTGAAGGTACTGCTGAGCCAGGAGAGCCCGCACACTGTGGCCCGTGCCATGGCTTACTACCGCTACTTTTTTCATGCCCGCAATGAGCTGGTCTCCCAATATCGGGCCACCCTGGAGGAACTGGCTGCGGTTCGCTCCCGCAGTGAAACCGCCGCTTCCCGGCTGCTGGCACAGCAGGCGACCCTCCAAGCGCAGCGGCAGGAGGTCCTCGCCTCGCGGCAAGAACGCGAACAACTCATCGCGAGCCTGGCGGCCAGCATAAGCAGCCAGGATGAGGAGTTGCAGCAGCTGCAGCGCGACCGGCAGGAGCTGGAGGAATTGCTGGAGGCTATCGCCAGGGCTGTGGTCGAACTGCAGCTACCGGAGGACTACCAGGACTTCGCCAGCACCCGGGGGGAACTCGCCTGGCCGGTCGACGGACGCCGCGACAACAGCTTCGGCTCCAGTCGCGGCGCCGGCGGCATGCGCTGGCACGGCATCAACCTCGCCGCGGATGAGGGTACCGCGGTCCGTGCCATTCATCACGGCCGGGTGGTCTACGCCGACTGGCTGCGCGGCTCGGGACTGCTCCTGATCCTGGACCACGGCGACGGCTACATGAGCCTCTACGCCCACAACCAGAGCCTGCTCAAGGAGGTCGGTGAGTGGGTCGCACCCGGCACCCCGATCAGCACTGTCGGCAACAGCGGCGGGCTGGATCGGGCGGGTCTGTATTTCGAGATCCGCAAGGATGGCAAACCCGTGGATCCAGTGGTTTGGTGCCGCTGACAGGGTTACACTTGCGCTCCTAACCTGACAATGGCGAAAGCGCCGACGGCGGTATCCATGCACACAGTTTCTTCCCCCTTGGCGGGCCTGCAAGCGGCCCTGCTGACGCTTGCCCTGGTGGCGCCAGCGGCGCTGGCACAGGAGAGCGAGGAGGGGCGCCTGCCGCTGGACGAGCTGCGCACCTTCGCCGATGTCTTCAACCAGATCCGCATCGGTTACGTTGAGGAAATCGACGACAGCACCCTGCTTGAGTACGCGATTCAAGGCATGCTGATGAATCTCGACCCCCACTCTGCGTACCTGACCAAGGACGCCTTTGAGGACCTGCAGACCAACACCAGCGGCGAATTCAGCGGCCTCGGACTGGAGGTCGGCATGGAGGACGGCTACATCAAGATTATCGCCCCCATCGACGGCTCACCGGCTGCCGAGGCTGGATTGATGACCGGGGATGTCATCCTTCAGCTGGACGGCAAACCGGTCAAGGGTATGTCCCTGAGCGAGGCCATTGACCTGATGCGAGGCCCCAAGGGCAGCCCTATCGAGCTGCAGATTGGCCGCCCCGGGGATCCCCAACCCTTCGACATCACGCTCAAGCGTGACACCATCACCGTGGACAGCGTGCGCGAACGCTTTCTCGAGCCCGGCTATGGCTACATCCGCGTCGCCCAGTTCCAGAACCGTACCGGCCGCGATGTTGGCGCCGCCCTCAAGCGCCTGATGGACAAGGAAGAACTCGACGGTTTGGTGCTCGACCTGCGCAACAATCCTGGCGGCATTCTGGGCGCAAGTGTCGATGTGGCGGGACTGTTCCTCGACGGCGACCTGGTGGTCTACACCGAAGGCCGTCTGACAAACTCCAAAATGCGCTACTCGGCTGAGCCCGGGGATGCCAGCGACGGGGTGCCCATCGTGGTGCTGATCAACGGCGGCTCTGCCAGCGCCTCGGAGATCGTCGCCGGCGCTCTGCAGGACCACAAGCGCGCCGTTATTATGGGCACCGACAGTTTCGGCAAGGGTTCGGTGCAGACGGTAATGCCCATCTCCGAGTCCCGGGCGGTAAAACTGACTACGGCGCTGTACTTCACCCCAGGTGGGCGCTCCATCCAGGCCGCCGGCATCGCTCCCGATATCCATGTCGAGCGCGCTCAGGTAACAGCCTACGACACCTCGCGCCAGCTCAGTGAGGCAGACCTGAGCCGGCGCCTGGACAACGTCGACGGCAACAACCGGCGGGCGCCGCGAGCCGCTGACGGTCTGCTCGGCACCGACAATCAGCTCTATGAGGCCCTGACTCTGCTCAAGGGCGTGAACATCCTTGGCGTGCGCGAGCGCCGGCCGGTGGCAAAAGTCACCGCGGATAACAGCGGCGGCTGACCGCATGCGCTGGCTGCTGTTGGCGCTATGCCTGCCCCTGGCGGCCAGCGCAATGCAGCCGTTCGAGGCCCGCGAGATGTCAGCTGCGGGGGTCCCCTCTCCTGTGGGAAGGAATATCGCAACCCTGGTGATCATCATCGACGACCTGGGTCATCGCCTGGCCGAGGGCGAGGCCACGATCAAACTACCGGGCCGGCTCAGCGTTGCGGTACTACCCCACACTACCCATGGCAGGCATCTGGCCCAGCAGGCGCACCGCGCCGGCAAGGAAGTTCTGCTGCATGCTCCCATGACTGCTCTGGATCAGCGGCCATTGGGACCGGGGGCGCTAACCACCGAGCTCTCGGAAGCGGAGTTCCGCGCCACCCTGCAGCGGGCCCTGGCGGGTGTACCCCATGTGGTGGGGGTCAACAATCATATGGGCAGCGAGCTGACCCGCCAGCGCAAGCAGATGCAGTGGCTGATGACCATGCTGGCGGAACAGAACCTGTACTTCGTGGACTCCCGCACCGACAAGGGTACGGTGGCGGCGATGGTTGCCGCGGAAACCGGCCTCCCGCACCTGTCGCGCCAGGTTTTCCTCGACAACATTCCCACCCGGGAGGCTATAGCCGAGCGGTTTTCCGTGCTGGTGGAGCATGCCCGGCAAGAGGGCGTTGGCATCGCCATCGGTCACCCTTATCCGGAAACCATCGCCTACCTGCGGGAGGTGCTGCCGAGTCTGGAAAGCCAGGGTTTACGATTGGCAACCGTATCGGACGTGCTGGCGGCCACTGCACAGGGGCACCGTAACTGTGGGTGCCAGAAATACTCACCACGCTCGATAGCCAACTTATAACCAGATGCACTCCACTCATTTCCATATATTATTTTCTAATAAGGAATACGCTGTGTAAGCTGCGTTCCTCTATAAACAGGGGGTTGGAACACGTTCATGGAATGGCAGGGCTGGTTATCTCTGGCGCTGGTTGCAGGCGTCCTGGCGACGCTGACGCTGACTCGCCTGAAACCCCATGTGGTCTTGATGGGCGCACTCACTGTACTGATCACCTTTGGAGTGCTGTCCGGCCCCGAGGCTCTGGCGGGCTTTGCCAACGAGGGCCTGATCACCGTGGCCGCCATGTTTGTCGTCGCCGCCGGCATAAACGCCTCGGGTGGTGCCGAGCTGATAGTCACGCGACTGCTCGGCCGACCCAAGAAGGTGCGCGCCGCCATGTGGCGCATGTTCAGCCCGGTGGCGCTGTTGAGCGGATTCCTCAACAACACACCGGTAGTCGCCACCATGATCCCGGCGGTCAACAGCTGGTCGCGCAAGACCGGGATCGCGCCCTCCAAGCTGATGATCCCCCTGAGCTATGCCTCCATCCTCGGCGGCACCACCACGCTCATCGGCACCAGCACCAACCTGGTACTCAACGGCCAATACCGGTCGTTGACGGGGGAGGACGGTTTCTCCCTGTTCTCCATCACCGCTGTAGGCCTGCCGGTGGCCCTGCTGGGCCTGCTGTTCATGTGGTTGTTCTTCCCCCGTCTGCTGCCGGACCGCAAGCAGAACGAGCCCTTCAGCAACATGCGGGAATTCACCCTGGAGGTCGCTGTCGCCATGGAAGGGCCGCTGGTGGGGAAGACCATCGAGGAAGCCGGTCTGCGTCACCTGGTGCGGGTGTACCTGGTGGAGATCGAGCGCGACGGCACGATTATCACCGCGGTTCCAACCGAGGAGAGGCTGCGGGGCGGTGACCGCCTGGTATTCGCCGGTGACACCGACGCTATCTCGGACCTGCTGCGGATCAACGGTATCGTGCCCTCCGAGGACACCGACTCCTCGGAGCCTCTGCTGGTAGACCGAGCGGAACGGCGCTTGGTCGAAGCAGTGGTATCGCCCCACTGTGACGCCGTCGGTCACGCCATCCGCGACGCCCGCTTCCGCGATCGCTATGGCGCTGCGGTACTGGCGGTTGCCCGCAACGGCGAGCGGATCAAGGGCAACCTCGGCACTATCGAACTGGAGGCGGGCGATACCCTGCTACTGGAGGCACGACCCGCCTTCGTCACCCGCCAGCGCTACAACAAGGATTTCCTGCTCATCAATGACCTGGACACCGAGCAACCGCGCCATGACCGCATGTACATGGCCTGGGCGATTCTGGTTGGACTGGTGCTGGCAGCAGGTTTTGGTCTGATCAGCATGCTCAACGCGGCCCTGCTCGGCGCTGCCATGATGCTGGCCACCGGTTGCTGCTCGGTTCACCAGGCGGAAAAAAGTCTCGACCTGACTGTACTGATCACCATCGGTGCATCCTTCGCCCTGGGTGCGGCGCTGGATAAATCCGGGGCGGCAGTGTTTCTCGCCACCAACATCATCGACTTAAGCGGCGGCCGCCCCTGGCTGATTCTGGTGCTCACCTACATGACCGTCTCGCTGCTGACGGAAACAATTACCAACAACGCCGCAGCCATACTGATGCTGCCTGTGGTGCTGGGAGTCACCGCTACCGCCGGCCTGAATCCGACGCCATTTATCTTCGCCATCATGATGGGGGCCTCGGCGAGCTTCGCCACCCCCCTGGGCTATCAGACCAATCTGATGGTGTATGGGCCAGGCGGCTACACCTTCCTCGAGTTCATGCGCGTGGGCATCCCGATGAACATCTTCGTTGGCTGCTGCACCCTGGCGGTGTTGATGATCGGCTGGCCGCTGGAGAAGCTGGCCTAGTCTCGATATAGCAAAGCTAGGCCAGCACAAACCAGATAGCACCTAGCAGGGCGCTGGTAAAAATCACCGGGATCATGCCAAGGTGGAAGCGCAGCATGGCGACCAGCGAGCCGATCGCCAGCAGGAGACTGGCTATATTCACCGTGGACCACACCGGCAGGTGCAGGCTGAATCCATAGGCGCGCACCAGGTTCACCTCGCCGAATATCACGTGCAGGGAAAACCAGAGCGCAAGATTCATGACTACACCGACCACCGCGGCGGTGATTGCGGACAGGGCTGCACTCAACGCCTGGTTGTCGCGCAGCGACTCGATATAGGGAGCACCTGCGAAGATCCAGAGAAAGCAGGGAACAAAGGTCACCCAGGTAGCCAGCACCGACGCCAGCAGCCCGGCAGCATAGGGGTCGAGACCGGTCGCTTCCCGAAACGCACCCATGAATGCCACAAACTGCACGACCTGGATCAGGGGCCCGGGCGTGGTTTCGGCCATGCCCAAGCCATCCAGCATTTCCCCCGGGGCGAGCCAGCCGTAATTCTGCACCGCTTCCTGGGCCATGTAGGCAAGCACCGAATAGGCGCCGCCGAAAGTGACCACCGCCAGCTTGGAAAAGAACAGGCCGATCTGGGTGAACACGCTCTGTTCGCCCAGCAGCAGCACAATCGCCAGCAGTGGTATGAACCACAGTGACAGCCAGAACAGGACCACCCTTAGCGTGCGTCCAGTGGTTGGCTGCAAATGCGGTTGCTGACCGAGCATGCTGTCCAGGGCGGGTTCAGCGCCATTATCCGCCGGCTGATGGCCCTTGATGACCACGAAACTTTCGGGCTTTACCTGGCTACCGATGAAACCGATGAGTGCAGCGGACACTATGATCAGAGGGAAGGATATCTCCAGGAAAAATATGGCCACAAAAGCGGCGGCGGCGATGCTGTACATGTAGCCGTTCTTCAGGGCGCGCTTGCCGATCCGCAGCACGGCTTCGATGACCACCGCGAGTACCGCCGCCTTGATGCCGAAAAAGAGGGCCTGAACCAGCGTCAAATCCTGAAACCCGGCATAGAGCAAGCTCAACACGAGAATGCTCAGGAACCCGGGGAGAATGAACAAAAGGCCGGCAGTCAGACCTCCCGCCGTCCGGTGCAGCAACCAGCCGATGTAGGTAGCGAGTTGCTGGGCCTCTGGTCCCGGCAGCAGCATGCAGTAATTCAGCGCATGGAGAAACCGACTCTCGCTGATCCACCGCTTTTCCTCGACGAGAATGCGGTGCATTACGGCGATCTGACCGGCGGGACCGCCAAAACTGAGCGCCGCCACCCGCAGCCAGACAATGAGTGCCTCCCGAAAAGAAACCCCGTGACTCGTCCTGCCAGCTTCAGTACCCGTGCCTTCGGAGTCGTCCCTTGCTTGTTGCATGGTTGCTTTCCGTTTGCTGGCCTACCACCGTTGAATCTGCCACCGCGGCATCGCCCAACTTTACTCCCAGCTCCCCCTCCTGGCTAGGACAGCCAGCGTCCCAGCGGCGTCTTGCGCCACAGGAAGTCCATCAGCTTGCGCATGCCCTCGGCATTCTTGACTGTATTGGGGTAGGCGTTCTGCATCTTGCCGCCAAAACGGTCGATGACAATGGGCATCTCGTGGCAGTAGCCGCGCAGGCCCTTCTTGCCGTTGACCTGGCCTATACCTGAGTTCTTGCGCCCGCCAAAGGGCGCGGCGGGAATGCCGTAGCTGAGCGCCATGTCGTTGACACTGCAGGAGCCAGTGTCGATGGCCGCGGCGAGGCGGTAGCCTTTGTCCTTGTCCTTGGTCCAGACATTGCCATTGAGACCGAATTCGGAGTCGTTAGCCAGCCGCAGGGCTTCCTCTTCGTCCGCCACCCGCTGAATGCAGAGAACGGGGCCAAAGGTCTCGTGGAGCATGATATCCATCCTGTTGTCGACTTCGGTCATCACCGTGGGCTCGTAATACAGGCCCGCCAGACCCGGGTTGCGGCGCCCGCCCATGTGGATGGTGGCGCCCTTGGCGCGGGCGTCCTCGACGTGGGCTTCGATAATCTCCATCTGCTTGTCCCAGAACACGGCCCCGACATCCTCCGCAAAGCCGTGTTCCGGCCCCTGCTTGAGATGCTTGCCCTTCTCCAGAACCAGGCGCAGGAATTCGTCGTAGACCTCGCTCACCACGTAGATGCGCTCGGTGCCACAGCAGTAGTGGCCGGTGTTCATGCAGGAGCCCAGCCAGGCTCCGTCGGCGGCGCGGTCCAGGTCGGCGTCGGCACAGACGATCATGGCATCGTTGCCACCGAGTTCCAGGGTGCAGGGAATGAGTTGTTCGGCGCAGGCTGCCGCCACTTTGCGACCGGTGGCAACGCTGCCGGTGAACGATACCTTGTCGACGCCCCCGCGCACGATGGCGGCACCGGTATCACCATCACCCAGCAGCACCTGCAGCACGCCCGGGGGCAGGCCTGCATCCTCCAGTATTGTCTGCGCCAGCTTGGCCGAGAAAGGCGTGACCTCTGAACCTTTGGCCACCACCGTATTACCGGCGAGGATAGCCTGCACAGCCTGATTCATCACCAGCACGAAGGGACCGTTCCAGGGCGTGATCAGGCCGATTACCCCCAGCGGCTTGTAGACAATGCGCAGCTGCTTGGCGATGCCAATCACCCCGTGCACGCGGCGCTTGCGCGGTTTGAGAAAGCCCTCCGCATGCTTGGCGTAGTAGCAGAGCGAGTCCGCGACCGAGAAGATCTCCATGCTCATGGCGTCGGTGCGCGCCTTGCCGGTTTCCGCTACCACCGTGTCGATGATCTCGTCCTGGCGCTCCAGCACCAGTTGCAGGGCGCGCTCGGCGACCTTGACCCGTTCCCGCATCGGGGTGGCAGCCCAGGCCGGCTGGGCCGCGCGGGCAGTGGCTATCGCTGCTGCGACATCGTCGGCATTGGCGCAGACCAGCTCGCCGCAGGGCTCAAGGGTAACCGGGCTGCGCAACTGCAGATGGCGGCGGGCGTCGGCAGACTCAATCTGTTCATACAGGGCCATGGGGTGACTCTCCGGAAACGGCGTGGACGACCAAACTAATAACCATTAGCTCTGGTGTCAATAGCAGGTTCCCCGATCCTGCCAGCGCAGCGTTCCACTCAGCCAGATGACGTCCTTGCCATGGACGGCTTATAGTTCAGGGGGCCCGATATCTGACGGGCGCCGTTGGTACGGCCCGGGAAAAGGAAAAGCTCGTGATTATTCTGGTAGTGAACAGCGGCAGCTCCACCCTCAAGTTCAGCGTCCAGGACAGCATAAGCGCACGGACCCTGACCAGCGGCACCCTGGAGACTAGCGACCACGGCGCCGCCTTCGAGGAGGTGGTGCGCCGAATCTCGGCGGGAACACAGCCAGAGGCCATCGGCCACCGCGTAGTTCACGGTGGGCCTGACTTCACTGGCCCCGCCAGACTAGACGAAAACAGCATCGAGGCCATCGAGCGGGCCAGCAGCCTCGCGCCCCTGCACAATGGCCCCGCCCTCGCCGTGATTCACGCGAGCAGGGCCCGGTTTCCCGCGCTGCCGCAAGTGGCCGTGTTCGACACGGCCTTCCACCGCAACATGCCTCAGCATGCCAGCCGCTACGCGATTCCCGAGCGCTGGCTCCAGGACCATCAGGTACATCGCTACGGCTTTCATGGCATTTCCCATGCCAGCGTGGCGCGACAGGCCGCCGAGTACCTGGGACGGCCGCTGCAGTCACTGCGCATTATCAGCCTGCACCTGGGCAACGGCGCCAGCGCCTGCGCCATCGCCGGCGGCCGCAGCATCGACACGTCTATGGGGATGACCCCGCTGGAGGGCCTGGTCATGGGCACCCGCAGCGGCGACCTGGACATCGCCGCCGCGCTCTATTCCGCCCGCTGCGAGGGGCTGACCCCCGAGCAACTGGAACAGGCTCTCACCCGTGACAGCGGCCTCAAGGGCCTGTGCGGCGACAGCGACATGCGCGTGATTCTGGCGCGCTGCCAACAGGGCGACTCCGGGGCTGAGCTGGCCCTGTCCATTTACTGCTACCGCGTCCGCAAATACATCGGCGCCTACTTCGCTGCCCTCGGCGGTCTCGACGCTCTGGTGTTCACCGGCGGCGTCGGTGAGAACGCCGCCCAGGTACGTGCCGACGTCTGCGAGGGCCTCACAGCCTTGGGTATCACTATAGACTGCCAGAGAAATAGACTACCATCGGGAGACCGGCCCACAGCCATCCAGGCTGGGGGAGCCAACGTCGCCGTCCTCGTCATCCCCTCCCACGAGGACCTCGAGATCGCGCAGCAGACCCGGGATTTCCTCGGCCGAGGGTGATTGCAGCACCAGCCTCGGAGAGGGGACCGCGTTCCGGAGCACCCCCGGAAAGGATCAGCACCCATGACGACGAAAGCACCAAGTAGCGACCAGCCCCTGCCAGCCGACGAACTGCAAGCCATCGACGCCTACTGGCGCGCCTGCAACTACCTCGCCGCCGGCATGATCTACCTGCGCGAAAATCCGCTTCTGCGCCAGCCCCTGGAAAGCAACCACATCAAGAAACGCCTGCTGGGCCACTGGGGCGCCAGCCCCGGGCTGGCGTTCATGTATGTGCACAGCAACCGGCTGATTCTGAAGCACGATCTCAACGCCATCTTCATCGCCGGCCCCGGCCACGGCGCCCCCGGGGTGCTGGCACCGGTGTACCTGGAGGGCAGCTACTCCGCGGTGTATCCGGACATGAGCGAGGACGAGGAGGGAATGGAACTGCTGTTCCAGCGGTTTTCCTTCCCCGGCGGCTTCGGCAGCCACTGTACCCCGGAGCTGCCCGGCTCGATTCATGAAGGGGGGGAGCTAGGTTACAGCCTGTCGCACGCATTTGGCGCCGCCTTCGACAATCCCGACCTGATCGTGGTCACTGCCGTGGGTGACGGCGAGGCCGAAACCGGCCCGCTGGCGACCGCCTGGCACTCCAACAAGTTCCTGCACCCGATCCGCGACGGGGCCGTGCTGCCCATCCTTCACCTCAACGGCTACAAGATCAACAATCCAACCCTGCTGGCCCGGATTCCTCGGCAAGAGCTTGAGCAACTGTTTCTCGGTTATGGCTGGACACCTCTTTTCGTCGAGGGCGACGAGCCGGAGCTTATGCACCAGCAAATGGCCGCGGCCATGGATCGCAGCATCGCGATGATCCGGGAGTTCCAGCAGGCGGCGCGTGCCAGCGGCACTGCCACGCGCTCGCCCTGGCCCATGATCGTGCTGCGCTCGCCCAACGGCTGGACCGGCCCGAGGGAAGTCG
>JBGTGB010000279.1:0-2130 GCA_041746975.1 Haliea sp. | reverse complement strand
TCCGGGTTGACCCGGATCGCCACCGTCGGCGGCGCCGACACGGTACTGGCAAGGTCGGCCACCCGCTGCATTTCCGTGGTGGATTCGAGGATGATGATGACGCCGGCGCGCACCGCCGCCTCCAGGTCCTCAAGTGACTTGCCAGGACCCGCAAAACTAATGGTGGCAGGGTCGATGCCGGTGGCCAGGGCCGTTGCCAGTTCGGCGGCCGAGGCGACGTCCAGGCCATCCGTAAGCCCGGCCATATGCTGCACTACCGCCGGCATCGGGTTGGCCTTGATCGCATAGTGCAGGTGGATGGCGGTAGGCAGCTGCGCCCGCAGAGCTTCGACGCGCTGGGTCATTACCGAGCTGTCGTAGGCGTAGAAGGGGCGTCCTCCGGCACGCGCCGCGAGGGCGGTGAGCGGTTGGCCACCTATCTGCAGGCAGTTGTCGACCACAGGGAAGTTCACTTGCGGCGCGTGCCGGGGGCGGGCGCGGGCGGGGTTGTCGGTGGGATCGTTGCTGCTGGTCAAGCCTGATACTCCTCAAACATGTGTGCATACTCGGCGCCCAGTGCCCGCCGGTCGATCTTGCCGTTCTGGTTGTGGGGCAGATTATCACGCACCAGGATCTTCGCTGGCACCATGAAGTTGGGCAGCTCGCGCTGGCAGAAGGCCATCAGGTCCGCGGCCTGGGTTGCGGGGTCGGCCGCGGCCGCCGGGGTGATGACCAGGGCGATGGCCTGCCCCAATTGGGCGTGAGCGATGCCCAGCGCCGCGGCGCCGGCCACCAGGCCCGAGTGGTAGGCGACTTCTTCCACCTCGGTGGGGCTGACACGGTAACCCGAGGTCTTGATCATGTCATCCTTGCGGGCGACGAAATACAGGAAACCGTCCTCGTCGCGCAGCACCTGGTCGCCGGACCACACTGCCAGTTCCGCTACCGGCAGCGCGGGGTCCTGCCCGGGGCTGGGCCGGAACCGTTCGGCGGTTTTCTCCGGGTCGTTCCAGTAGCCCAGGGCCACCAGCGCCCCCCGGTGCACCAGCTCGCCGGGTTCGTTGGGGCCACACAATTGCCCGGCCTCGTTCACCACCAAGATCTCGGCGTTGGGGATTGCCTTGCCGATGGACTGGGGCCGCGCATCCAGCTCCTCCGGCGGCAGGAAGGTGGAGCGGAAGGCTTCGGTGAGGCCGTACATCAAATAAATACGGGTCCGCGGCAGGCGCTGCTGCAGGGCGCGGGTACTGGCCACCGGCATGGCGCCGCCGGTATTGGTGATATAACGGAGGCAGTCCGCCACTTCGGCGGGCCAGTCCTGTTGCAGCAACTGGTTCCACAGGGGCGGCACCGCCGCCAGGCCGGTCACCCGGTAGCGCGCCACGGCCTTCAGCACGTCCCGCGGCAGCAGGTAATCCATCAGTACTGCCGACGCTCCCACGGAGAAGGCAGTGGTGAGCTGGCTCAGGCCGGCGTCGAAGCTCAGGGGCAGCACGGCCAGCAGCCGGTCCTGCGGGGTGTTTTCCAGGTACTGGGCGACGCTGCGGGCGCCCGCCACCATGTTGCGGTGGGACAGCACCACGCCCTTGGGATTGCCGGTGCTGCCGGAGGTGTACAGAAGCGCGACCATGTCGGTATCGATGCGGCGGTGGGCGGGCCGCGCCGGGGCCGCCAGCAGATCGCGCCAAGCGCGCAGCTTGATGGCGGGGAGCTCCCGCCCAAGAGCTTCCTGGCGGTCGTTACCGAGCTCGTCCACCACGACCACCGTGTGCAGGTCGGCGCAGTGGGCCAGCTCCGCGGCCAGTAATTGCAGGCGCTGGGCGGAAGTCACCAGGACTCGCGCCTGGCTGTGCTGCAGGATATAACTGACCTGGCGCGGCTTGAGCAGCGGGTTGACTGGCACAAAACTGGCGCCTGCGGCCGCGGCCCCGAAAATGGTGGCCACGGTCTCCGGCTGCTTCGGCAGATACACTGCCACCCGCTCCGCGGCCTTGATACCCGCTGCCAGCAGGCCGTGGGCAACCCCACTGACACTCTGCCACAGCTCGGCATAGCTCAGGGTACTATCGCGGAACAGCAACGCGGGACTGGCGCCTGACTGGCTGGCGCCACTGGCGATGAATTCGTGGATCAGGTCTGTCACTCTGTTGG
>JBGTGB010000278.1:0-21938 GCA_041746975.1 Haliea sp. | reverse complement strand
AGGATGATGAAAGGGATCGGGAGCTGAAGCGTGCCAAGGAGCTGGCGGAGGCGCAGGCTCGGGCGGCCAAGCGCACACGAGCGGGGCTGGTCGCGGCTCTTGCGCTGGCAAGCTTAGCAGGTGTGGTCAGCGTTTATGCTTTGAAGCAAACCGATTTGGCGCGGACTGAGCGCGTCCAGGCCGAGGAAGCAATGGTCCTTTTGCGGGAAAACTTGGCGTTCATGAACTATGAGTTGACTACTTCCATTGTCGACTACGTTCCTCTTGAAACACAGCAGAGATTGACCGAACAGCTGGCGGCAATGATGGAGATCGTAGACCAGCACAACCTTGCGTTCGCAAGTGATAGAGACTTGAAAGACCGGGCTGCGGCACTGGTGCGTTGGGCAGACAGTTTAGAAGCTGGTGACAATGTCAACTTGGAATACGTACTCGAGATTAGGGGCGTAGCGCACCAAGTTTATGAAAAATTGGCGTCCAAGAATCCCTCAGACACTAGTTTCCAAGAACTACTAGCAGACTCGCACAGACGCATCGGGAACATTCGCCAGACGCTGGGCGATCTCCGCGCTGCGAGGGCGCATTATGAGGGCGCCTTAGAGATTGAACAGGCCAATGCCCTACGAGCCCCCCCCAACACCGGGTCCCAGCGCGGTCTTTTAATCTCGCACCAGGCGCTCGGCGGCATTCATGAGGCACTGGGGAATCTGGCCGCCGCGAAGGTTGCCTACGAGGCCTCAATGGAAATCGCCAAGACTCTCGCTGCGGGTGATCCCACCAACAACACCTGGCAGAGAGACTTTTCACTCACACAGCAAAGGCTCGGGCGTGTTCATCATGCTCTGGGCAATCTGTTCGCAGCAAAGACGGCTTACGAGGCCGGGCTGAAGATTGCCAAAGCGCTCACTTTGCGCGATCCCCACAACACCCAGTTCCAGCGCGATCTCGCTGCCTCGCACGCTCTGATGGGCGACATTAATATGGTGCTGGGCAATCTGGTCGCCGCAGCGGTGGCCTACGAGACTTCCATTGAGACCGCCAAGACTCTCGCTGCGCGCGATCCCTCCAACGTTCAGTTCCAGCGCGATCTCATAGCCATGCACACTAGGCTCGGCGACATTCATGACGCGCTGGGCGATCCGGCCACCGCAAAGGCGGACTACGAGGTCAGCATGAACATCGCTACGACCCTCGCTTCGCGCGATCTTTCCAACACACACTTTCAGCGCGATCTTTTAGTCGCGCACGAGCGGCTCGGCAATATTCATAGCGCGTTAGGCAATCTGGAACTCGCAAGGATAGCCTACGAGGCGATGACGGAGATAGCCAAAACTATCGCTGCGCGCGATCCCTCCAACACGCGGTTCCAGGACCTTCTCTCGGTTTCGCACGAGCGACTGGGCGACGTGTACCAGGCACAGGGCGACCTGGGCGCGGCGCGCTCGGCATATGAAGCGGGTCTGGAGATTCGTCAGGCCCTGGCTGCGCACGACCCTTCCAATGAGCAATGGGCTGCCGACCTTCGTAAAGTTCATGTACGGTTAGCCAACCTCGATCTGTTAGCCCGAAGTCTATCAGGTTTGCTTGTTGCTGAGTCCATGCTGGAATTGACAGTTCCACTTGAGGAACTCACGTCCATTAATGGAGACTTGAGTGAGACCGACGCCAGACTTGAAGATGAACGCTATGCCCGGTTATATCGCTTAAATTTGGCGTCCGGACAAACGATCACGGCCACCCTGCAATCGGAAGATTTCGACACCTACCTGATATTGGTCGATTCAAAAGGCAACATGATTGGCGAGAACGATGATTTCGATGGCAGCAACAGTCGGGTCAGCTTTACAGTCACCGACGATGGGCAATTCACTATAATCGTCACATCCTTCGGGCCGGGCGAGACCGGCCGCTTCGCGCTGCAGTTGGAGTAATCCGGCCATGTCACAACCTTTTCGCCCCCAAAACACATACTTCGCTGTAGATCACAGGAAAACTCCCAATCACAGGGCTGGGTCCATCCTTTGGAGGTTGTGAGGTCGCGGCGAGTGCGTGGAACAGACATCACAATTTTGCATGAACAGCGTCTATACTGACGAGGGGCTTGGGAGTCAGGCAAAAAAATGATCCGTCTGAGAACTGTCACAATCTTGCTGGTGGCACTTGCGGGATGCGGAGGGAACGCGGGGGCATCGAATCCGACGGTTCATGATTCGCTCGCAAGTTCTGCAATTGAGGCCTCAGGTACTGCGGAAGCGTTTGCGCTGCTGGTAGGTATCAATACCTACGAACCTCCGTCTGCGCCAGGTGAGCCCACTCGCTGGCGCGATCTCCGGGGAACATCCAACGATGTAGCCGCCGTCTCGACGCTGCTGCGTTCGCGTTATGGCTTCCAGCAAAGCCGGATCCGCACTCTTCAGGATCGCCAGGCGACCCGCGAAGCCATCTTTGGGGCGATCCGGGAGCACTTGTTGGCCAATGCAGCGCCCGGGGTCGAGCTGTTCTTCTATTACTCTGGCCACGGGTCCCAGATTCGGCGAACGGTCCAGGGGCGCGACGAGTGGGTGCAGACGCTGGTTCCCGCTGACTCATGGGCCGGGGTGCCGGACATTGCCGACCTCGAGCTGCGCCGGCTCTTCAATGACCTACTGGATCGCGGAGCGCGCCTGAGCATCGTGATTGATAGCTGCCACAGTGGTGGTGTGACACGTTCGGGGACAGTGTCGAAGAGTCTGCAGCCCAGCAACACGCTCCCCGAACTACCGGCGGAACCGGGGCCGCTATTGTCCAGCAGGGGCGCGGTGCAGGTATTGGCTGCCCTGGCCGAGGAGCCCGCGCAGGAACTGGAACTGGCTCCAGGCGAATATGCCGGGGCGTTTACGCATCTATTCATCACTGAATTGATGCGCGCTGGACCCGAGGTCTCCCTCGCTCAGGTGGTCGAGCGAGTAGGGGTTTCCCTGCGAGCGCGGCGCCTTGCTCAAACCCCGTTGTTGCTTGCTTCGATTGACGAACAATCCCCGCTTCTTGCATCGCGGCCCGGCGGTGAGGGGACAGCACCTTCGGTACGTCTGCTACGTCTCGAAAGCGGGGATGTTGATGACTGGCGTGTCATTGGCGGACTGGACATTGGGCTTTATCCCCGCAGTCAGCTGCGAGCCGAGGGTGATGACGCGATGAGGTTCGAGATTGTACGTTCTGTCGGACTGACTGAGAGCATTGCCAATCCTCTGAGCGGGCAACATGACACCGGTAGATCCGAGCCCGAGTGGGCCACGGTAGTGCGTTTTGCCCCGGCACCGGTGCCGCCATTACTGGTTTTCCTTCCAGACGAGCCCACGAATCCACAGTTCGGCCCGGTAGGCGAGTTATTGGCGTGGACACAGGCTCTGGAGGATGTCGCGTTGGTCGCAGAAGCGGAAGTCGCGGAGGCCGCCCTAAGCTCCTGTTACGATGACGATGGTGAATCCGGTCTGCGCTGGACCTTTCCCTCACCGCGTGGCGTGATCGGACACCTGAATTTGACTGCACTGCCCTGTCGGAGCGAGCAAAGCGGCAAGGATGTCGCCACAGTCCTTCAAGCCGACCTGCGCAAACTATTGCGGGCAGTTTCTCTAGAGGTGCTCGCGGCGGCATCCGAGCTTGCCGACTTTCCCTATCAGCTGGAATACGAGCAACGTGGAAGCACGGGTTCGGATGCGGCATATGCTCTGTCCCTGCGCGCCTTGGAGCCCGCAGAACTGGAAATGTCACTGGCTATTGCCGGCGGAGGGCGCTACTTCAATCTGTGGGCATTGGACAGCGCGCTGGAAATTCATGGCATCTGTCCCGACCCCCGCTCGACAGGGTGCGCACAAGAGCGCATACCCGTGGGTGGCTGGCGCAACGCCCCGCATAAGATTTCCCTTCCCCGATTGGAACTGCCCAAGGATGAACGTCTGGTCATCTTCGGACTGCTCAGCACGGAGCAGCTTTGGCGTGGCCTGTTCGGACTTTCACCGATGCGCGCGAGCGGATTAAGGGAGTCCTATCTACAGCCGCATGAAGCTTTATATGCCCGATCACCTTCCATGCGCGGGGTCGGTCTTGCCTGGAACTTCCAAATGCATGTCATTGAAAACACAGAAGGAGAATTGGATGAATAGTCCAAAAGTTGTCCGAGGCAGGTCTGTAGCCCAGGTGATGCTGCTTGCATTGTCGCTCTTCACGATAGGGGCGTATGGCGGACATCCGTCCAAACAACCGGTTGATTCAAAGATGGTGATGCCAGCCAAGGCCAAAGGGTTGTCGAAAAGCAACGTAGCGGCACTTTCCGAGGGTAGCCCACAGGCTGGACGGCTATCATCCGCCAGCAACAGGCTGCCCGATGGTAGCTTTTACGAACCGTACCGGTTCGAGGGGGTTGCTGGCGCCATATATCGAGCAGCGCTGAGCTCCGAAGATTTCAATTCCTATGTCATTGTCGCGGATGCCTCATATGTATCCATCGCAGAAGACGATGACTCCGGTGGAGATCTGAATGCGGCGGCAATATTTCACATGCCATCATCAGGTAGCGTGACGGTTTTTGCCAATACCGTGGGTGCCTCGGAGACAGGAGAGTACCAAATTCGTGTCGATGAGGTGGATGATGCGACGGCCATAAGTTCCACCACTGCACCTCGGTCGAGCTTGACGGTCGATCAGGAGGTACAGGAGCGGCGCATCGAGGGCGTTCTTACCTCGCAGCACCAGCAGCTCGATGACGGCAGCCATGCCATGGTGTACCGCTTTCGGGGGGAGCCGGATGCAAGGGTGCGAATCAGGATGTCATCAAGCGACTTCGATACATTTCTGATCGCCATGGACGCCAATCAGAATGAATTGGCAAGTAATGACGATGCGCATGGCACGGACAGCGACGTTACCTTTCGAATTCCGCAAAATGGTGAGTACATCGTAGTAGCCAATTCCTTCGATGCCGGTGAGACAGGATCTTTTGTGCTCACCGCGGAACAGATAGGCGCTCCAAGAGTTGTAGAGCTTCCCGCCGGAAATCGCACGAACGGTCGTTATGCGATGGTGGTGTCGGTGGCCGAGTACGCAAATCCGCAGGACAATCTTCCATTGGTTGCCAACGATAGCAAAGCCATGATTTCGATGCTGCGCGACCAACTCGACTTCGAAAAGGATTACGTGTATGTCCTTGAGGATGATATGGCGACTCGCGAGAATATTCTGAACGGGATTGCCGATTTCCTCGGTCGCGCGGGGCCAGATGGCACCGTGTTATTCTACTTTTCCGGGCACGGAACTCGAATGGAGGATAATCTGGGCCTGATAGAACCGTGGGATATCGAGACAGACGGACGTGACGAGGCGCTGGTTGCACACGATGAACTCATCCTCGACGATGAGATGGGCGTCTACCTTCAGCGCCTGAATGCCGGCCGGATTATGGTGATCTACGATTCCTGTCATGCCGGCACGGGTGTTCGAGGAGATCATGGTCAACCCAAATTCCTTGACGAACAACGTGGCAAAGCTTATTTGCCGGTCAAATTCTCCGAAAGCCTTCTGCAGCTCGAAAATTTTGGGGATGACTTCAAGGCCGAGGCCCTGAATGAGCGGATCACATTTATCGCCAGCTCCACAGAGGAGGAGCTTTCCTGGGTATCTAACGAACACGGCATGAGTATCTTTACCTACATGGTCACTGCGATGCTGTCGCGCTATCTGGATCGTACGGTATCCGAATTGGAACAGGCAATGATCGGCCCAGTGATGCAGTACACAACCGCCACATTCGGCCAGCAGCAGACCCCGAACGTGGAAAGCGAGAGCAAGCAGGTGAAACTGCGTGAAATTCTCGACTTGTAAACAGACCCGGCAGTCGAATGCGGGCTGGTTCGAGTCGGTCCGTGTTGGATGGTGGCGCAAGCTCTGATGGCGCGGCTGCTCTTTCGGATTCTGGCCCGTTGGCCCGGTGTTTCATTCACCATTGCGGCCGCACTTGCCATAACGTGCCTGGTCCTGATCTGCAGTTGGATCCTGGTCTGGCGCGAATTTCCATCGGCACCTGCAGGAGAGGTGCTTTATTATGTCACGGCGGCCGGGAACGCGGTATGGGAACATGTGAGATACATGCTGCGTTTGTCATCCAATGAAGGCACTCATGTTCCGTTATTGGCGCCCACAATTCTTTCGATTTGGGTCGCCACTGGTCTGATGATCATGGTTCGAGTGCTGGGTGCGCGGATCGCGTTTCCACTGATTTGTTCTGCGCCCCATGATCAGATCATTGGTCAGGGTAGGCTCCCTGGGCGGCTGGCAAGTGAACTGCGGCGCGATGGCGAACTTGCCGTGCAGTATCAGCGAATACCCGTGCCCTTGTTTGCCAACGGTGTGCTGCATCTGCCGCTGTCGAAACGCAGGCCACTGGGGCAGGGTGGTACGGCCATGGTGGTCGACGACGATGATGTCGTCAATCTGCGAGCGCTCGAAAATCTCGGGGCCGCCGAACCGGCGATGATTCGTATCGAACATCCGGGTCTCAGGCTGAATGCAGCGCGAAAGGATTCAGCCAATGCCGGTGTTCACCGGTTTTTCTCTGTCCATGAACTGGGTGCGAGGCTGGCATCCAGACGACATCCCTTGGTGGCGAGCGCAGGAATTGAGGGCTGCTTCGAGATCGTCTGCGGAGCAGGGCAGACGGCGCAAGCGGTCGCATCGCATGCGCTTCGGTCACACCATTACGGATTTCGGCAAGCACCGCGCATCGTGCTGCTGGGTCCGGAGTCGGAGGTCCTGCTCGGCCGGATCAATGCCGCGTATCCGGAGCTGGCGGCATGGACCGGACTTGAAGCTCGGGTACTTCCCTATATGGATCGTGCTGGACTTCTTGAAAACCTGCTCAGTCTGGGGGGAGCGCTCCGGATTCAAGTTTGCGAAGAGCGCGCCGAAGAACTGCTACCACTGCTCGAAGCGCTGGCCGGGCTGGCAGATGATCTTGAGGGTCACATCGAACGCGTGTTCGTTTATTCCGCCACATTCTCTCCGGATTTATTGCAGCTTGTGAGGGCTCGCTGCCGCTCATTGAAGGAGTGTGCATTAATTGATCTGGCCTGGAGCCTGGAGAGCGGCGAGTTTCTTACGCAATCCCGTCTCGACCGGATGGCGATCACCATGCACGAGGCGTATCTCGAGCAGGCAATGCAAGACGCGGCATTTGGCTGCAAGCCGTCGCATGCCTCATGGTCCAAGTTGCCCGAGGGTTTTCGCGATGAGAACCGGAATCTTGCGGACCACCTGTTCCTGAAACTGGCTGAGTCGGGGGTCGTTGCGATCGACGGAATGCAACCGACTCCCTCAGGGCTGGCCTTGGCGGATTGGTCGCGGCTGCGCGATGGTGATCTGGATGCGCTGGCACGCGCTGAACATGCGCGCTGGTCCGCCAGCCGGATTCTTCGCGGCTGGGTTTACGGCGGCGATCGCGACGACGCGAGGCTGCGACATCCCGATCTGCTGTCATGGGAAGCGCTGTCTGAGGAGGTTCGAGCTTATGATCGCAAGATGATTCAGGCTCTGCCAGAGGTATATGCCCGCACCGGCTTACAGCTTTATTCTGCACGTCCCGCCGTCGAGGAGTTGCTCTGTGCGATCCGTGAAGACCGCGCCGTTGCAGCCGGCGTTGATGACTGGGTTCGTTTGCGTAAGCGCGGCAGTTCGCATGCTCCTCCGCGAGACACGGGATGGGAGCTGTTGGTTGAAAGTGAGGATGAAGCAGTGCTGTTGCTGGAGCAATTGCTCGAGGACTGGCCGGAGCTCTCCGATGCGTAGTACGGTGGCTAGTGTGATTTGCGCCATGCTGATCGTGGTGGCTGTGTTGGTACCACTTAGGGTTGACGCGTTCGAACACTATACAAGCAGCGCCGCCCTGATTATCGGCAGCTCCGAATATCGCAATGGCTGGTCGGATCTTCCGGGAGTAAAGGACGATATCTTGGCCGTCGAAGTTTTTTTCCGCAACGAGCTGAAATTTGACGTGGTCCAGGTAGTTGAGAATCCGTCGCGCGAACATTTCTGCAACAGCCTATTCGATTTTCTCGATCAGCATGGCGGCGACCCGTCGGGGCGCCTGGTGATCTATTTTGCGGGCCACGGCCAGACCGTGCCAGCGACGGCTGCGGTAGTCGAACTGGAGCACGGCTGCCCGCAGCTTGCGCTGCAATTTACCGAAAACGAAGATGACCCACGGAAGGACAAGCTGGCGGGATTCCTGGTGCTTCCGGAGAGCCCGACGGTAAGCAGTCGAGCAAACGTGGATTCGTTTGTAAAAAGTGCCATTCCATTTCGGTATTTTCGTCAGATCCGCGAAAGGATAGCATCCCGTCACGTGATGTTTGCCTTCGACAGCTGCTTCTCCGGGGCGTTGTTCCAGACCCGCTCGGGGCTGCGAATTATATACGCAGGTTCACGCAAGCCTCCGGTGATCCAATCGCTGTGGGATTCTCCGTCGACACTCTACTTGACTGCCGGAAAGGAAGACCAGGAAGTGCCGGATCAGTCGATCTTTCGGCGGTATATTATCGATGGACTGCGCGGTAGTGCGGATATTGACGGTGACGGTTTCGTACTGGGTAGCGAGCTGGCGATGTATGTGAGAGAAAAAGTTACCCATGCGTCAGCGCGTAATCAGGAGCCCCAGGTCCAGAATGAGCGCGTCCCGCGTAACAAAAATCTGGGTGAGATCATTTTCGAGTCGTTGCTTCCACCCCCCGAGCCTACCGAAGCTGTAGCAGGAGATGCTTCGCGCGGACGCACCGATACTGCCAGGTATGACTACCTGGGGACTTTCACCGACGACTGCCCGCTGTGCCCGTTAATGGTGAAGTTGCCGTCGGGTGAGATCAATATGCCAGAAATCACCAGAGCCGCCACCAGCGGATCCCGGCTGAAGCAGGTTTCTACCTTTGTGATCTCGAAAACCGAGATTACCAACGCACAATGGGTTGAGTGCTATCGACATGCGGGGTGCAAGCGTCCTTTGGCCGACTTTCGGCCCGAAGCGGCACGGCTGCCGGTACTCGGGGTATCCAGGGAAGATGCCATGGAATACGTGGTTTGGCTGAGTAATGCGACAGGACATACCTATCGCCTACCGACGGATCTGGAATGGACGTACGCGGCATTAGGTGGCTCGAGTGCCGATCAGGTTCTGCAAGCGGCCATCAACGAGAATTCCGTTGTCTGCCGCGGTTGCGGAGGACGTTCAGCAAGGCCACTTGAGGTTGGTAGTCTCGCACCCAATCGTTTCGGCCTTCAGGACATGATCGGGAACGCTTGGGAGTGGGTTTCGGACTGCGCTAGTTCTGCCGAAGATCAAAACAGCGGCAGTGAAGCCAATTGCCGTGACGGCTGGATCCGCGGCGGATCATTTGCTACCCCGGACCGCCATGTTTCTGCACATGCTCGCCATGTTTATCCAACGAATACTGGCTTCGCCAATGTCGGCTTCCGGGTGGCCAGTGATTTATGAAATCGACGGTGATGAATTTTGATACTCGATTCCTGCCGCAACCCCGCAGTCCTTCGGGCTGCATTCACTTGGAAATGGAGATAGACCCATGAAACCTATGCTCAAGTCATTTTGTATATTGCTAGCTTCCGCCGTGGCCGTGTTTTCGAGCTTCGGATACGTTTATGCACAAAAACAGGATGAGTCGGATTCGTCAGATTACTCTGTAGTTGATGACTTGGAGAATCACCGATTGGCCGGCGAGTTATTGAGGATGGCGGAGGCGAGGGAGGATGTCTGGCTTGCCATTGCGGCTGCGAGAATGCTGAACGAGATCCCTGGCGGAGTCTTGCTGCCTAAAGACCCAGCGGGTTCAAAGGCTGATCCCTCTGCACTCGCAAAGCTGGATGACAAGTCAGGCAAGGCCGCGGCCCAGCGCTCGATTGAGCATGCTCTTAAGCTGGCAAGCCGCTTGGCAGGCGATGATGAGAAATTCAAAGCAGAAATTGCTGCTCTGGGTTCTTCGGAGTCGAAGTGGTCGAGATATACCTGCTATACCTACAATGATCTCGGTGCGCAGTTCTACTGGACAGCGCCGAGCTTGAGGGTCGCTCGTACAAACGCCATGAGGGCCTGTCAATACAACACGCCGTATGGGTATTCCTGCTACCACTCACACTGTAATTGATGGATTGCAGGGTGCAAGCCTCTTCAGTGAGAGGCTTGCACGGCTTGTGGAGATTGAGCCATGTCCCAACTCTTCCTGAGCCACTCCACATCAACTGCGCAGTAACTGAGCTGTTGAATGCCGTCCAAAATTGACCCACCGGGTCAGTTTTAAACGGCAACCAACAGCACAGACTATTTTCTAGTCGTGATTGGCGGCCGGTACAGCTTCATCTACTCCCTGCGATTCGATGGCCTGCACCCAGTGACGAAAGGATTTACTTTGGCCGACTACGAGCTTGAGACAAACCAGCAGCGGCATCCCCAGCAATACGCCCATGACGCCCCAGAGCCAGCCCCAGACCACAAGCCAGACTATTATGACCAGCGGGTTCAGGCGCATGTTTCTGCCCATGATCAGCGGCGTAACCAACTGCGCTTCGACCACGTTGATACAGAAATACACCAGCGCCGGTAGGAGTGCCGCGGCTCCAGTGCCGTACTGGACCACCCCCGCGAGTACGAGAATGATCACCGCAAGCAGTGGGCCTACATAAGGCGCGAAATTGAGCAGTCCCACCAATACCCCCCAAAGCAGGGCATCCTGTACTCCAAGCAGCCACAGGGCGCCGGCGGTGGCGAGTCCGAGGCCGGTATTGATCGCACTGACTGTAACAATATAACGGGACAACTCTACCTGTATGTTTCTTGTCAGTACGATGCTGCGACGTTTGTCCTGAATCCGGGGGAAAGTGTTTACAAAGCTGACAAACAGTCCTGGGCCGAATACCAGCAGGAACAGGATCAACATCACGGTTGTCATTAGCTGAGCGATCAACACTGGGGCGCCACTCAGCATGGTCAGAATAACCTCGACGCCACTCTGCTTTATTTTTTCGCTAACCTTGTTCTCATCCTTCGCTTCAGCCTCCTTTGCACTGGCGGCTTCTGCTTCAGCTTCTTCGGCACCGTCGTCGCCAAAGAAGTCAGAAAAAGAGAAAACCCTGGGTTTGAGCGGCTCAGGTGGCGGGACTGGCTCGGGCGCTGCCGTCAGTGATTCAGTGATCTTGTCGACTCGTACTGTGAACTGCTCTGTCAGTTCAGGGATAGCTTTTGCCCAGCGCTGAGCTGGCACCGCCAGTTGGTTGGCGAGCAGGACCAGTGGGCCTCCTATGAGGCTCAGAATGAGAATGGCCGATATTGCCCGGGGAATATAGAAGCGCTTCAGTAGTTGTACCAACGGGCTGAGAAGAAGCGCGAAGATCAGCGCGACAACGATCGGTATCAACAACGACTTGGTAAAATAGATCGTGTAAAGCAGTGCCAGGAAGAGTAGGCAACGAATAGCCAGCGATGACTTCTGCCGCTCAGGAGACTCGCTCTCTTGTGCAGCGGCGCCGGCGCGCTCAGGTGGTACCTCGCCGCTCATACTCTGGCTTCACTTAGGGCCAGACCGGCACTCATTCCCGAAGACAGCATTGGCCAGAGGCGTAGCCCCGTCGCCAAAGTTGCTCCAAAGCCTGAGCCAGACAGCACGACTTCGACGCGCTGTACCAGCACTCCAGCAATTAAGCCGCCCCCGATCAGCCAATACGGTCCCAGTGCGCGCAACTGGTCCACCCGTTGCCTTGCGCTCTGCTGCAACTGCTGCCGCCGCGCGACCAGTTCTGCCTCGGCAATTTGCAGCTCACGAATCTGTTGTTTTCTGTTCATCGGTGTTGTCTGTGCCTGTCAGTGCCCTTAGTTGGCGCCGTGTAGCTGGCAGCCCGAGGCTGTGTTGGAAATTACGTGCTGCCCGCCAGAGCAGGAGCAGCGCTGTCAGCTGTACCAGAACAAATCCGGCGAGGCTCAAGCTGACGGAGCCACTGGCCAGAAAAACCAGCCAGGCGAGCAATGCCGAGATGCCCAGCCACGCCAGGACAATGACGGGTACCATGGCCAAACCCACCCAAAACAGGCGCTGGCCATCGGCCAGAGCGAGTCGAAGCTCCAGCCGCAGTAGCGTGGACAGCTGACGTCCTGTTGCGAGACATTGTTGCAACAGCGAGGCCCAGGCCTGTACCTGAGCCTCGGTGACAGCCGCTACCGACTCGCCCTCGTGCTGGTCCTGTTGTGTTGCCTGTTGATCCGGATCCGGCTGGGTGGTTCCGGGCACCTGGTCTACTTCCGCGACATCAGCTGTGCCATGAGAAGCCCCGCTACGAAAGCGAGTCCGAGAGTGGCCAGCGGCTTTTCGTGGACAAACCGCTCCACATCCTGCCCCAGGGCGTCGGCCTTGTCCTTGCCCCTGTGTAGTTGTGCCATGGCGTCCTCTTTAAGGTCCAGGCCCGCAGCCTCGGCAGCCTGGCGAAAGTGGCCCTGCGCCTCCAGTAGATTGTTGTAGGCGGCCATCGCCGCCTCTTTACCAGAGTCCAGTTCCTGTTGCTTGGAGGTGGTGCCTTTTCCAGTTGCGCTTGCCATAGATTCTATCTCCTTGTGAGTTGCACGAAGGCTGTGAGGGTACCTCACTCTGCCCGGCTCTGCACATTGAAGTCGGCTAGCCCCGTGAACGTATCAACGCTTAGACGCGTCGGATCTGAATCCGTTCCCCGCGAAATTCAATGATGTCGCCATGGAGGATCTTTTTCCGCCGCTGAGTCTCCACTGCGCCGTTCACCAGTACCTGGCCGTCCCCAATGAATAACTTGGCCTCGCCACCGGTACTCACCAGCCCCTCAAACTTGAGGATCTTGTAGAGTTCGACCGGTTCCTTGTTGATCTCGACTGTTCTCATTGGGTTACCTGGCAGCAGGGTGATAAAAGCGGGTTCCGCACCCACCCGGGGCGGGTCTGGCGGGCGTCAGCGACGGAGCGGAACCTCGCGCTGGGTGTAGCGGGCATTGAAGCCGATGCGCGCAACGAATTGGGCCATGTCTTCGTCGCTCACAGTAACGGGGTCTAGCATGACGACCCACTGCACCCCTTCCGTGCACGGTGGTGTAGTCAAGGAACCGAGATAGCGATAGTGCTTCCTTGACTTAGGCAAAAACGCTAGCGGATTGAATGCCTCCGCCAGTTTTTCCTTGACATTGAACTCTCTCCCTCGTTCCGGAAGGCTCCTGAAGATCGGCGCAAGGGCGCTGCTGCTCTCACCGCGCTGGAGAAACACAGCTATGACCGCATTCTTGCCGTCGGCGCTGCTGTGAACGAGGTGCATTTCCATGTCATATCCGCGGCTTCGAACGCGATGTTCACTGGCGGTGTGGAAATGAAATTGCCTCAGTTCATAACGCTTACGATCCAGCCAAAGCGTGTTGTATCCCTCGATCTCGATTTCAATGTTCTGGCCATTGTGAAAAATATTCCCGATCGTTGCAGCGTCGTACTCGACATCGAGGCGTGGAGAGACGCGTTGCCTGCCAAAATCTACCGGAGACTGCAAGTTGCCACTGTTACAGGTGACATTGTTGGCGTTCAAGTCGCTCCAGAATTCCGGACCGGTATCGCCGGAATAGCCAAACGATTGAGCAAAGCCGCGTGAAGCAGGCGAGAGCAACAGCAACAGCACTGATACGAACAATGCGGCTAATCTGTTCATGGATTTATTCCTTATGGTGGCGCCTGCTTTGCTCGAACCGGCGCCATTCGTTTCGAACCCCCTTTTCCTCAGCGCCGGATGTGCGACGCCAGATTGGAAAACAAGCGCGCACAGTCTTACATATGCAGGCAGATTTATCCAAAGGAAAAGGAAGAATGCGTTGGATATTGGACTTCCCCCAGGCTATGAGGAGTATCTGTGAAAATGGTGTCGATTCCGCGCCAGAGGAGCGCTTCGACCGACTGACGCGAATGGCGCGTCGCATGTTCGGCGTGCCAATCTCGCTGGTCAGCATTGTCGACAGCGACCGGCAATGGTTCAAGTCGCGGCAGGGGCTGGACGCCACCGAGACCGCGCGTGCGGTGTCCTTCTGCGGCCATGCAATATTGGGAGATGGCGTTTTCACGGTAGAAGACGCAACCGCTGATGAGCGCTTCCGCGACAATCCACTCGTCGCCGGCGATCCCAACGACCGCTTTGGCCATGCTGAAGGCGACCGGGCGCTGGTTGCCTTCAGCAATATCATGCGCGACGTTTTCCGCGATTCCGATGTCTATGCACGCACGGGTGGCGATGAACTCGTCGTGCTGCTGACGGATACAGATGAAACAGGAGCGAAAGAGTCGATGCAGCGTTTCCGGGACGCACTTTCTGAATACAACCGCCGCGAATCGCGGGGCTACGGTCTCGAGTACAGTGCCGGTTACGTCACCCGCTCGGCTGATGATGAGCGCGGTGTTGAGGCGTTGATAGAAGCGGCGGACGATATGATGTACGCGCGCAAAAAGCGCAAGACCCGTGGTGACGACCAGTCTTCTTGAATTCGGTGCCTTGATTTTCTCAGCGCCGAAATTGCAGCGTCAAAGAAAGTAAGTGGTTGAACGAATTTGATGTACCACTTGGGTCGTGATATTGCCATGCTTGAGGCTGGGTAGGGGGTAGTCGGTAGCAAGGTGTTTGGCCACCCTTCCGCCCTGACGAGATCGCCGCGCTCTCCCTCTATGCTGCCCTGCTTAGTCTGGGAGCAAATGATTGATCCGTTCTGCAAGGGTGAAATCGCGCTGCGAAATGCCTCCCGCGTCGTGCGTGGTCAGGTTTATTTCGACCCGGTTGTAGACGTTAGACCACTCGGGGTGGTGGTCCATCGCCTCGGCCAGCAAGGCGACGCGACTCATGAAGCCGTAGGCCTCGACAAAATCGGCAAACAAAAATTGGCGCTGCAGTTTGTCGTTATGTAAATGCCAGCCGTGTAAATCAGGTAGTTGCTCATTGATCGCTCCAGGTGACAATTTCTCGATCCGCATGTGACTTCCTCTCTTATTCCGCAAACACAAGCTCGCGGGTGGCTCGGTGGTCTAGCCAGTCAGGGTGGCCGGTCGGAGTTATCCCGACGTCAAACCTTACCCTCCATTTTCGCCTTCAGGTCGGCGAAGGGGTTATGAGTTGCGCCTTTTACTTTGGCGGTCTCTGTGCTGCCATAGCGTACAAAGCTTTCAAACTTGCTGTGTTCTTCGTCGTGACAGTAAATACATAGCAGCTCCCAATTGCTGCCATCGCCGGGATTATTGTCGTGGTTATGATCGACATGATGGACAGTCAGCTCCGACAAATTTCTACGGTCGAACTCTCGCGCACAGCGCCCACAGATCCACGGGTAGATTTTCAGGGCGCGCTCACGATACCCGGACTCCCGCTTGGCATTGTACTCGAGCTGTTCGGCACGAACCTGATCGAAGATTTTTGATGTCGGCTTATGCTCACTCATGACTTTCCAGCTCCGATCAGATGTTGCAACCCGATGACAAACATGCTGTAGGGACGGCCGCTATCGGATGCTCTGTCGCCAATCATACGGGTTAGCATCCTCGAGTAACAGGCTGTCCATCACTGGTTTGCAGGATCAGTTCCACCCCCACGCTTCATGGAATACAACTTGCTCCGACATGATGAGGATGGTGGGCAGTGTTCAGCAGACTTGAAAAGCTCTGCGAGGAAAGTTCGAGCGTGCGTACTGCGCTATACTCTGGTTTCCGGTCTGCAATATACCAGCGAGGAGTTCGCATGAATAAGCTACATTCTTTCCGGAAGTCGTCTGGGCTGTTGGCAATGCTCGCTCTGTCCGCGGCCACCAGCGCCGAAGTTGTGCTGGGCGACCGCAGCGTGCCCTGTGCCGAGGATCCCGCCTGTATCAACAGGCTGCACCCCGCTATTCCGATGGCGGCCACGGCCGATCCCGGGGAGCGCATCGTGTTTGTCAGCCGGGACGCCTTCGACCTCTCCCTGGCCCCCGATGAATTTTCCAGCGCGCCAGCGAAACCGAGAGAGGGGACAGGTATTGTCCATGCACTGACCGGCCCCGTCTTCATTCGCGGCGCGAAAGCAGGCGACGTGTTGGCGGTCAACATTGAGTCTCTGGAGCCGGCCGAAGTCGGCTGGACCGAGGCTGGAGCGTTCGGGTTCGCAGGAGAACAATTCGGCAGAGACCGGCGTTTCATCGTCTGGCGTATCAACAAGGATTACGCGGTGAGCGACGCTCTGCCTGGCGTGCGGATTCCGAACGCGAGTTTCCCTGGCGTTGTAACGACGCTGCCCAGTGAGCGCTTGCTTGCCGACATACTCAGGCGCGAGAGGGAGTTAATGGAAATTGGCGGCGCTGGACTGGACCTTGATCCGAACGAGGCGCAGCCTTCGCTGTTGTGCGGGCCCGAGGGAACGAAGGCATCAGAGTGCCTGCGAACCATTCCCCCGCGGGAGCACGGCGGCAATATGGACATCCGTTACATCACGACGGGAACCACCGTATACCTGCCCTGTTACATTGATGGCTGCGGTCTGGCCGTCGGTGACTTCCACTACGCGCAGGGCGATGGTGAGGTATCTGGCACGGCCATCGAAATGGGGGGAACACTTACCGTAACTACCCGCGTCCTGGAGGACGGCCCGGACCTCTCTCATGGTCCTCATTACGAAGGGCCTGCTTCTGTTCTCAGAATCCCCTCGGAGCGCTTTTACGCCGTAACCGGGTTCCCACTGAAGGAACCTGGCAGCATACCCGCGAACCTGGCCTATCTGGATTCAGATCGAATTGCGGGTCTTGGTAATCTCTCGGCTGATATCCACCTGGCGGCGCGCAACGCGCTTGACGCCATGATTGATTACATCGTGTCTGAGTACGGTTATGACCGCGCACAGGCCTACATGATTGCCAGCGTGGCGGTGGACATGCGCATCGGTCAGCTGGTCGATGTTCCGAATGTTGGCGTAACCGCCATCTTACCGTTAGATATTTTCGTTGAAGAGAAGAAATGATCGCTCGGGGTTGCGGCCATCAACGGCAGTACGAGCCGACGACCCCTTCCAGCCGAAAGCGGTCTACAGCGATGTCTCTGAACACCTCATTAGGGACATTCCTCGAACAGAATGTTGTTCTTGCCAGATTTCTTGACCTTGTACATCAGACCGTCGGCGAAGGCGATAGCATCATCTGAATTCGCTGTGGGACGTTGGCACACGGCCACGCCGATGCTGAAACCGACTGGCCAGTGGTTCGTAGCTGCAAGACTGACCAGCTCTTCATGCAGCAGAGTAAAGAATTTCCGGGCTCCGACAAGGTCGGTTTCTGGAAGCAGTATGGCGAACTCGTCACCGCCGAGGCGGCCGCCGATATCGGAGGTGCGCAGTCGTTTTGCCATGGCAGTGGCGATAGCCATCAGGATCTGATCGCCGACCTCGTGGCCGAAGCTATCGTTGACGGATTTGAAGCCATCGAGGTCAAGGTAACCAAGAGCCAACGGGCGACCATGGCGGGAGGCCAGGGCAAACACCGAGTCGCATCGTTGTTTGAAGGTGCGAGTGTTCATTAGTTCCGTTAGGCCATCTTTTTGCGCAAGCATTTCCTGGACATCGTGTAAGGCTCGAATATGACTAAGAAGAGAAGTGGTCAAGACGAAATACCCCAGACGCACGGCGGTGTTCCAGAGCAGCACGGTGGGATGGCTATATTGATTGCCTGAGAAGTATTCGACCGCCATCCAAGTCGTAGCTGATAGTATTGAGACGAAGTTCCCGAAGCGCTTTCCCAAGTACCAAACACCGATGCTGACGGGGATCGTATAGAAGATAGAGAAGCTCAGTTCATAGCCTGTCGCGTGGTCAATCATGCCGATGATGGCAATGAGCGACAATGAAAACAGCGCAATAACGTACGATGGTTTCGACAGCAAAAAGGAGTCGATCTTTCTTAGCATGAGAACGAACCTGTATCCGGGCGCCGGACATTGTGTTGGCCAGACGCGAACTCTTACTTCGCTGCCCCTCTGAACCAAAGACCGATCGTCAGGCCCCCAGTCCGTGTTCCGTTCAGCACCGTACGCGGTCCGATGATGCGCTATGTATCGACAATACGCCACAATCAGCGCAGGGATAGTGAGATCGTCCTGACGCCTTGTAGGGCAGGAACGGACGTTTGTTAACGCTGCGATCACGCGCTTGTCGTTGGTTCGCACAAGAGAGGCGAACAAATCCCAGCAGCGCCGGTTTGCGCCGCCTCCACTCGCGGGTAATGACAGGTCAGACCCAATGCTTAATCCGCCGGCCACCCTGCCCAGGCGGCGAAGTCGACCGCCGCCATCGGCTCGGAGTAATAAAAGCCCTGGGCGTAGCGGTAGTTGTGGTCGCGCAAGAAGGCCTCCTGCGCGGCTGTCTCCACGCCCTCGCCGAGGGCATCGAGGCCGAGATAGCGAATCAATTGCGACAAGCTTGCCACGACGCCAGCGCCGCGCCCGTCAGGCGTCTGCCACACGAAGGTTTTGTCGGCTTTGATGATGTTGAACGGCATTCCGATCAACCGCCCCAGCGACGAATAACCCGTGCCGAAGTCGTCCAGGGCGAGAGGAAAACCCGCGGCCGCGAGTTCGTCGAGGATTTGGATGACCTCGTCCAGGCCGCCTTCCACCGGACTTTCGGTAATTTCGAGTTTCACGCAAGCCGGTGACACGCCCACTGCCTGCGTGATGGCGATAAAGCGCTCGACCAATGTCGGATCACGGAGTTGGACAGGGGAGACGTTGACCGACACCCAGAACGCCGCGTTGCCGCGGCCCTGCCAGCATAGCAACTGATGGCAGGCGTCCTCGAAAACCTGCGTGCCGAGTTCATCCATGAGCCCCAGCTCTTCGGCCAGGGGAATGAACAGATCCGGCCCGATTGGGGATTGGCCGTCGGGTTGAAGCCAGCGCGCCAGCGCCTCCGCGCCCGCCACCTCGCCGCTAGCCAAATCCATAATAGGTTGATAAAAGAGTACCAACTCCCGATCGGTGACGGCACGTTGCAGTTTGCCTTCGAGCTTGATCTCCCGGCGCTGGGTCGGCTTGATGTTGTGATCCGCCCAGCGGATGAGATCCGCGTCTGTTTTGGCCCCTTTTTGGGCGACCTCCTCTGCGCGGAACGTGAGCTCCTGTGCGTCGCGGCTATCGGTGGGCGCGCGGGCGATCCCTGCGCTGAACTGGACCTGGAGGGGGTTACCCGCGACTTCGAACTCCTCTTCCTTGAGAGCCGCGACGAGCGCGCGCGCCCTCGCCATCAGATGACGGTCCGCGTCGCTTGCCGCGTCGGTGTCAACCGGGATGATGATCGCGAAGGTGTGCTCGTGGGAACGTGCGAGGGATTCGCTCGGCTCGAGCCGGCTACCGAGGCACTTACTGATATCGCTCAAGAGCTGGTTGATAGCCTCGACGCCGAAGGCCTGATCGACGCGGCTCAAGCGCCTGAATTGCACCGCCACGAGCCCGACTTCCGAATAAGCGGTTTCCGCCTCGTCCATCAAGCGCTTGAGCCGCAACAGCATGCCCCGATGATTCAGGGCGCCAGTGATCGGATCGTGGTTGGCCCCGGCCGAGTTCAGGAGGGCGCTCAATCGCCGGGTTTGGCCTTCCAGGTTGTTCTGGGTGGGATGCAGCTGCGTGATCTCGCGCTGCACGGAAAAGAAATAGTCGATTTCTTCGCCCTCCAGGCGCAAAGGCGTAATGGTCCACTCCACCTGGTAGGGGGTGCCGTCCTTGTGGTAATTCCAGGTACAACCCTCAAAGGAATCGCCGGCGCTCAAGTTCGAATTGAGCCGGTCCAGGACCATGCGATCGGTGGCAGGGCCCTGAAGGATGCGGGGCGTAGCGCCGATGAGGTCCTCGCGTGTATAGCCCGTCATACGCGTGAAGGCATCATTGACGTGGATGAACATCGGCCCCGGTGGGTCCAGCTCGCCGGTAGTAACGGCCACCGAATAGTTGCACTGGTCGATGGCCGCCTCCAAGCAGCGAGCTTTGTCACTAGATACCATGCGCGGCGCCTTTAAAGTGAACCGTATGTGAAGGTTTATAGCTTAAAGGAAGAAAGAATGATATCTACAAAGCCAGAGCCGGGCGTCGTGAACCGGATACTGGCCCTGCAGCAGTTCTTGACAGATTCGCAATATCTGGTCTCTGGTGTGCCCGGTTACCCACTCTGTCAGGATAGATGTCGTGGACACTCCCCGTACCTGGGTGCAGGTTCCAGCCAGGAGCAGACTTCATTGATTGGCGTCCCCGGCCGATTTTGGTGCGCCAGCGGAAAAGCTGGTCCGCGCTGACGCTTTGGGAGGTGCATACGCTACATAAAATGTCTTCGAATCTGGTGTAGAACTGGACGTACAGCCCGATATTTCATGGGCTGGGCGTGTCCTGAGCTGCTGATTCCGATGGTCATGCATCATTTCAGTTGTTGGATCGTAATCTATGGCTGCACCTGCCTGAACCAGAAGGGCTCGACAAGTTAACAAAGGCCGCATAGCTTCGCCCTATATCGATCGGTCGAGCGCTCGCGAATCCCTCGATCAGCGTAGCGCACGCTTCCGGTAGAGCTCAGCATCCGCGCGCACCACGAGGTCCTCGCTCGAGTCCTCTGGTCTCAGCTCAGCGAACCCGGCAGTCACAGACGACGGCGACGAGCCACACGCCAGCTCCTCATTCACCTGCGCCAGTCGTAACTCACCAAAGGCGATGTCACAGTCGGGGAGAACGCAAATGAATTCGTCACCGCCATAGCGGAAGATGAGGTCGGAAGCTCGGAGTCGGCTGCGCAACGTGTTCACCACGTTTAGCAGCATCTGGTCGCCCGCTGCGTGGCCCTGCTCGTCATTGACAATCTTCAGATGGTCGACGTCGATGAAGCCGACCACGAGTTGGGTTCGCGTGCGCCTGGCCCGGGCTATATCGCGGTTCAGCGCCAGGAAGCCCGCACCGCGGAGTACCACACCCGTGAGTGGGTCGACAGAGGCGTGCTCGCGATCGACCGCTGACATTTCGCGGTCAATGCGTGAGCTTGACCGGTCAAGGAGAGCATTAGCGCGTTCAGATGCTCCGGCGTCCCTGTCGCTGGACGCGGTGTTGCGGTCGGCTTCGGCGAGCGTACGCTGATGGGTACCGGCGAGCCGATCTGCCAGTGCCGCACCGCGATCGAGTTGGGTCTCTGTCCGCTCCTGCGCACTGGCGGTACGATCCTGGAACGCGGCCTCCCGGTCGGACGCCGCCTCACGGCGAGTGAGTTCTGAGCGAAGGTCTCGATTAGGAGACCGAATCCGGTTGCGTGAGTCGAACTCCCCGGCAGTCCGGTCACGCTGTTCAGCGGCAGAGTCGCGCAGTCCCGCCATATGGTCGCGGAGTCCCCCGGCGTGATCGCGCTCATGCCCAGCGCCGTCTCGTGCCTGGCCCGCTAGATCGCGTATATCCAGCTCGTCATCACGCGCCTGGCCCGCCAGATCCCGCAAATTTGCGTCCCGGTCTCGCTTGTCGGCGACATCATCCCGCTCGGCACCCGCAGATTCCCGCTTATCTGCGACACCATCTCGAGTCTCCCTGGGTTTTTTCATCGGAGCGATTACCTCAAGTTTTGGGCTGAAAGCGCCGCTGGCGCGGCGCCATCGAACCTCAGTCTAACACTTTCCCAGACATTGCCATGAGCAACTGAATGAGTTGGTCCGTGTAGTAGGAATAGCTACCATCGCGGACGTTGAAAAAGGGCGGGGCGTCGAGTGCCATGGTTGTCCTAACGTGATCGTGATAACGCAGCACGAATCCCACTTCGGCAGGCTTTTTATTGGCTGAGATTTGAGAATGCTAACGTCTCAAATTAGGCGAAGGACTAAACCGCTACCGCGGTAGGGGTGCTCCG
>JBGTGB010000277.1:0-8777 GCA_041746975.1 Haliea sp. | reverse complement strand
CGCCGAGGTCGCAGTGGCGGCAGCGCGGGTAGCGGCAATCGCCCGGCACGCTGAAAGCGGCTTATCCTCCATCCTGTAAACTCCCGCGCAACTCCTGCGCGGGAGCCTCCCTCCTCTGCGTACGGGTTTTGCATGGCTCCCTGTGCGGTATGATCGGCTTTCTGGCTGACCATCGGGCGCCGACACGGTACACTGTTCCTGAACGCTCACCCCAAAATAAAAGAGGATGTCTGGACGATGGCCGATACCCTGACTGCATTTCTCGATCACTGGGCCCAGCAGTGCCCGGATAAGGTCTGGCTCAAGGATTTGTTGCCGGAATGTTCACGCGATGTTACCTGGGGTGAGTCCGCCGCCACGGTGAACGCGATGGCCGCGATGCTGGAGCATAAGTTCGGTCACGGTCAGCGCATGGCGCTGCTGTCACGCAATTGTACCCATTGGTTTCTGGCAGACCTCGCCATCATCAGGTCCGGCAACATTACCGTGAGCATGTTTACGACTCTTCCTGGCTCTACCGCTCAGTACATCCTGAATTTTACCGAGGCGGGGGTGCTGTTTGTCGGTGAGACGTCCAACTGGGCCGCGGTTCGCGAGGTTTTGCCCGAGGGTATTACCCTGATAACCCTGCCCGGTGTCGAGTTGGAGGAGCCGCATCTGAAGTGGGAAGCACTGCTGGCTGAGTGGCAGGGCAAAGCCCCCGACTACGAGTGCCAGCCGGACGATGTGATGTCGCTGGTGTTCACCTCTGGTACAACCGGCCTGCCCAAAGGCGTGATCCAGACTCACGCCAGCAACCTGATCCCCATCAATCGCTTCCGGGCCGCATTCGGCGTCCGGGAGGAAGCGCGCTTCTTTTCCTACCTGCCACTGTCGCACATTGCAGAACGGCAAATCGTGGAGTTTTCTTCCCTGGTCTGCTGCGGCGAGGTCAGCTTCAATCAGGGCCTGGATACTCTCGCTGCCGACCTGCAGCGCACCCGGCCGCATATGTTCTTTGGTCCGCCAAGGGTGTGGGAACAGCTGAAACAGGCAGTGACAGCCAAGTTCGGGGGCAACGAGGCGCTGGAGGCGGCATTGGCACAGGACCAGAAGGGCATCGGCCGTATGGTTCTTGAAGGCCTCGGCCTGGACCAGGTGGAGTTCTGCCTGGTGGCGGCGGCGCCGACCCCGCCCGCCCTGATTCACTGGTGGGACCGGCTGGGCCTGGCACTGATGGAGGGCTTTGGCCAGACCGAGGCCATGGGTGTGATTGTCTGCGGGCACGACAGCCGGCGGATAGGCTCCATTGGCAAGCCCATTGGGGAGGTGGAATACAAGATTACCGATGAAGGTGAGTTGGCGGTGCGGGCCGATGGCTGCACCCCCGGTTACTACAAGCAGCCGGAGAAGACTGCCGAGCTGATTCTCGACGGCTGGCTGTATACGGGCGACAAGGCGCGGGTCGACGACGATGGCTTCATCTACCTGACCGGCCGGGTCAAGGATTACTTCAAAACCATCCAGGGCAAGTTTGTGGCACCGCCGCCGATAGAGGGCGAGTTCGCCAGGAATCCCCACACCGAGCAGCACTGCCTGCTGGGTCGCGGCTATTCCAAAACGGTGATGGTCGCCGTGCTCAATGAGGCTGCCAGGCAGCTGGCGGAAGCCTCACGCGAGCGCGCAGAGAAAGAAATTGCCGAGGCGATTCACCAGGCGGTTGAGAGCATCAACGAGGCGGTGGAGAAACACGCCCGCATTGGTGCCGTGATCCTGGCCAGTGAAGAGTGGACCATAGAAAACGAAGTGCTGACGCCCACCCTGAAAATCCGCCGCGACAAGGTCGAAGAGCGCTATGGCGAGCTGGCCGAGTCGCTGGCGCGGCGCTCCGCGGAGGAGAAAACCCTGCTTCTGCACTGGGCGATCTGAAGTTCCGCCTGGGGCCGGCTACTGCGGCGCCCCTGGCGGGGCTTCCGGCTCTGGCGACCCCTCTACCGGGGCTTCAGTCTCTGGCTCCAGCTGCTCCGGGGCCGGCGCACGCCGGTCAGGGAAAAACTCATCCACGCCTACCGAGTCTGTCGGGCGCAGATCCTCCGCCGCACTTTCAGGCCCGCGGGGATCAAGGCCGAGGCCCGTCGGCGCGACTTCCGGTGATGCAGCGGAGAAGGGCACCTGGTCTTTTGCTTCCACGACCTGGGCTGTATCCCTGGTTTGTATTGCCAGGTATACCGAGAATATGGCGCCCAGGGCAGCGAAGGACCAGAACAGCGCAGTGGCGTCAAATTGGCTCATCAGCTGGCCCAGCAGGATCGGCGCGCTGGCTGCGCCGAGGGCGTTCAACAACAGCACCGATGTCCCGATTTCGACAAACTCCTGGGCTGAAGAGTTGTCCGCTGCGGTAGCCAAGGATATGGCGTAAAGCGGCATGGTAACTGCGCCGAACAGGAATACGGCCAGCAGGTGCAGCTCGTGCGTTACGGTTAGCGCCACCGCCGCCGAGGTGACCACCGCGGCGACACTGAGGAATACCATGACATAGCGCCGGTCGATGCGATCGGACACCCAGCCAATCGGGTACTGGAACAGCGCCCCCCCCGCTATGCCTGCAGTCATGAACCAGGTGACATCCGCAGTGCTGCTGCCATAGCGCCGGGCAAACACCGCACCCAGGGCCCAGAAGCTGCCAACTATCAGACCCGAGAGCAAGGTGCCGGCGTACGCGGCCCGGGAGCGGCGCCAGAGGAGATTGAAGCGGAAGCGCGTCGCCTTCAGGGGCGCCGGCGCGAGGCGACTGGTCAGGCCTACGGGTACAATGGCCAGTGCCATGAAGATTGCCGCCAGGGTAAAGGGGGTGGAGCTGTCGGCAGAACCCACGTTGATCAACACCTGGCCAACAGCCATCGAGGCGAGGATGATAAAGGTATAGATTGCCAGCACCTGGCCCCGGGATTCAGCACTGGTCTGGTCGTTCAGCCAACTCTCAATCACCGTGTACAGCCCGCAGATGACGGCGCCGGTAAGAAAACGCAGAATCAGCCAGGGCATCCATCCATCGAGCATTTCCAGCGTCAGGATGGCGCTTATCATCAGCGCCGTGAGCACCGCAAAGCTGCGTATGTGTCCGACCTTGGCAATGACGCGCGGAATCAGCAGGCAGCCGGCGACAAAGCCCAGGAAGTAGGCAGAGGCGCTGACCCCGATCAGGAAATCCGACAGGCCGTTGGTAGTGGCGCGCAGGGGCAGCAACGTCAGTTGCATGCCTTGTCCGACCAGTAGCAGGGCGGTCGAGAGCAGTAGCGAGGTGAGGGTGAGCAGGGTTCTCATGAAATTGCGAGTCGTGACGGTCCGGGCTGAATGAGTGGAAAGGGTACACGGTTTGGCCTCACCACAAAACGCGAGCTGGCAAAAAAAGCCCGGCAGAGCCGGGCGAAGTAAGCTGAGTTCCCAGGGGGGGTTAGTTCAGGAACTCAGCTCGGGTGCTCGGATCCGCCTTGAATGCACCACCCAGTGACGTGGTGCGGGTGCGGGAGTTGCTGTCCATAACGCCTCGGGATTTGACGCAGTAGTGCACTGCATCAATGGTAACTGCGACATCATCGGTTTCCAGCAGAGTCTGTAACGCGACCAGGATCTGCTGGGTCAGGCGCTCCTGTACCTGCGGCCGCTGCGCGAAGAAACGGACGATGCGGTTGATCTTCGACAGGCCGATGACCCTGTCCTTGGGGATGTAGGCCACACGGGCCCTGCCATCGATGGTCACAAAGTGGTGTTCGCAGGTACTGACGACATCGATGTCGTCTACCTGTACCATCTCCTCAACCTGCATTTTGTTGGCGATAACCGAAATCTTCGGGAACTGGCTATAATCGAGTCCCGAGAAAATTTCATCGACATACATTTTCGCTATGCGCTGGGGTGTTTCACAGAGGCTATCGTCGTTCAGGTCCAGCCCCAGGGTCCGGGTGATATCGGTGAAGGACTGGGCGATGCGGCGGAATTTTTCGTCACGGGAGAGACCGTTGTGCACCAGCGGTGTTTCCAGCCCGCGCTCGAGGAGAGCCTGCCGTACGAGGGCAGCCTCACGCGACATTTTTATCGGGAAGGTAATGTTTTCAGCGATGGCGGTATCCATGTCTCATCTCCAGTTCGTTCGCATTAGTTACGGGGATTTCCAGGCTGTGGATTCCTTTGACGGGAAGTGGGGTGACAAGTTGTCCTACTATTTATGGACAGTATGTGGACGGGGCGACGTCCGTGGGCACCGCGGTATCCGGGAGTAGGCGCTTGATGCTGGACGATTGGCTGGTGGAAAGTCGGGTGTTGCCTGTGATTACGCCGGGCACGGTTGCCGCCACGGTGCAGCTGTGCCGGACGCTGGCAGAGGCCGGCATGCGAGCCGTGGAGCTGACCCTGCGCTCGCCCACGGCGCTGGAGACAATACGCGCGGTGGCCGCGGAAGTGCCGCAGTTACGGGTGGCAGCCGGCACGGTACTGGCGCCGGCCCAACTGCAGCAGGTGCAGGAGGCAGGGGCCGTTTTTGCGGTCAGCCCGGGCGCTACGCCCGCCTTGTATGAGGCTGCCCGGACGGCTGCCATGCCGCTGCTACCCGGGGTGGCCACAGCGTCCGAAATCATGCTGGGCCTGGAACGGGGGCTTAACTGTTTCAAGTTGTTCCCGGCGACGGCGCTCGGCGGACAGGACCTGCTGGCAGCTCTCAAGGGGCCGTTTCCCGACGTTCGCTTCTGTCCGACCGGCGGGCTGCGGGCGGATAATTTCCGCGCTTTCCTGGCACTGCCGAACGTTATCTGCTGTGGCGGATCCTGGATGGTCCCGGCGAATCTGGTTGCCGCTGGAGACTGGGGCGCCATAGCCGTCCTGGCAGCGGAAGCAATGCAGGCCACGCCTGAATAGAAGCCACCGGGAGGTGGCGATCACTGAATCGAGGAGCCAGACGATGGCACAGCAACAACCCTTGCGGGTGGGCATCATGGGCTTCGGTCAGATCGGACGGCAGCTCTATGAGCTGGCCTCCCACAGCGACGACATCCAAGTGGTGGCAATCGCCGACATCGGCCAGCCGGACATCCTGCACTATCTCCTGTGCTCGGAAGTGAAGGAGCCCGAAAGGCACCGTCTGGAGGGCAACTTCCTGGTCAACCCGCGGTTCCGCGCACGCCTGATGCGCACGGACACTCCGGCGGAAATGCCCTGGGATATCTTTGCGGTGGACATCGTTGTCGATGCCACCGGCAAATTCCGCCAGCGCCGATTCATGGAGGAGCATATTGGCAACGGCGCGCCGCGGGTACTCCTGCGCACGCTGCCTGCGGACCACATCGATCGCATTGTGATGCCGGGGATCAACGGCCAGGCGGCTCAGCGGGAGGATCGTATGGTGTCCGCGGGCTCGGCGACGACCACGGCGCTGTGCCTGCTCCTGCATGCACTGTCGCGGGATTTTGTGATTGAGTGTGGCAGCATGACCACCATTCACTCCTACACATCTGACCAGGTGCTGCAGGACTATGCTGGCAGCGACTTCCGCCGCAGCCGCTCCGCCGCCGAGAACATCATTCCCAATACTCACGAAGCCGCGGAATGGCTCGGGCATGTACTGCCCGCCTTCGCCGGCAAGATCATAACCGCGGCGCTGAACGTGCCCATCCACGAGGGCTGCCTGCTGGATGTGAACCTGGTGCTGGCGGACAGCGCGGTCACCGCGGAGGACATCAATGAGGCAATGCGCAGGCGCGCTCCGGAGTACCCGGGCATTGTCGATGTGGTCGAGGATCCGATTGTTTCTTCGGATGTCATTGGCAACCCGCACTCGCTGCTGTTTGACACCATGGGTACGATCAAGGCTGGTGCCAATACCATCAAGACACTGGGCTGGTACGAGACCCTGGGACATGCCGGGCGCCTGCTCGACGTTGCCCGCATCTACGGCGCCCTGGACCAGCAAGGGGAGGTCGCACCATGAGAGTTGCCATCAATGGTTTTGGCCGCATTGGCCGCTCGCTGTTTCGGATTCTCGAGGACACTCCCGGAATTGACGTCGTGGTCATCAACGACCTGTTCGATTTCGAGGCCCTGCGCTACCTGCTCAATTACGACACGGTAATGGGGCCCTTCGGCAAGGCCTTGACCCTGGAAGGGGACGAGTTCGTGACCCCCAAAGGCCGCTGCAAGCTGATCAGTGAACGCGATCCGTCTGCTTTGCCCTGGGCGGAGATGGGCATCGATGCGGTGGTCGAGGCCACCGGCGCTTTCCGCAAGCGCGCCCAGCTGGAGCAGCATCTGCAGGCTGGCGCCAAGCGGGTTGTGCTGACGGTCCCCGCTGCCGACAGCATCGATTTCACCATCGTGCTCGGCGTCAATGACGCGGGTCTGCAGCCGGACCACCGGATCATCTCCAATGCCAGCTGTACCACCAATTGCCTGGCACCCATGGCCAGCGTGCTGGACCGGGCCTTCGGGATAGAGGAAGGTGTCATCAACACGGTGCATGCCTATACCAACGACCAACGCCTGGCCGATGTGCCGCACTCGGACTGGCGCCGCAGCCGTGCCGCGGCCGAAAACACTATCCCCACCTCCACTGGCGCCGCCAAGGCGGTGGGTGAGGTACTGCCGCAACTCAAGGGGCGCCTGCATGGCATTGCCTCCCGGGTGCCGGTTCCGGACGGTTCCGTGGTGGACCTGTTCGTGAAACTGTCGCGCCCGGTGACGGTGGCGGCGGTACATGAAGCGGTGCGGGAAGCAGCGGCGACCCCGCAGCTGCAAGGCATTCTCGAGTACTGCGACCAGCCCCTGGTTTCAACCGATATTATCGGCAACGCCCATTCGTCGATCTACGATGCCGGCTTCACTGCGGTGGTCAACGAGCGCTATTTGCGGGTGCTGAACTGGTACGACAATGAGTGGGGCTACTCCGCCCGGGTTTGCGATCTCCTGCACAGGCTGCGTGTGTTGTGAGCAGGGATGAGACACAGGAAGCCGGGCAGCGGTCTGATTACAGCCAGCTGCGAAGCAACGTCAGCTTTCTCGGGCACCTGCTGGGAGAAACCATCTCCGCTGCCAACGGTGCTGATTTTCTGGCGCTGGTGGAAAAGATCCGGCGCCTGTCCAAGTCCGCCCGGGTCGGTGACGAGCACGGTAGTGATGGCAGCGCACACGAGGAGCTGCTGGCGGTGCTGCGCAAGCTCGACAACGAGCAGTTGGTGCCAGTGGCGAGAGCCTTCAGCCAGTTCCTCAACCTGGCCAATATTGCCGACCAGCACCACACGGTGTCGCGGCAGATGGATCCACTGTTTTCCGCGGCGCGCAATCTGACCGGCAGTTTCGGCGCCTTGCTCAAGGAGGGCGTCACCGCGGAAGCCATTGTGGCGGCGGTCAATCAGCTCAGTATCGATCTGGTGCTGACGGCGCATCCCACGGAGATCATGCGCCGCACGCTGATTCACAAGCATACGGAAATAGGCCGCTGCCTGTCCCAGCTGGAGCTATCGGGCATGACTCCCCGCGAGCAGGAGCAGCTCCAGGCCCGGCTGCGCGAGCTGATTGCCCAGATCTGGTATGGCGACGATTTTCGCAGCGAACGCCCATCGCCGGTAGACGAGGCCAAATGGGGTTTCGCCGTCGTCGAGGACTCACTGTGGCGCGCAGTACCGGAATTTCTGCGCCGGCTCGACGCCGCCTTGTACGAATGCTGTGGCGCCAGGTTACCGCTGGATGCCGCGCCGGTGAGTTTTGGATCCTGGATGGGCAGCGATCGCGACGGCAATCCCAACGTTACCGCGGCGGTCACCGAAGAAGTGCTGTGGCTCAGCCGTTGGCAGGCCACCGACCTCTACCTGCGGGATGTCACGCGGCTGGTTGAAGAGCTGTCCATGACCGTCTGCAACGATGCCCTGGCGAGCGCAGCCGCCGGGACGCACGAACCCTATCGCGCAGTTCTGCGGCGGCTGCGCGATCGCCTGAAGCAAGATCTGCAGGTCATTGAGCGGGCGCTGGAATCCCGCGAGCCCCCCTCGGCGGAACAGACGCTGCTGTCGCAGGCGTATCTGTGGCAGCCGCTGGAGCTGTGTTACCAGTCCCTGCGCGACTGCGGAATGGCGGTTATCGCAGAAGGGGGGTTGCTGGATCTGCTGCGCCGGGTGCGCTGTTTCGGTGTCCACCTGGTACGCCACGATGTGCGTCAGGACAGCGCCCGTCACACCGAGGCCTTGTCAGAACTGACCACCTGGCTGGGCATCGGGGATTACGCGGAGTGGGATGAGTCGTCCCGCTGCGCTTTCCTGCGCCAGGAGCTGGCCAGTCGCCGGCCGCTGATCCCGCCGCGCTGGGCGCCGACGCCGGATGTGGCGGAAGTGCTCGCCACCTTCGAGGTGATTGCCCGCCAGCCCCGGGAGTCTCTCGGTGCATACGTTATCTCCATGGCGCGGCAGGCTTCGGATGTGCTCGCGGTCCACCTGCTGCTACGCGAGGCCGGTTGTCCTTTCGACCTGCCGGTCGCGCCCCTGTTTGAAACCCTGGATGACCTGTCCCGCGCGCGCGAGGTGGTGGCTTCGCTGCTAGAGGATCCCTGGTATCGCGGCCATATCCAGGGCCAGATGATGGTCATGATTGGTTACTCGGATTCCGCCAAGGATGCCGGGGTCATGGCCGCGGCCTGGGCTCAATACCGGGCCCAGGAGGAGCTGCTTGGCCTCTGCCAGGAGCACAATGTCAGGCTGACCCTGTTCCACGGCCGCGGTGGCACCATCGGCCGCGGCGGCGCGCCTGCCCAGGCCGCGCTG
>JBGTGB010000276.1:0-5996 GCA_041746975.1 Haliea sp. | reverse complement strand
GGGCAGCCTTTCCACGCACAAAGACATCATCATCATTAACGACGAGGCCCACCACGCCTACCGCAAGCCGCCGGAACTGAAGATCAGCAAGCAGCAGGCGGCCGAGCAGGGCATCGACCTCGACGAGGCGACGCGCTGGATAGAGGGCCTGGACCGTATCCACAAGACGCGCCGAATCCAGCGGTGCTTTGATCTCTCCGCCACTCCCTTCGCGCCTACTGGCAAGAAAAGCACGGAGACGGCGCTGTTCGACTGGATTGTGTCAGATTTCGGGCTCAACGATGCGATTGAGGCAGGACTGGTGAAAACACCGCGCGTGGTCGTGCGTGATGGCGCCCTGCCCAATACACAAACCTTGCGGCCAAAGCTCTACCACCTGTACCGCGAACAAGAGGTTTCCGATGACCTGAACCGGCGCGGCGCGGAGCCCCACGAGGCGCTGCCCAAACTGGTTCAGGACGCCTACACCCTCCTCGGCGCAGATTGGCGGGAGACTCAAAAGCAATGGCAGGAAGCCGGACACCGGTCGCCACCGGTGATGCTCACGGTGTGCAACCGCACGGAAACCGCGGCGCGCGTGGAGCACTACTTCAACAAGGGCGACGCCCACTGGCCGGAGCTGCACGCGCCACAGCGCACGCTGCGGGTCGACTCGAAAGTTCTCGACAAGGCGGAGATTGGCGAAACCGCTACCTCGGACAAGGACTATGAGGCACGCCTTAAAGATATCGTCGAGGCGGCGGACCTGCCCGAAACCCGCAAACCCTCGCTCCTTGCAATGAAAAAGGAGGAGCTACTGCGTGAGATTGTGGACAACGTCGGCAAGCGCGGCACAGCCGGCCAGGACCTGCAGAACGTCATATCCGTAGCGATGCTCTCTGAAGGCTGGGACGCGAAGAACGTCACCCACATCATGGGCCTGCGGGCTTTTTCCTCTCAGTTGCTGTGCGAGCAGGTAGTCGGCCGCGGACTGCGCCGGGTCTCCTACGATACCGACGAGAATGGGCTGTTTCTGCCCGAGTATGTGAACGTATTCGGCGTACCTTTGACGATTTCGGAGACGGGGGGAGGCGGCGAGGCACCCCCGCCACCCAAGCCCACTACCCAGATCGAGGTCATACCCGACAGGGCACGGTTCGAGTTACGCTGGCCGAACGTGCTGCGGGTTGAAACGGTGGTGCGTCCACAACTTGCCATCGACTGGGCGGAGGTGCCGCCCCTGATTCTCGACCCGGCAAAAACCCCGATCAGCGCGGAACTGGCGCCCGCCCTCGGCGGTGCGACGGACCTCGGCAGAATCACCGCCATCGACCTTGAAAAGCTGCCCGAGGGCTTTCGCCTGCAACGGCTTGTCTTCCAGGCAGCGCGCAAGGCCTTCGCGGCGCTGAGCCACGGCTTTACCGGAACGAACGAATACTTGGCGGCGCAGCTGGTTAGGATCATCGAACAGTTCCTGAGCTCCGACCGCCTGGATATTCCGAGCCTTTTCCACTCGGACCCACTGCGGCGGCGGATCCTCATCGCCTTGAACATCGACCTAGTGGTGCAGCACGTTCTGGCGCAAATCTCCCAGCAGAACTCGGAGCGTCTCACGCCGGTATTCGACGAGGAAAACCCGATCGGGGCTACCGGCCAGATGCGCACCTGGTACACCACCAAGCCCTGCTTTCCAGCGCAGAAGTCGCATATCAGCCACCTGGTCGGGGACTCCTCCTGGGAGGGTCACGCCGCGAACGTGCTCGAAACCCGGGAGGAGGTCGTGGCCTACGCCAAGAACGATCACCTCGGCTTTCAGGTTTATTACCTGTGGGCTGGCTCGCGACGGCGGTACATCCCGGACTTTCTTGTTCGCCTGTCCCACGGCGGGATGCTCGCTTTGGAGATCAAGGGCACCGACAGCCCCCAGAACAAAGCCAAGCGCGAAGCGCTAAACGAGTGGGTCAGAGCGATCAACGAAGCAGGCGGTTTCGGACGCTGGACCTGGGACGTGGCTTTTAAGCCAGGTGATGTGCAGGACATCATCACCCGGCATGCCGCCGTGACTGAGCCGGTGATATAGAGTGACGCCAATCGACCCCTATGTTCCGAACGGAGTTCGAACACAAGGGTCTAAAAAATCTTCTTATGTGGTAGATTAGGCACCGATGAATACTGCTCTGTTACCTATCAGACTAGAAAATGATCCAATTGTGGAGTGCATTATTGAGATGCGCTTCAAAATTGGGTCGGATTCGGCAGCGGACGTGTTTCCAGGGTTACTTTATAGCCAGATTAAAGAAAGCTTCCCAGAATCGCGTACTACGCCTGTAGCCGAGATTCCCCGAAGGGTAAGAGCGGCGGATGAAAACTTGAGGTATCAGGCCACGGTAGAATTTGTCGGAACTTGGGGCAGGGTATTGGTGGCTGACAGTTCAGTGCAGCTCCGGGTCAATTACCCTTATCCTGGCTGGGGAGAGGTGGAACCTCGTGCCCTGAACATCCTCAAGTGTGTTGTGGATACGGGTATTATTTCGGACTACGAAAGGATCTCCATCGTCTACCACAATATCATTGAGACCGAGGATGACTCCTATGACTTGTCTCCGCTGGAACTAACACTGAGCATAGGAAAAGACTTAGCTATCCCTCCTCGCGGGACTTTACTAAGAACAGAATTGCCTCATGATTCTGGCGTGACGATTGTACAAATTCAGTCTGGGGCCGTTGCAACAATTAATTCATCTGAGGATGCGTCTCGGGTCATTCGAGGAATCCACCTTAGCGTAGACACAATTGCTACATGCAAAATGACTAGCTTTGAGGAGATGAAAGAGAACCTCTCTCTTGTTCACAGTATCGAACGAGGCATATTTTTCAAGATGCTCAAAGAAGATACGTGGATGAACATGGGGCCAGTTTGGGAGTAACACAGCATGCTTATTACAGATAATGTAGTTATCGACACCACCAATTCAGTCCTTGATCAGCTGGTGTCACCTTACACGTTTTCAGCTCCACCCCGAGAAGCTAGGGCAACCTCTCCACACGCTCAAATAATCTGCTTTCCTGGGCTTACACAACAAACTTGTTACATAGGCGCAGTTGTGCTCGAGAGCTCTAAACACCTGAGCATGGGAGACGAATTTTCTCTTCCTCCGATCAGAACTATCGGTAAAGCTAAGCTGAAAGTGCGAAAAGTGTCTAAGCTGGGGCCACCGCTAATTTAACTGAGATGATGTTCTATGCCAGAAAGTTGGTATGAAGCCGTCTTAGAGGACAGGCTCGAGCAGGGCGACATTTTATACAGCTTCCCCATCGTTCGCGCCGAGATTAATGATGGCCACGTCCGCCAAATCCGAGACGGCGAACTACCTGACATAGACTCCGAAATAGACGTCATTGACGCAATTATCATGACTCAATCTTGCGATTTGGGAAATGACAAAACTTCAACCGTCATTATGTGCCCCATCTGGGACAACGAAGACCGCAGGTTCGGAAAGGATAAGCTGAACTCAATTCGGACCGGGAAAGAGCATAGTATGCATCTGCTTAACAAAGATGATGCTTTACAAATACCCTACACGCTCGTTGAATTTTCGCGTCTCTTTATGGCGAATAAGACCGCTGTGGTTGAGTTCGCCACCAACATCGAAAATAGACCCAGACTGAAGTCTCCCTACAAAGAGCATCTTTCCCAAGCTTTTGCGCGCTACTTCATGCGAGTTGGCCTACCAAGCGACATTCCCCCATTCTAGGACCGCCTCTCCCACACAGGGGCATAAATGGGGGCACAAATAGGCCATAGAAACATAAAAGAACTATAAATCAATAAGTTAAGGTCCACATAAAAAGACGTCTCCGGGCACCATTTAAAATCAAAGACTTATGCAAATTTCCCCATCCTCGGAAGTTCCCGAAAACACTCCATGTAGCCGCCATGTAGCCACCAGTACAGGGTTATGGCTGGATTTTAATCCCCGTGTCACTCGTTACACTTTCGGAACACCTGTCCGAGAAGTGCACCGGAAGAGGCCGTGGCGACCATCACGAAGACACCCTCGAAAACGTGGACAACGGTAGTGCGCAAGCGCGGCTGACCGACAACCATAAATACCTTCCGCTCGCGTCGCGTAGCTGCCACAATTGGAGGCAATCAGCCCATGCGTAGCGATTCCCCAATTGGAATGACTGGCGACTGACGTTATGCGCCGCCTAAACGTTTTTTCATTGTTCCGCTAAAGACCTTCTGGTAGGTGCAGGCCAGTGCAATTAAGCTGTTGGACCGCTGGGCGCATTGGTTAGGCAAGGCGGAGTAAGGAATACGCATGCAAATAGACCTGATACTCGATGCCAAGGCCAGCGCCGATGAACTAGCTGAACTGGGAATCTTGGCAGAGGAACTGGGTTTTAGCGGTATCTGGGTCTCCAGCTTGCTCGATGGCCGTGATCCGTTTGCCAATATGAGTGTGCTGGCGCGAGCTACGAGTCGCATCGCAATGGGCCCGATAGCGGTCAATCCCTGGGACATGCATCCTGTCCGTATCTCTGGCGGTCTGCATACGCTGAATGAATTGAGCAACGGCCGCGCGCGTATTGTCATTGGTGGGGGAGGTGAAGCGCTGGCATCGCTGGGCATCAAGCCGGAGCGCCGTGTTCGGGCGGTGAAGGAATGCGTCGAGATCATCAGGACAGCTTCGTTGGGCAAGCGATTCGATTACGCCGGCGAGCTCTACCAGGCTGGCGGTTATGGTCTGGGATGGCTTGAGTCCGCTGCTCCGCGGGTCTTCGTCGCTGCGAACATGGAACAAATGTTGCGCATGTCCGGGCGAGTCGCGGATGGTGTGATGTTGAGTGACATGCCCACCAATCTGGCGCAACAGGCTATCGCAACGGCCAGATCCGCAGCGGCCGACGCGGGCCGCGACCCGGCAGAACACTGGTTCAGTTCGTTTGCAGCCTGGCATGTCTATTCGGATGAGCGGCGTGCGCGCAATGAAGCGAAACGCTGGTTACTGCTGCGTGGCCTGTTTCGTCCGTGGGTACTGCAGGAATTTCTTGAGCAGGCTGATATCGATTTGATCATGAATAATCAATCTGCGTTCGCGGACGCTTTTGTCGCGGGCAGTCATGTCATTGAAGGTATTCCTGACAGCCTCGCAGATGCGCTGGTCGACAATCTGACGCTGACCGCGACTCCGGAAAATTTGAATGGTCTTGTCAAAGAGTTAGTGAGTTACAAGGCAGCGGGTCTGACGTCGATTAGTTTGCGTTTGTATGAGCAACCGGCTGAGGCTATACGCCTGCTCGCGGCGAAAGTTCTACCGGAGCTGGCTTAAGCGACTGCCAAAACACCCCGTACTGTATCGCAACGTAAGCGCTTAGCGAACCACACCCTGCCAACGCTGCCCTGATCTGTACAAGCTGCACCCTCCGAATCATCAGCTCCGGAGGGCACACCCCATGACGGCGGTTTCTCAGTCATCCATCAGTCGCACCGCCACGGCATCTGGTTCAGAGGTCGAACTCGGTGTTCGATACTGCAACTAATCTGGTAAGGTTTGACGGCTACGTAGATATAAACCTCGTTAACGGCGATGCGGAGATCTACATAACTGACCCGCTCGGAAGTGGACACTTACTGTTAGTTGCGTCTGTGTCCGGAACCTCGACGCGAAGCGTAGAGCCACCACCACATGAGGATGACGGCGGAAGCGGTCTTTAGCAATGGATCAAAACAACTCGTAGCGGACGGTCGCGGAATGACGAATGCTGAGGCCTTAACGGCAGTTATGGGCCGAAACAGACGCTCCTAAAGCCCCGCGCATCCGAGTTGATCCATTTGCATGAGCAGCTTGTCCACGGCGCCCGGCTTCGGGTGCGAGGCAGGCGCGAAGAAAGTGATTTTTACCGGCTTGAAACCGCAAAAGCCAAGGATCTGGCCTTTCAGCTGTCGCAAAATCGCGTCGCCGTAGGCCAACCACAGGAAGCTGCGAGGAGTATCGGACGTAATGAGC
>JBGTGB010000275.1:0-37231 GCA_041746975.1 Haliea sp. | reverse complement strand
CATCCCCGCCTCGCCGCCGGCGGTAGCCAGCAGGACAAAGCCGGCCAGCATGGCAGCCAGGTTCAGGGGCTGCTGGCTGCGCTGGAACTCCACGCGGCGGGAGAAGTGGCGCTGGCTCAGGTGGGCGATTTCATGGGCCAGCACGGTAGCCAATTCATCCTCGGTCTGGGCGTAGACCAGCAGGCCATTGTGAATCCCGATAACACCGCCAGGCACGGCAAAGGCGTTGATGTCGGGGCTGTCGACGATCACCAGGTCGATACGGCGGTCTTCCAGCTGACTATGGGTAACCAGGCGATAGGTCAGGTCTTCCAGGTAGTCGAACAGTAGTGGGTCATCGACAGTCGGGGCCCGGTTGCGGAAAATGCGCAGCCAGGTGCGGCCGAGCTGGTACTCGTATTCCGCCGAAAACAGGCTGGTGCTGGACTCGCCGAGATTAGGCAGCTTCAGCCCTTCGGTGGCGCGCAGCTCAGCTGCTGGCATGATGAGTGCCAACAACAGCGCCAGCAGGGGTGCCGGTCTGGTCAGGGGCAGCCGAGCGCCGTTGAGGGAACGAAGGGTCATGCCAGGTGTCTTCACCGCAGGTTGGAGCCGGCAACTAGCCGGCAGATTGTCCATTGTACGCCAGCGCCCGCTTATCAGCCCAGCATTGGCGCTGTCCATGGGATGATGCTGGCGTGGAAAAGTTCAATCCTGTTTGGGGTGATGGCGGTGAATGGATATACTCTTTTGCGTCAAGTGCTAAGGGGCAGACGCTGGTGACAGCAGAGGTGACGGTAGAGGTGGATGCCTGTGGCTTGCAGTGCCCCATGCCGTTGCTGCACGCCAAGCGGGCCCTGAACCGGATGCAGTCCGGCGATTGCCTGCGGGTACTGGCCACCGACCAGGGCTCGGTGCGCGATTTCCGGGTGTTTGCCGAGCAGTCAGGGCATACTTTGTTGGCAACAGAAGAGCGCGCGGGTATCTATATTCACCTGCTACAAAAGTCGTAACGGTCCGGAATAGAATCCATGCTGGATATCTTCAATAAATGGTACAAACGCTACCTGTTTGAGGAAGAGTCGGTGCTGCTCCTGGTACTGCTCATTGTCGCCGTGCTGCTGCTGGTGACTATCGGCGATATTCTCGCACCGATTCTGGCATCTATTGTGCTGGCCTACCTGACCCAGGGGCTCGCGGGCCGTCTGCAAAGTACCGGACTGCCGTCCTGGGTGGGGATCACGGTCGCCTACACACTATTTATCGGCATCTTCTTCGGCGTGGCCCTGGGGCTGCTGCCTCTGGTGTGGCGCCAGCTTGTGGCTCTGGCCACGGAAGCGCCACGTATGCTGGAGCAGGGCAGGCAATTGCTGACGGTGCTGCCAGCGCGTTACCCGGAAATCTTCAGCCAGCAGCAGATCAACCAGATGGTCACCCTCGCCCAGGCGGAAATGGGCGGCATGGGGCAAAAACTGGTGACCCGCTCGCTGTCGACCATCCCCAGTATCCTCACCGTGCTGGTCTACATGATCCTGATCCCGATCCTGGTGTTTTTCCTTCTCAAGGACCGGCAGTTGATCCTGGACTGGCTCGGCACCTTCCTGCCCGCCGAGCGCCCCCTGCTGCGACGTATCTGGTCAGAGATGGACACCCAGGTCGCGAACTACGCCCGCGGCAAGGTGCTGGAAATCCTGATTGTGGGCTCGGTCAGCTATCTGAGCTTCGTTTTACTGGGGCTCAATTACGCTGCGCTGCTGGCACTGTTGGTGGGGCTATCGGTGATTATCCCCTACCTGGGCGCGGCGCTGGTCACCTTTCCTGTGCTGCTGGTGGGCTACTTCCAGTGGGGCTTCGTCAGTGAATTTTATTATCTCGCGCTTGTCTATTTTGTGATCCAGGCGCTGGACGGGAATTTTCTGGTTCCTCTGCTGTTTTCCGAGGCGGTGAACCTGCACCCGGTGGCAATTATACTGGCGGTGCTGTTTTTCGGCGGTATCTGGGGTTTGTGGGGGGTATTTTTTGCCATCCCGCTGGCCACTCTGATCAAGGCGGTTATCAATGCCTGGCCCAAGCCTGTGGATGAGCCTGGCGACAACGAAATTCTGGAGTAAGGCATGCAAGCAATAATTTTTGGCCAGTGGATGCGGCCGCTGGTCGGTGGCCTTGTGCTGCTATTTCTGGTGGCCTGTGCCACGGTTCCCGGTGCCGGCGTGCAACCGGTCCAGAGCCCGAACGACGACTATGCCTACCGCCACCTCACGCTCGACAACGAGCTGCAGGTGCTGTTGATCTCCGATCCAGGTGCTCCGAAGGCCGCTACAGCCCTGGATGTTCTGGTTGGCAGCGGTGACAACCCGCCTGGTCGCGAGGGGCTGGCTCACTTCCTTGAGCACATGCTGTTCCTCGGTACCGACAAGTACCCGGAAGCCGGCGATTACCAGCAGTATATTGCCGAGCACGGCGGCAGCCACAACGCCTACACCAGTTTCGAACACACCAATTACTTCTTTGATATCCAGGCTCAGTACCTGACGGGCGCCCTGGACCGCCTCGCCCGCTTCTTTATTGCGCCCCGCTTCGACGAAGCCTATGTCGAGCGCGAGATGAATGCAGTGGAGGCCGAATTCCAGATGGGGCTGCGCAGCGACCCCCGTCGTGGCCTGGATGTGCTGCAGACTGTGATGAATCCCGAACACCCCTTCAGCCAGTTTACGGTCGGCAGCCTGGAGACCCTGGCGGACCGGCCAGAGGCGCGCATACGTGAAGATCTGCTGAGTTTTTATGAACAACACTACTCTGCCAATAAGATGCGGCTGGTGGTGTTTGGCGCCGAATCACTGGACGAGCTTGAAGCCATGGTCGTGCCCCGGTTTGCTCCAGTCCCAAACCGTGCCGTTGCGACTGAAGCCATAGCCGCCCCTCTGTTCGCCCCGGATACCCTGCCCATGCTGGTGCAGGTGCAGCCCCAGGCGACGCTGCGGCAGCTGGAGGTGTCGTTTCCGGTACCCGATTACCGCAGTGCCTATCGCAGCAATCCACTCGGTTACCTGGGCAACCTGGTCGGTCACGAAGGCAGTGGCAGCCTGCTGGCGAAGCTGAAGGAGGAAGGCCTGGCGGAGACTCTGGGTGCAGGCTCGGGCCTGGGCTGGCGGGGCGGTGCCCTGTTCAGCGTCAGTATTGGCCTGACCGAAGAGGGCCTGGCGCGGCAGGATCGCGTATTGCAACTGCTGTTCGCCTATCTGGACATGCTGCGGCGTGAGGGCCCCCAGCAATGGCTTTACGAGGAGCAGTCGCAGTTGGCGGAGCTGCAGTTCCGGTTCCGGGAGAAGGCCAACCCGGTAAATTATGCCAGTGCTCTGGCCAGTGGCATGCACTACTTCGCCACTGAGGACATTCTTCGCGGCAACAGCCTGATGAAGGATTACGATCCCGACATGCTGGCGGAGCTCCTGTCCACGGTGGTTCCAGAGAATGCCCTGGTAACCCTGAGCCACCAGTCCGTGGACACCGACCGGGAGTCGCCATTCTATGCCGTGCCCTACAGCGCCGAACCTGTATCTGCAGAGCAGCTGCAGCGCTGGACCGCAGCGGTGGGAGATGTCGGCCTGACCCTGCCCCGCCCCAACGAGTTTATCGCGGAGGACGTCGCGTTGCTGACGTCAACCGCAGTTGCCAACCCGCCGGCCAACGTCCTGACCGCATCCCGGCAGGAAGTCTGGTTCGGGCAGGACACGGAGTTTCGGGTTCCACGCGGTGCACTGTATATCAATTTTCGCTCGCCCGAGGTAGGAGAGAGCGCTGCCCAAGCAGCCGCGGCGGTGTTGTACACCGCGCTGCTTAAAGATGCGGTCAACGAGTTCACTTATCCGGCCCTGCTGGCGGGGCTGAACTTCGATGTCTACAAGCATGCCCAGGGCATCAGCCTGCGGGTCAGTGGCTACAACGACAAGCAATTGATACTGCTGGATCGCCTGCTGGACGCTGTAGAGGCGGCAGACTTCAGCGAGCAGCGCTTCGCCAATATCCGCGCGGACATGATCCGCAATCTGGAGAACAGCGTGGCCAAGCGCCCCAGCAGCCAGGTTATGGATGACCTGCGCGAAGCGCTGCTACACGGTGAGTGGGGCGAGCAGGCCCTGATTCTTGCGCTGCAGGCCCTGACGCTCAGCGAACTGCAGCTCTGGGTACAGGCATTCTGGGCAGGGGCCACGGCGGAGACCATGCTCTACGGCAACTACGATGCCGCTATTGTTCCGCAGCTGGCAGACCGGGTTGGAGAGCTGTTGGCAGCCGGCGATTCGCCGCCGCTGCCCCCCCTGCGGGTGACGCGCTTCGCGCCGGGTGACGCGCTGCAGTACCCGGTTGCAGTAGACCACGATGATTCCGTTGTTGGCTGGTATCTACAGGGCCGGGACCGCAGCTGGCAAGACCGGGCGGCAACCACCTTAACCGGACACATCATCAAGACCGGGTTCTTCCAGCAGTTGCGCACCGAGCAGCAGTTGGGCTACGTGGTCAGTGCCTTCTCCTGGCCGCAGCTGGATGTACCTGGGCTGGTGCTGTTGATTCAGTCTCCCAATGCCTCGGCACCGGCGGTCACAGACGCCATAGAGGCTTACATGGGCAGTGTGGCGGAGGCGTTGGATGAGGAACAGTTCCTGCGCTATCGAACTTCGCTGGTCGCGGAGATCCTGCGCCCGGACAAAAACCTGTGGGAGCGCGCGGAGTTCTATTGGCAGTCCATTGCCAAGAAAGAGTTCGACTTCGATGGCCGCCAGCAACTGGCCGATGCAGTCAGGGGCCTGACGCTGGAGGACTGGAACGCCTATTTCGGCGACGTGTTCCGCGGGCAGCCGCGCTCCCTGCTGGTGGTGGCTCCGGGCAAGGTACAGTCGCTGCCGGAAGGCTATGGCGAGCTGGTGGAGTCCGCGGCTGCGCTCAAGGCCCGGCAGCCATATTATACGATCGATTAAGGGTCGAGCTGGCGCTTCGCCCGAGCCCCGGCACGGCCTGCAAGTTCTTTAATAGAACTGTTGATTTGTCACGCGACTTTTCTTGGTGTACCTTGCGTCTGCCTGTTGCACTGGCTCTACGAGGTTGCAGGCAAGAATCCATGCCAGTGTCTATACTGTTGGTAGCTGGGATACCGCCTTCAGGTTTCATTTTGGAACCAATAATCGAGTCCTCTCCAACCCCAAACTCCCGTCAGGAGCGATAGCCGCATGACCGAAGACAAGGACCCGATTGAAACCCGGGAGTGGATGGAAGCGTTTGATGCCGTAAGCAAATACAGCGGCCCCGAGCGCGCCGCTGAGCTGCTGGTAGAACTCGCCAAGCACGCCACCGAGACGGGAGTGCGGCTGCCCACTGCCATTACCACGCCGTTCCGCAATACCATCGCGCCCGAAGACCAGAAAATGATGCCCGGGGACCTGTTCATGGAGCGCCGTATCCGCTCCCTGGTGCGCTGGAATGCCCTGGCCATGGTCATGCGTGCCAACGACAACGACGAGGGGCTGGGCGGGCATATTTCCAGCTTCTCCTCCAGCGCAACCCTGTACGATGTCGGCTTCAACTACTTTTTCCGCGGCGCGGATGGCGAGCATCCCGGTGACCTGGTGTTCTATCAGGGCCACAGCGCGCCGGGCATGTATGCACGCTCCTACCTTGAGGGGCGTCTGAGCGAGGAACAGCTGGACAATTTCCGTCGCGAAGTGGACGGCAATGGTCTTTCGTCTTATCCGCACCCCTGGCTGATGCCCGACTACTGGCAGTTTCCGACCGTGTCCATGGGGCTGGGGCCGATCCAGGCCATCTATCAGGCCCACGTGATGAAGTACCAGCAGAGTCGCGGCCTGCTCGAGCACGGCGACCGCAATGTGTGGTGCTTCCTCGGCGACGGCGAATGTGATGAGCCCGAATCCCTGGGCGCGATCTCCCTGGCGGGGCGCGAGCGTCTCGGCAACCTGATCTTCGTGGTCAACTGCAACCTGCAGCGGCTGGACGGGCCGGTGCGCGGCAACGGCAAGATAATCCAGGAACTGGAGGGTGTGTTCCGCGGCGCCGGCTGGGACGTGCTCAAGGTCATCTGGGGTCGCAAGTGGGACCCGTTGCTGGAGAGAGACGACACCGGCCTGCTGCAGCAGCGCATGGACGAGGTCTGTGACGGCGAGCTGCAGAACTACAAGTACAATGGCGGCGCCTACACCCGCGAACACTTCTTCGGCAAGTACCCGGAGCTGCTGGAATTGGTCAAGGACCTTTCAGACGACGACATCATGTACCTGAACCGCGGTGGCCACGACCCCTACAAGGTGTACGCAGCCTACGCCCAGGCGGTGGCCCAGCACGAGCGGCCTACCGTCATCCTGGCGATGACGGTGAAGGGTTACGGTACCGGCGAGGCGGGGGAGGCGAACAACGAAACCCACTCGCTGAAAAAGCTGGACCTGGACAGCCTCAAGGCCTTTCGCGACCGCTTTGCCATTCCCGTCTCGGACTCCGAGCTGAAGGATGTCCCCTACTACCGTCCGGCGCCGGACAGCCCCGAAATGCGCTATATGGTGCAGCGCCGGGAAGAGCTGGGCGGTTTTATTCCGGCCCGGCGCAAGGACATGGAGCTGCTGGAGACCCCGTCAATGGCGGCCTTCGACAACCAGCTCAAGGGCAGTGGCAAGCGGGAAATTTCCACCACCATGGCCTTCGTGCGCATGCTCTCCACCCTGGTCAAGGACAAGCAGATCGGCGAGCGCGTGGTGCCCATTGTGCCGGATGAGGCCCGCACCTTCGGCATGGAGGGGATGTTCCGCCAGCTCGGGATCTACTCCTCCGTGGGCCAGCGCTACACGCCCCAGGACGCGGGCCAGATCATGTTTTACAAGGAGGACCAGAAGGGCCAGATCCTGGAGGAGGGCATCAACGAGGCCGGTGCCTTCTCGGCCTGGATCGCAGCGGCGACCTCCTACAGCACCAGCGGCTACTCCATGGTGCCGTTCTACATTTTCTACTCCATGTTTGGTTTCCAGCGCATCGGCGACCTGGCCTGGGCCGCCGGCGATAGCCAGGCCCGGGGTTTCCTCATCGGTGCTACCGCCGGTCGTACTACCCTGAATGGCGAGGGGCTGCAGCACCAGGATGGCCACAGCCATCTGTTGGCCAGCACCATCCCCAACTGTGTCAGCTATGACCCGGCCGTCGCCTATGAGCTGGCGGTGATTATCCAGGATGGCCTGCGACGCATGTATCAGGAGGGCGAGAACAAGTTCTACTACATAACCACCATGAACGAGAATTACCTGCAGCCGGAGATGCCGCAGGGGGCGGAGGAGGGCATTGTCCGCGGCATGTACCAGCTCAAGCGCTCCAGTCGCAAGAAAGGGCCGCGGGTGCAGCTGATGGGCGCCGGTACCATCCTGCGGGAAGTGGAAGCCGCAGCCGCCATGCTGGAACAGGACTACGGCGTGGCCGCGGATATCTGGAGCCTGACCAGCATCAACGAGCTGCAGCGCGAGGGCAAGGCGGTGGCGCGCTGGAACCTGTTGCATCCAGAGGAGAAGCCCAAGGCGGCCTGGCTGACAGAACAGCTGGAGGGTCACGAGGGTCCGGTAGTGATAGCCACGGATTATATGAAGGCTCATTCCGAGCAACTGCGCCAGTTTATCCCGCGCCCGTTCATGGTACTGGGTACTGACGGTTATGGTCGCAGTGATACCCGCGAAAGGCTACGTCGCTTCTTTGAGGTAAGCCGCGAATACGTGGTGCTGGCGGCGCTCAGGGCGCTGGCCGACGAGGGCGCAGTGAAACCCGCTGTGGTCGTGGAAGCGATGCAGACGCTCGGAATTTCCCCCGACAAGATCGACCCGCTGACGGTATAACGGTACAGGATACGAAGCACATGACGAAGAAACAGGTAACGGTACCGGATATCGGCGGTGCCGAAGGTGCGGAAGTAATCGAGTTGCTGGTGGCGGTGGGCGACGAGATCGAACTGGAGCAGGGCCTGCTGGTGCTGGAGTCTGACAAAGCGTCGATGGAGATTCCCTCGGACGTGGCCGGCAAGGTGCTGGAGGTACTGGTCAAGGTCGGCGATGAACTCGCCGAGGGAGCGCCCATCCTGGTGGTGGAGACCGCGGACGAAGAGGGCGGGGACGCGGAGCAAGCGAAGGAGCCGGAGAAGGCGAAGGAAGCCAAGGAATCGAAGGAATCCAAAGCCTCAGCGAAGCCCGCTGCCAAGGAAGACGAGCCGGCGGATAAGGACAGTGACGAGGACGCGGAAGCAAACCCCGCCAAAAGCCGGGAAGTTACCATCTCTGTGCCGGATATCGGCACTGACGATGATGTGGATCTGATTGAGTTTAGCGTCAAGGTCGGCGATGAGGTCGCCGAGGGTGACTCGCTGGTGGTGCTGGAATCGGACAAGGCGTCCATGGAGGTGCCCTCCACGCACGCCGGCACGGTGCTGAAATGGCTGGTCAAGGAAGGCAGTGCGGTGCGCCAGGGTGATCCTCTGGTGGTACTGGAAAGCGCGGCCGGTGGCGAAGCTGGCAGCGAGCCGGCAGCGGAGAAAGATACCGCACCTGCCGCCACCTCGGGCGACAAGGGCGAAAAAGGGGAAAAGACGGCTGCTGAGCAGCCTGCAAAGCGTTCGGCTACCGACAGGGTAACCCCTGCGGAGGCCTCTCAGCCTCGTGCAGCGGCGGATGACCAGCTGGTTTACGCGGGTCCGGCAGTGCGCAAGCTGGCGCGTGAATTGGGGGTGGAACTCAGCAAGGTCAGCGGCAGTGGGCCCCGTGAACGGGTGCTGAAGGAGGATGTCCAGAGTTTCGTGCAGCGGGCATTGAGCGGTAAATCCGCCGCGGTGACTTCGGGGTCGGGAATCCCGGCGGTGCCGGAAGTGGATTTCAGTGCCTTTGGCGACATTGAGACGGTGGCCCGCACCAAACTGGATAAACTCACCGCCGCCAACATGCAGCGTAGCTGGCTCAATGTGCCCCACGTGACCCAGTTCGACGAGGCCGACATTACCGAACTGGAGGACTTCCGCAAGGGGCTGAAGGCCGAGGCGGAACAGCGCGGCACCAAGCTGACCCCGATGCCGTTCCTGCTCAAGGCCTGTGCCATCGCCCTGCGCGACAACCCCAAATTCAGCGCCTCCCTGTCAGCGGATGGGGAAAACCTGGTCTACAAGCGCTATACCCATATCGGCATGGCGGTCGATACCCCCGCTGGCCTGATGGTGCCGGTGATCCGCGACGTGGATCAGAAGCCACTCTGGCAACTCGCCGAGGAAGTGCTGGAGATGGCGGAGAAGGCGCGCGAGCGCAAGCTCAAGCCGGCCGACATGCAGGGAGGCTGTTTCACCATTTCCAGTCTCGGCGGTATCGGCGGCAACGGCTTCTCGCCCATCGTCAACACCCCGGAAGTGGGGATCCTCGGCGTGTCCCGCGCCAGCGTCAAGCCAGTCTGGGACGGGCAGGCGTTCCAACCCCGTACTATGCTTCCCCTGTCCCTCTCCTACGACCACAGGGTAATCAACGGCGGTGACGCCGGCCGTTTCTGTACCCAGCTGGTTGGACTGCTGGGGGATATCCGTCGCCTGCTGTTGTAGCCGGCGGGCTGCCCTGCTTCACGGGGCTGCGTAGAACAGTTTCCCCACCCTCTGGATGTGTTCTCGCAGCCGTGGGTTCTCGATCTCGTGAAATATGCAGAGGTCAATATCTACAGGTAGGAGAAGGTCGTCCAATGCCAGGGCGATTTGATTCAGTGTTTTTAGGCTGATGGCTCCGAGCAAGGTCAGATCGATGTCTGAGCCCGGCCGGTAGGTCCCCATGGCTCTGGAGCCGTAGATTGTGGCTTCCCGCACCTCCGGAAAGCGCCGCAAAACCTCGTAGATCGCCCTGCGCTGCTCCGGACGCAGGCCGTCATCTCGGCCAACCTCACTGCCAGTCGGCATCGCGCAATGCTTGCAGGCGGTCCGCCAGCTGACAGAACAGAGGATGGTAGTGCTCGGTCACTGCGCTCGCGATCGCTATGGCAGTGGCCTTGTTGTAGGTGTGGGAGGTCCGGTTGCGGTTGGCGATCATATCCATCCATTGCTCGCCGTCAGATATCAGGCCCACTGCGAACGCCCCTCGGGTGGCATCGCGCGATCCGGTGATATTCTGCTCACCTTGATAGCGCAGGTAGTCACGTAGGCAATTCCAGGCCAGTTCATGGGTGAATTCAAAGGCCTGAATCAGGCCCTGCTGCTCCAGGTCGGACAGGGCGCGCTGGCGGCTAAGCTCTACCGCATCTGTCAGGCTCGCGAGTGCACGCTGATAATTGGTCAGGCGCTGCTGCCAGCGGACATCCTCACTCATCACGTTCCTCCGGTTGTTACCTTGATCGACGCCAGCATACCATTGATAAGAACCGGGTGAACGCTGGCACGCCACCTGCTAGTACATTGTAAACAGGCAGGTAGCCAGAAGAGGGTAGTGATGGGGAAGGATCGCCCAGCTGTGGGCTGGCGAGCACAATTTCTTGAGCAGCAGGCGCTGCGGGCAGATTACCTGGAGCAGGCGAAAAACTGGTTTGATCCGGTGGCTGCCCGGATTGCGGCGCACTGCTGTGGTGCAAATCGCCCGCTAGTGGTGGGCATTAATGGTGCGCAGGGCTCGGGCAAGACCACCCTCAGCGACTATATGTGTCAGTGGCTGGTGCAGGAAGCGGGCCTGCAAGCCCTGTCTCTGTCCATCGATGACGTCTACCTGACCCGCGGTGAGCGCCAGCAGCTGGCGGCACAGGTGCATACACTGTTCAGCACCCGGGGTGTGCCTGGAACCCATGACATCCCCCTGCTTCTGCAAACGCTAGAAGCGCTGGGCTCCGCCCCCGGCATCTCGCCGGTGGCGGTGCCACGCTTCGACAAGTCGCGAGACGACCGCGCACCGATAGAAAACTGGCCGCGGGTGCAGCCACCGGTGGACGTGATCCTGCTGGAGGGCTGGTGCCTTGGCGCTTCTCCCCAGAGCGACGAGTCCCTTGCCGAACCTTGCAATGCCCTGGAACGAGAGGAGGACGGCGACCGCGGCTGGCGCCGCTACGCCAACGACTGCCTGGGTGCAGACTATGCCCGGCTGCACCAGCGCGTAGATGTCTGGCTGATGCTGCGAGCGCCTTCGTTTGACGAGGTCTTGCGCTGGCGCAGCGAGCAGGAGCGCAAGCTGGCTGCGGCCCTCGGCGATGCTGCCGCCGGTACCCGGGTGATGGGCGACGCCGCCCTGGCCCGCTTCGTCCAGCATTATGAGCGCCTGACGCGACACTGCCTGGCTACCCTGCCGCCGTCGATGGACCTGGTCTGGGAACTGGACCGCGACAGGACGATTCGCAGCTGGCACGGCCCGGAAGTGCCGACGTGAGCCGCCTGCTGCTGGTATTCAGCGACCTCGACGGATCGCTGCTGGACCATCACGACTACAGCCTGCAGGCGGCATTGCCTGCAATTGAGGCCTTGCGGGAGCGCGCAATACCGCTGATTTTCTGCAGCAGCAAGACCCGGGCAGAAATCGAGCCACTGCGCATCCAACTTGGCAACCGCGACCCTTTCATCGTTGAGAATGGCGCCGCCGTGTTCATCCCCCGCGGTAGCCTCGGGCAGACGCCACCCGACTGCAGGACCGAAGAGGATGGCTGGGTCCGCGAGTTCGCCCCGCCCCGGCAGCGTTGGCTGGCTGAGCTGGATCGACTAAAACCTGAGTTTGAAGCGCAGTTCACCCATTTCGAGGCCATGGGCCTGGACGGGGTGATGGCTGCGACTGGCCTGGGCAGCGAGGCGGCCGCGCGGGCCCTGCAGCGAGACTACAGCGAGCCGGTACTGTGGCGGGGCGACGATGAACGCCGCGAGGCCTTTGTTGCTGCCCTGGTTGCCGCCGGCGCCACTGCCCTCCAGGGCGGACGTTTTCTCAGCGTGGCGGGGGACTGCGACAAGGGTGCTGCACTGCGCTGGCTGCGCGCCTGCTATCAGCGGGAAAACCCGGCACGGGATGTGCATGAAATCGCCATAGGCGACAGCGCCAATGACAGCGCCATGCTGGAAAGTGCGCGGCATTCCCTCGTCATTCGTTCCCCGGTGCATGGGTTTCCCCCGCTGCAACGGCAGGACAGCACCCGCTACAGCCAGGCTTTCGGGCCGGCGGGATGGGCGGAGGGTGTGCTGGACTGGCTGCGACGGATGGACCCGTAAACACAGGAATTATGGTATGGGCGATTTTTACCAGAACGGCATCATTACTACCCTGCACAACCTCTCTCACCGCTCGGTGGACGAGATGGAGCAGGAGTTGCTGCGCTTCTCCCGCACCCGGCCCCTGGGTCTGATCCTGCCCTCCCTGTTCTCCGAACTGCAGGGCGAGGCTCTGCCGCGTATTGTTGGGCATTTGCAGGCGGTACCCTACCTGGCGGAGATTGTGATCGGGTTGGATCGGGCCGATGAGGCTGAGTATCGGCACGCGCTGGAATTCTTTGGCGAGCTCCCCCAACGACATCGGGTATTGTGGAACGACGGCCCCCGGCTCCAGGCGTTGGATGCCGAGCTGCAGGAGCGGGACCTGGCGCCGCGGGAGCTCGGCAAGGGCCGCAATGTCTGGTACTGCATGGGCTACACCCTCGCGTCCGGGCGCTCCGAGTCCGTGGCCCTGCACGACTGCGACATCCTCACCTACGACCGCGGCCTGCTGGCGCGGCTGATCTACCCCGTCGCCAATCCCCAATTCAACTACGAGTTCTGTAAGGGTTACTACGCCCGGGTGGCGGACGGCAAGATCAATGGCCGGGTGAGTCGCCTGTTGGTGACACCCCTGCTGCGTGCCCTGAAGAAAGTCCTGGGTGATATGGAGTACCTGGACTACATGGACAGTTTTCGCTATCCCCTGGCGGGGGAGTTCTCCTTCCGCCGGGATGTGCTGACGGACATCCGTATCCCCAGCGACTGGGGTCTGGAAATCGGGGTGTTGTCGGAGGTCCACCGCAACTATGCCAACAACCGTCTGTGCCAGGTGGACATCGCCGATGTCTACGACCACAAGCATCAGGAAATGTCGCCGGATGATGCCAGCCAGGGCCTGTCGAAGATGTCCATTGATATCGCCAAGGCTCTGTTCCGCAAGCTGGCCACCCGCGGGGTGACCTTCAACAGCGAGACTTTCCGCTCCCTCAAGGCCACCTACTACCGCATCGCTCTGGATTTCGTGGAAACCTACCACAATGACGCGGTGATGAACGGGCTCACCCTGGACATCCACAACGAGGAGATGGCGGTGGAGATGTTTGCGGTAAACATCATGAAAGCCGGAGAGGCGTTTCTCGAATACCCGATGGAACGGCCGTTTATTCCCAGCTGGAACCGGGTGACCAGCGCCATCCCGGACGTTCTTGAGCGGCTGCAGGACGCTGTTGAACAGGACCAGGCCGAATTCGGTGGCGCCGGTGGATAGCGCTGCCGACAGCCCCCTGCTGCGCTTGCGGGAGCGATTGCTGCAGCATCTGCAGATGATCTATGACGGGGTGCCTACGGTGCGCCCGGATGGAGCACTGGTGGACCAGCTGCTGGCAGCCATGGGCCTGGACGATTCTGTCGCAACGCCCCGGCCCCACAGCAATCACTGGAGCGAACGCGATGCCCTGTTGATCACCTACGGGGACAGCCTGCTCGCTCCTGAAGAAAAGCCGCTGCACACTCTGAAGCGCTTCCTGGACCAGCACGCGGCGGGGGTACTGAGCGGAGTGCATATCCTGCCCTTTTATCCATGGACCTCGGACGACGGTTTCTCGGTGCTGGACTACTCCAGCGTCAATGAGGCGTTGGGAAGCTGGGAGGATATCGGCGCCATCGCCGCTGACTTCGACCTGATGGCAGACCTGGTCATCAACCACTGTTCCAGTCGCAGCCCCTGGTTCGAGAACTTTCTTCGTGAGGAAGAGCCTGGCCGCGACTATTTTTTTACGGTCCCTCCTGACACCGATCTCTCTGCGGTCGTGCGTCCGAGGACCTCGCCGCTGCTGCGCGAGGTGGAAACAGCCCGGGGCACCCGCCATGTCTGGTGCACATTCAGCCATGACCAAGTGGATCTGGATTTTCGCAATCCGCAAGTGCTGCTGCAGTTTGTCGGCATCCTGCGCCTGTACCTGGAGCGGGGAGTGCGAATCTTTCGCCTGGATGCCATCGCCTTTCTGTGGAAGATCCCTGGCACCAGCTGCCTGAACCTGGAGCAAACCCATGAGGTGGTGCGCCTGCTGCGAACCCTGCTGGAGCATGCGTGCGAAGATGCGGTACTGATTACCGAGACCAATATTCCCAACCGGGAAAATCTGTCCTACTTCGGCAATGCCAACGAGGCTCACTGCGTCTACAACTTCTCCCTGCCGCCTCTGCTACTCAATACACTGCTCACTGGTGACTGTACCTACCTGCGGCAGTGGCTGATGAGCATGCCGCCGGCCCAGAATGGCACCACTTACTTCAACTTCATCGCCTCCCATGACGGCATCGGGCTGCGCCCGGCGGAGGGTTTGCTCAGCGACGGGGAACTGGCGACACTGATCACCGCCCTGGAGGCATTCGGCGGGCGGGTGTCCTGGCGTGCGTTGGAGGGCGACGAGCGACGTCCCTATGAGGTCAATATTGCCCTCTACGATGCATTGCAGGGTACTGTGCGGGGCGCTGATACCTGGGCCCTGGAGCGCTTTGTCTGTGCCCACGCCATCATGTTTGCCCTCGAGGGAATACCCGGCGTCTACATCCACAGCCTTCTTGGCACCCGCAACGACTACCAGCGGGTGGAGCACACCGACCACAGTCGCGCCATCAACCGCCACCAGTGGTCGCTGGCGGCGCTGGAGGCGGAGCTCGCCGACCACGATAGTGGTCACCACCAGGTGCTGGCGCGTTTGCAGGCCCTGCTGCGTCTGCGCGGGAGCCAATCCGCCTTCCACCCCAATGCTACCCAGTTCACCCTGCAGCTGGGCACCTCGCTGTTTGGTTTCTGGCGCCAGAGCATCGATCGCCGGCAGAGCATCTTCTGTATCAGCAATATCACCGATCAGCCGCAGCCGTTGAACCTGCTGGACATCAACCTGATCGATGATCATGGCTGGGGCGACCTGATCTGCGGCGAGCGCTACCCGAGCCGGGATATGCAACTGCTGTTGCAGCCGTACCAGACGGTGTGGTTGAGTAACCGTATGCAATAGCCCTGGCGGCCAGAGGAGTACCGGCACATGTACGCGACATGTACAGCGATAGAGCCAGCGTGCAATAATCTCCGCCCCCTCTTTTTTTGCCTGCGCCCTAAATGACCCTCCTGCTCCTGTTCGCGGTTATCTCCATTGCCTTTTCCTTTGTGTGTTCCATCCTCGAAGCGGCCCTGCTCTCCATTACCCCTAGCTACATCGCACAACAGAAGCTGGCGCGGCCAGGTCTGTGGGAGCGCCTGCGGGTCCTCAAGGACCAGATTGATCAGCCTCTGGCTGCCATTCTCACCCTCAATACGGTGGCGGACTTTGTGGGACAGGTACGGCCGGAGCAGTTCTCGCGCTACCCGGTGCTGGACGAGGAGGAGATACCTCTGGGCATGCTGTTCCGGCACGACGTCATCGGCGCGGATCCAACCCTGCCCGTTACCAGCCTGATGAAGCCGGTGACCGTGGTCAGCGATCAGGAGAATGTCGAGGGCCTGTTGAGCCGCTTTATCAATGAGCGCCAGCACATGTTCCTGATTTATGACGAGTACGGCGGCTGGATGGGTCTGGTGACCATGGAGGACGTCATTGAGGCCATCATCGGCCAGTCCATCCTCGACGAAACCGACGACATACCCAATCTCCGCCGACATGCCAAGCGGCGCTGGAAGAATCGTTTGAAAGCACGGTTGCCAGCGGATTTCGCGAGGTCCTGAGCGGGAAAACCTGGCGCCGATGACGCGCCCCTGATGGTCCATTCCGCCCCCTGGGTGCTGTGATACACTTCGGTTTTGCCCTCCGGGGACTGATCACACCTACCAGAATCAGGAAAGCGACCAGCCATGATCATCAAGCCCCGCGTACGCGGCTTTCTCTGTACGACCACGCATCCCGTCGGCTGTGCCGCCAACGTCCAGCACCAGATCGACCATGTGCAGTCACAGGGCCCCATCGAGGATGGCCCGAAGCGGGTACTGGTGATTGGCGCCTCCACTGGCTATGGTCTGGCCTCGCGGATTACCGCTGCTTTCGGTGCGGGCGCCGCGACTCTGGGCATTTTCTTTGAGAAGGAAGGCACCGAGACCAAGCCCGGCACTGCCGGCTGGTACAACAGTGCCGCCTTCCACAGCGCCGCCGAGGCCGCAGGGCTTTATGCGAAGAGCATCAATGGCGATGCCTTCAGCGAGGAGATCAAGCAGAAGACCATCGCCACCATCCGCGAGGATCTGGGTCAGATCGACCTGGTGGTCTACAGCCTGGCGGCGCCGCGGCGCCAGCATCCGGTCACCGGCGTGGTCCATACCTCCACCCTCAAACCCATCGGCAAGCCGGCGGTGCAGAAGGGCGTCAATACGGACAAGCAGGAAGTGCAGGACTTCCATCTGGAGCCCGCCACCCAGGAGGAGATCGATAATACCGTCGCCGTCATGGGCGGTGAGGACTGGCAGATGTGGATCGATGCCCTGGATGAGGCCGGGGTATTGGCGGAGGGCGCGAAGACCACTGCCTACACCTATATCGGCGAAAAAATGACCTGGGACATCTACTGGCACGGCACTATCGGCGCTGCCAAGCAGGATCTGGACCGGCGCGTGACCGGGATCCGCGAGCTTCTCGCGATGAATGGCGGCGACGCCCGGGTGTCGGTGCTGAAGGCCGTGGTGACCCAGGCCAGCGCCGCCATTCCCGCGATGCCGATCTACCTGGCGATACTGTTCAAGGTGATGAAAGCGCGCGGCAGCCACGAAGGCTGTATTGAGCAGATCAACAGTCTGTTCAGGGATTCTCTCTACCATCCCGCGCCGCAGCTGGACGACGAGGGGAGACTGCGGGCAGACGGCAAGGAGCTGGACCCGGCAGTACAGGCGGAAGTGGCCGAGCTGTGGCAGCAGATTGATACCGACAACCTGCACCAGCTGTCCGACTTCGCCGGCTATCGCCGGGAGTTCCTGCAGCTGTTCGGCTTTGAGGTGGACGGGGTCGATTACGAGGCGGAGGTCAATCCGCTGGTACCCATTCATAATATGGTTTGAAACGATGTTTGAGCACGGTATTCCCTTCACCCTGAACAACCGCGTGCGGCGCCTGGTAGCACCGAACCCCGGCATGATGACCGGCCCCGGTACCAACACCTATCTGCTGGGTCACGAGCAGGTCGCGGTGCTGGACCCCGGCCCGGCGATCCCTGCGCATGTCGACGCCATCCTCGCGGCGGTGGAGGGCACCATCCGCTGGATCGTCTGCACTCACACCCATCCGGATCACTCCCCGGCCTGGCAGGCGGTGGCCGCGGCCACCGGTGCCGAGGTGATCGGCGCCCTGCCGGCGGATGATCGCTTTCAGGACGACACTTTCCAGCCAACCCTGGAGCTGTCCCACGGCTGGGTGCTTGAGGCCCCGGAGTTCACCCTGCGCGCGCTGCACACTCCTGGTCACGTCAACAACCACTACTGCTTCCTGCTGGAAGAGGACGGCATGCTGTTTGCGGGCGACCACATCATGAACGGTTCCACCGTGGTCATTGTGCCGCCGGGCGGCGATATGCAGGCCTATATCGAGTCACTGCGCCTGCTGTTGGACTACCCGCTGCAGAGCATTGCCCCTGGTCATGGCGACCTCATCCACACCCCCCGTGAGGAAGTAGCCGGCCTGGTGGAGCACCGGCTGGCCCGGGAGCGCAAGGTGGTTGCGGGCTTGTCTGCCCTCGGCGAGGGCGATCTGGATGCCCTGGTGAAAGTGGTCTATGACGATGTCGATGCGGCACGTCACGAGTGGGCGAAGCTGTCGCTGACTGCGCATCTGATCAAGCTGGCCGCCGAAGGGCGCGCCCACCGCAGTGCGGGTGGCGAGCACTGGAACTGGATAGGATAGCGCCACGGCGGGGTGGGGCCGGCTTGGACCTCGGTCGAGTTGCGCCCCCCTGCCAAGCCAGTATCATCGGCCGAAAATTCATCACCGCTGGACCATAAAATGTCTAATTTCCCCCTGCACAAGATTCCCGAGAATTTCCGCGATGCCCACATCACGCCCGAGCGCTACCAGGAGATGTATCAGCAGTCCGTGGAGGACCCCGCAACATTCTGGGCGGAAAAAGCAGAGGAATTCCTGAGCTGGGATCAGCCCTGGGATACGGTCGTGGACTACGACTTCCATGAGGGGCGCGCCAGCTGGTTTGCCGGGGGGCGCCTGAACGTCAGCGTCAACTGCATCGACCGGCACCTGGACACCCGCGCGGACCAGACAGCGCTGATCTGGGAGGGCGACGACCCAGCCCAGAGCCGGCACATCAGCTACCGCGAGTTGCACGAACAGGTATGCCGGCTGGCGAATGTGTTGCGCGCGCGCGGCGTAGGCAAGGGCGACCGGGTCTGCATCTACATGCCCATGGTGCCAGAAGCCGCCTACGCCATGCTCGCCTGCACGCGTATCGGCGCCATTCACTCGGTGGTTTTCGGTGGCTTCTCACCCACGGCCATTGTCGACCGGATCCAGGATGCCGACTGTCGCACGGTGATTACCGCGGACGAGGGTCGGCGGGGTGGCAAGACCATTGCGCTCAAGAGTAATGTGGACACCGCATTGGCATCCTGCCCCGACGTGCACACCTGTATCGTTGCCCGCGTTACCGGCGCGGATGTTGCCTGGCAGGAGGGCAGGGACGTCTGCTACGACGAAGCCACCGCTGCGGCAGCCAGCCAGTGCGAGCCCGAGAGCATGGACGCGGAAGACCCCCTGTTCATCCTCTATACCTCCGGTTCCACGGGCAAGCCAAAGGGCGTTTTGCACACCACCGGGGGCTACCTGCTGCAGGCAGCCATGACCTTCAAGTACACCTTCGATTATCGCGAGGGCGAAGTGTTCTGGTGCACTGCGGACGTCGGCTGGGTAACGGGCCACACCTACATTCTCTATGGCCCGCTCGCCAACGGCGCCACCACCCTCATGTTCGAGGGGGTACCTACCTACCCGGATTCCGGCCGTTGCTGGGAGGTGGTGGACAAGCATCAGGTCAATACCTTCTACACGGCGCCCACCGCGATCCGGTCCCTGCACGCCCACGGCGATGCTCCGGTCAAGCGCAGCTCCCGGGCCAGCCTCCGCCTGTTGGGGTCGGTGGGCGAACCCATCAACCCGGAGGCATGGGAGTGGTACTACCGCGTGGTGGGCGACTCCCGCTGCCCGATCGTCGATACCTGGTGGCAGACTGAAACCGGCGCCCAGATGATTACCCCGCTGCCCGGGGCCACGGACCTGAAGCCTGGGGCCGCCAGCATGCCCTTTTTCGGCGTGCAGCTGGCACTGCTCAATGAGGATGGCAGCGAAATCGATGGGCCCGGCGCCGGCTACCTGGTGATCAAGGCCTCCTGGCCCAGCCAGATCCGCACCATCTACGGTGACCACCAGCGCATGGTGGATACCTACTTCCGCAATTACCCGGGCTATTATTTCACCGGCGATGGCGCCACCCGCGACGAGGACGGGTACTACTGGATCACCGGGCGGGTGGATGACGTGTTGAACGTGTCCGGCCATCGCATGGGGACTGCCGAGGTCGAGAGTGCGCTGGTCTTGCACGAGGACATCGCCGAGGCCGCGGTGGTGGGCTACCCGCACGATATCAAAGGCCAGGGTATTTACTGCTTTGTAACGCCCATGGACGGCGTGGAACCCAGTGATGAGCTGCGCAAGGAACTGGTCCAGCTCTGCGCCAGCGAGATCGGCGCCATTGCCAAGCCCGACGTGATCCAGTGGGCTCCCGGCCTGCCGAAAACCCGCTCCGGCAAAATCATGCGCCGAATCCTGCGCAAGATTGCCGAGAACGATGTGGGTAATCTGGGCGATACCAGCACCCTGGCCGACCCTTCAGTGGTCGATCACCTGGTCGCCAACCGCGCCCATCCGGTCAGCTGAGCCTCGCCTAGCGCAGGTCCCGCAGGCGCAGGTTGGTGCCCTGGCCGCGGTGCGCCATCTGCGCCAGCAACAGCTCGGCGGTTGCGATCGCATCCTGCAGCGCGTTGTGGGCGGTATGTCTGGGTAGCCCATACCGCTCTCGGCAGCGCACCAGGGTCAGGGCCCCTGGTGTATCGGACCGTTCCCGGCGTTCTCGTTGCTTCTGCTCAAGGCGCAGGGTGTCAATCACCGGCAGCAGCAGCGGGGCACCGTACAGCTGTTGGCTGGCGCGGTCGAGAAAAGCAAGATCCAGGGGTGCGTGGTGAAAGACCAGTATCTTGCCCGCCGCGGCCTGTAGAAAGGCCTGCATGACGTCGGCCAGCGGCATACCCTCGACCAGCTCCCTGTCGTGGATGTGGTGAATGGTTGCACTCTGGCCAACGGCTCGCTGACCATTGATAAGCTGGTGTCGGGCCGTGGCGAGCGCGATGGCACCGTGTTCGATGGCGACCCAGCCCAGGCTGAGCAGGGACCCGGTGGCGGGATTCAGCGACGACATCTCGCCGTCGCAGACCAGAAACGAGGTGTCCCGGCATTTATCGCTGCCGCGTGGCGCCGGGTGCCTCCAGCACGCTGTCAACGGTGTTCCCGCAGCCTGTCGCGCGTGGCGCCACCGCCGCAGGGCCAGCCACATCAGCCCATGCCTGCCCGATAGGTCTGACGCACGGCGGCCTGGGACTCGTCAATCAGGGTGAACGCATCGCGCAGCTGCTCCCGCGCCAGGGTGGGCAGTCCGTGGGGCTTGAGGAAGTTGTCCGGGCTGTCACCGCGCAGGATCTGCTGGCACTGATGCTCCAGGCGCTGCTGTTGCATGCAGTGCAGGGCATCGGCCAGATTGCGGCTGTCGCCCATGGTCATTTTTTTCTCGCGCGCCAGCGCCTGTAGCCGTTCCTCGGTATTCACCGCTGGTATGCCGTGGGCCAGTGCATGCAGGCGGACGATTTCGGTGATCGGCAGGACACCGCGCTTCTTCAGATCTACGGCGTCCCGGTGGTCACCATTGCGTTCCACCACAAAGCGGCGAAACATGCCCAGGGGAGGGCGACTGTCCAGGGCGTTGACGGCCAGAGCGGCGAGGAAAATGGAATTGCGCGACGCCACCTGTAACATCGTATGCTGCAGGCTGGCGCACAGCTGCTCATCGCCGTACACCGCCCTCAGGTCGAAGAAAATACTGACCCGCATCACCGCGGGGGGAGACGGGGTAGCGGTCCACCCGCGCACCGTATCCTGCCAGACGGCCAGGGACTGGCGCCAGCTGGCGGTGGTAGCCATGATGCCGCCGCGACAGTAGGGGTAGCCGCACAGCTGCAGTCCGTCGCAGACACGCTGTGCGAGCTGTGCAAACCAGCCGGCGTCTTCGGGCCGGGCCTCATTGGCGAGAATCATGCCATTGTCCTGGTCCGCGCCAAACAGCTGTTCTGCACGGGCCTGGGAGCCGAAGCCCACCCAGCACCAGGCGGCGGGAGCCGGCCCCAGTTCGCCCTCCGCCAGCTGGATAAGGCGCACGGTCACGGCATCTGAAATTGCCGTCAGCACGCGGCTGACCTGATGGGCGAGCATGCCCGCCTGGCTCCACTGCACCACCAGGTTCGGCATGCCGTCCAGTAGCGCCTTGATGCCGCTGGCGTCCTCCTGCCGCGAAATGTGTTGCACCAGGTACACCGGGTCGTCCTGGCGGGCGAGAATCAGGTCGGACGTTGTGATCATGCCCGCCAGCACGCCGTTCTCGACCACCGGCAGGTGGTGGTAGCCGCGGCGGGTCATGAGCAGCGTTGCATCGAACAGACTGCAGCCGCCGTCCACTGTCTGCGGCTGAGGGGTCATGACCTCCCTGATTGGCGTGTGCGGAGGGATGGCCGCTGCCACCGCCCTCGCCCGCAGGTCCCGGTCGGTGACGATACCCTCCAGCTGTCCGTCCCTGAGCACCAGGGCCGAGGACATGCGGCGCCGGGTCATAACCTCCGCAACGGCCTGCAGGTTATCGCTGCCCTGCACCGTAAGCAGGTCCGTGCTCATGTAGTTGCGGAGATTCTGCAGCAGGGCGTTGGGTGCCGGCTGATAGCGAGCGGCGCGACGCAGGCGCCGGCTGCGCTGGCTGCTGAAATAGCGGTCCACGTCCCGGTGCGCCTGGCGCAGGGCCAGGTAGGCAGCGTCGGGGAGGAAGTAGATCAGCGCGTCCTCAATAACGATGGCGCGCACGCCGCCGCGCTCCGCATTGAGGCCGCCAATGTGGAAGCTTTCGCCTTCACCCAAACGGTCCAGCAAAGTGTTACTGGCATCGCGCAGGTCTACGGCCCCGCTGCGCAGTATGCGCAACCCGCGGTGTTCAGATCCGGCGTCGAAGGATTCTCCGCGAGTGTGGTAGCTGATCGTTACCCGTTCCAGCAGCTGCGCCAGGTCGTGCTCTGCGAGGCAGTCGAAGGGTAGCGTGGCAGCGAGGAAATCCGCGATCGGTGCCAGGTCGACGGGCGCGCGTGGTGCGGCTGGCGCAGTGTCCGCGGGGGTCACGGTCAGGACCCCGGTTGGCGGTAGCGCTGGAGAAAGTCAGACGCGGTATCCGCGTAGTAGCGGCTGTCGCCTGCTGCAGCCACCAGCTGCAGGCGTGCGCCTTCGGCGGGTAAAGCAGGCAGGTCCAGCAGCCACTCCTTCGCGCCATCGGAGCCTGTGTGCAGGGCGCGCGGTTGTCCCGATTGTCCGTGTTCGTCAACCGCGAGCAGCACACCTTGCAACTGATGTGTCGCCATCACTCGCAGCTGCCAGCCAGATCCCGCAGGTACTGCCTCGACGGACAGGGTCAGGTCGCCATTGGTGAGCTCGCAGCGGCCGCTGTCGTAACGGCAGTTGCTTTTCGCCAGCAGCGGGTAGTCGTGCCCCGCTTCGGCGGGGCTGGGAGTCTCGCCTACAAAGTTGCCGACTGCGAACCAGGCGCCGATGGACAGCAATGGCGCCACCAGTAGTGCGATGATGACGTGGCGATTGCTGAACATCGGCGTTTCTCCTGTTCTCAGTGGTCGTGGGCGGCAGTGGCACCCGCCGGCACCCGGATATGCTCTACCAACTCCTGCACCGACGCCGGCGGCGCACTGGTGACCCGGCTGACCAGCAGGGCGACTGCGAAGTTCACCACCGCGCCCACCGCACCGAAGGCGTTGGGTTCAATGCCCAGGAACCAGTTGGGGGGCATGTCACCGAGGAACGCGGTAGAGGGTATGAACATGATACCCATGTGCTGGAACACGTAGAACAGGGTGACTCCGATCCCGGCCACCATGCCGGCGATTGCTCCCTCCTTGGTGGTGCGCTTGGAGAAGATCCCCATCATCAGGGCCGGGAAGATCGAGGACGCTGCGAGGCCGAAGGCCAGCGCGACGGTGCCGGCGGCAAATCCCGGCGGATTGAACCCCAGATAGCCGGCGCCGGCGATGGCCGCGGCCATGGCAACGCGGCTGGCCCGCAGTTCAGCGCGCTCGGAAATGCCGGGCGCGATCATGCCTTTCAGCAGGTCGTGGGAGATGGCCGAGGCGATGGCCAGCAACAGCCCCGCGGCCGTGGACAGCGCTGCTGCCAGGCCACCCGCTGCCACCAGGGCAATGACCCAGTTGGGCAGCTGGGCGATTTCCGGGTTGGCCAGGACCATGATGTCGTTGTCCACGGTAACCATTTCGTTGGTTTGCGGGTCGGCGCTGTACTGAATGCGGCCATCGCCGTTCTTGTCCTCGAACGCCAGCAGTCCGGTGGTTTCCCAATTGCGGAACCACTCCGGGCGCTCATCATAAACCAGGTACTCGCCAGGTGTCGGCTCAATGGTCTGCATCAGGTTCAGCCTGGCCATGCCCGCGACAGCCGGAGCCGTGGTGTAGAGAATGGCGATGAACAGCAGTGCCCAGCCCGCTGAGCTGCGCGCATCGCGCACCTTGGGCACCGTGAAGAAGCGAATGATCACGTGCGGCAGACCCGCGGTACCGATCATCAGCGAAGCCGTGTAGGCGAACATGTTCAGGCCACTGAGGCGAAAGTCCGTGGTGTATTCGTGAAACCCAAGCTCCATCACCATCTGGTCCAGCTTGTCCAGCAGGTAGGTATCCGTACCTACCAGGGTGCTGCCCAGGCCGAGCTGCGGGAAGGGGTTCCCGGTCAGGTTCAGGCTGATGAAGATCGCCGGAATGGTGTAGGCCATGATCAGCACGCAGTACTGGGCTATCTGGGTGTAGGTAATGCCCTTCATGCCGCCGAGTACCGCGTAGAAAAAGACGATGGCCATGCCGACCAGCAGGCCGGTGCCATAGTCCACTTCCAGGAAACGGGAGAAGGCCACGCCAATGCCCTTCATCTGGCCGATGACGTAGGTCACGGAGCAGATGATCAGGCAGACGACTGCGACCGCACGTGCAGCTTTCGAATAGAAGCGGTCGCCGATGAACTCAGGCACCGTGAACTTGCCATACTTGCGCAGGTAGGGAGCGAGAAGCATCGCCAGGATGACAAAGCCACCGGTCCAGCCCATCAGGAAAACGGAGCCGCCATAACCCATGAAGGCGATCATTCCCGCCATGGAGATGAATGAGGCGGCAGACATCCAGTCTGCCGCAGTCGCCATGCCATTGGCGACCGGGTGCACGCCGCCGCCAGCGATGTAGAAGTCTTTGGTGGAACCGGCCCGTGCCCAGATCGCAATCCCGATGTATAGCGCGAAGCTCGCGCCAACCACCAGGTAAGTCAGTGTTCGCAGTTCCATTATCCGGCCCCTATTCTTCTTCTACGTTGAATTCGCGATCGAGCTTCGCCATCCTGCGCGTGTAGTAGAAGATCAATACGACAAACACATAGATGGAACCCTGCTGGGCGAACCAGAACCCGAGCTTGTAGCCGCCAATCTGGATCTGGTTGAGTACGTCGACAAACAGGATGCCGCAGCCGAAACTCACCACAAACCAGATCACCAGCAGCTTGAACATCAGGGCGAGATTGCGGCGCCAATAGGCCAGCGCCTGGGCCTCGGTTAAACGTGACATAGGGACTCTCCATTCGTGGTTTTATTTGTTGCAGCCGGCATGGCTACAGGTAGGGCTGAAACAGCCAGAAAAAGGCGTCCCGCAGCCGCACCGGCAGGGAACGTTCGTCCAGTTCCTTGAGGGTGACGGGCGTCGAAAGCTGGTAGCGGCTGTGTACCGCCCGCGCCAGTTGTAGCACGCTCTCGCCGGAGAACAGCTCCAGATTGAGCTCAAAATTCAGCCGCAGGCTGCGCGGATCCAGGTTGGCTGAACCCACCTGAGCGTAGCACTCATCCACTACGAACACTTTGGCGTGGGAGAAAGGCGGCGGTTGATAGCGGATTTCGACATCGTAGAGCAGGAGTTCCCACAGCAGGTTGCGGGAGGCCCAATGCACAAAGGGCAGATTGTTGTGCGCTGGCAGCAGGATTATCACCCGCACTCCGCGCAAGGCCGCCGATTGCAGGCTGGCAACCATCTCCCGCGACGGCAGGAAGTAGGGCGTGATGATCAGTATCTCTTTCCGGGCGCAGGAAATAGCGCCCATCAGGGTCATTGAGATCTTGTCCAGGTCATCGCCGGGGCCGTCGCTGATGCAGCGACAGAAGACTGCGCCCTCTGTAAGCGGCTCGATATTCCCGCACAGGGGCGGCATCTGTTCTCCGGAGGCGACGCGCCAGTCACCGAGGAATACCTTCTCCAGCTGAGCGAGGATTGGCCCCTGAACGCGAAAATGCAGGTCCGCGGCGTGCTTGCTGGAATCCGACGTCAGCATGTGGCGGTCGCCGATGTTCATGCCGCCGGTGAAGGCCTCCCGGTCATCCACCAGCAGGATCTTGCGGTGATTGCGCAGATTCAGCGACAGTGACGGTGGCAGCAGGCGCGGCGGCAGGAAACGGGCCGCCGTGAGCCCTGCCCGGCGCAGCAGGCGTCCGATCCGCGGCCAGGAGTAGAGCTCGCCGAAACCGTCCACCAGTACCCGCACCTCGACACCACGCTCATGGGCTGCTTTGAGCGCCGCCACGAACTGCCGGCCAATGAGATCTGATTCAAAAATGTAGCTGCACAGCAGAACGCGCTGCTGGGCGCCGGCGATAGCCGCGAGCATGGCAGGGTAGGCTTCCTCGCCATTGTGCAGGGTAAGCACCTGATTGCCGGCGACGAGGGGCTGGGGAGTCACGCGACCCGAGACCCGGGCGAAGGGCCGCAGTTCGCTGTTCAGGCCCGCGGGAATGCCGGTGTTATCCGCCGTCATCAGGCCGCGCTCGTGACCAACCTGCAGCAACGGCAGCTGCTGCCCACTGAGCTTGTGCGCCTGGCTGCGCACGCGGTTGATCCCGAACATGTAGTACAGCGCCGGTCCCAGCAGGGGAAATAGCAGGGTCACCGCAATCCAGCTCATTGCGGCGCGGGAGTCACGCTTGTAGAGCATGGCGTGAACCGCGGTCAGTAGCGCAATCGCCAGGTACAGCGCGCCCAGCGCCAACTGCAAGAGTGGTTCCCCCAGCAGCCGCAGCAAGTCCGTTACTATTCGATCCACATCCATGGCCTTGCTCTGGTGGTGTTGGCTGGGCTGATTGTAGCCCCCTGCGGGCGCGAACCGGAAATCCAACCGGAGAGTGTGCGCCGGCCCCCCTGGGGAATAGCAAAAAGCGGGCAAGCCGTTACAATGCTGGAGACAATAATGTGTCACCACAACAGGAGTACGCCATGCAAGGCTTGATGATGGATATGCCGCTGCTGATCACCGAGATCATGCGCCACGCTGAACGCGTTAACGGTAGCCAGGAGATCGTGTCTGTCACCCGCGATAATCCGCGCCACCGCTATACCTACCGTGAAGCTTTTGTACGCACTCGGAAGCTGGCCAACGCCATGGCGGACTGGGACCTTGACCGCGGAGATCGCATTGGCACCCTGGCCTGGAACGACTATCGCCACCTGGAGACCTATTACGGTTCCGCCTGCAGCGGCTACGTTTGTCACACCATCAACCCGCGTCTGTTTCCAGAGCAGCTGGTCTACATCATCAACCACGCGGACGACCGCTACATTTTTCTTGACCCGGATTTCATGCCGCTAGCGGAAAAACTGGCCCCGGAGTGCCCGAATGTTGCGGGCTGGGTGGTACTGACTGACGAAGCCCACATGCCGGCATCGAAGCTCACCAATGTGCTCTGCTATGAAACTCTGATTGCCGGGGCCAGCGAGGAGTTCGCCTGGCCGGAACTGGACGAGCGCGATGCCTGCGCCCTGTGCTATACCTCCGGTACCACAGGAAACCCCAAGGGCGTACTGTATTCCCACCGCTCCACCATGTTGCATGCCTACGCCACCATGATGCCCGACGCCATGGGCCTGTCATCCAGTGACGTGGTCCTGCCCATCGTGCCCATGTTTCATGTCAACGCCTGGGGTAACCCCTACTCCTGCCCCATGGCGGGGTCCAAGCTGGTGTTCCCGGGCAACAAGATGGGGGACGGCGAAACTTTGGCAAACCTGATGAACGAGGAGGGCGTGACCCTGTCCGCGGGAGTGCCGACGGTATGGCTGGCGCTGCTGGCTTACCTTAAGAGCTCCGGCAAGACAGTGGATACGTTGAAGCGCATAGTGGTTGGCGGCGCTGCCTGCCCGCTGGCCCTTGCCGAAGGTTTCGATGCCCATGGTGTCGAGAGTCGCGTCGGCTGGGGCATGACCGAGATGAGCCCACTGGGCAGTATCAATGCCAGCGCCGACCAGAAGGACTCCTACACCGCTGAGGAATACAAAAAGCTGCGCCTGAAGGCAGGCCGGCCCATCTTCGGCGTAGAGATGAAGATCGTCGACGACGAGGGTGTTGAACTGCCCTGGGACGGCAAGGCCTACGGTTCACTCAAGGTAAGGGGCCCCTGGATCTGCTCCGGCTATTTCCAGCGCGAGGCGGACGGTGCCCACTCGGAATCGGGCTGGTTTGAAACCGGTGACGTGGCAACCATAGACCCGCTGGGCTACATGGCGATCACCGATCGCACCAAGGATGTGATCAAGTCCGGTGGAGAGTGGATCTCGTCCATCGAGTTGGAAAACGTCGCCATGAGTCACCCCAAGGTGGCCGAGGCCGCGGTGATCGGCCACTATCATCCCAAGTGGAGCGAACGGCCGCTGCTGATCGTGGTGCGCAAGGGCGACGGCAAGGATCTTGAGGCGAAGGAGATGCTGTCCTGGTTCGAAGGCAAGGTAGCCACCTGGTGGAAGCCCGATGCGGTGGAGTTCGTCGACGAACTGCCCCACGGTGCCACCGGCAAGATCCACAAGGTGTCCCTGCGCGAGCAGTTCAAGGACTATAGCTTCCCTGATTCATAACTAATTGCACTATTCGTAGCTTAAGGGCCGCATATCTACGAATCCCGGTTGTCATTCCGGGGTTCACTGACTACCATGCAGGCTCATGACCAGCTTTTGCGCCTGCAGCCATGTCCGACACTGAATCACCACAGCGTACTCTACCTCAGGTAGTCGCCGCCACCGCGAAGGCCCTGCCGGATCATATCGCCATGATCGACGGCGACGTCACTCTAACCTACGCAGAACTGGACGCCGCCCGCATTGAGGCGGCGCGCGCTTTCCTGGCTGCCGGCCTCAAGCAGGGCGAACGCATCGCCATCTGGGCCCCCAATATCTGGCAGTGGGTGGTCGCAGCGATCGGTGCCCAGAGCATCGGCGGTGTGCTGGTGCCCCTGAACACCCGGCTGAAGGGTGCCGAAGCCGGGTTTATCCTGCGCCGCAGTGGGGCCCGCTGGCTGTTTACCGTCGCCGAGTTCATCGGCATGCAGTACCCGCAGATGCTGCAGGGGCAGGACCTGCCGGCCCTCGAGGAAATCGTGCTGCTGGAGGGGGAAGCTTCAGGCACCCGCTGTTGGGCGGACTTTATTGCAGGCGGTGCCGGGGTCAGCGCGGCAGATGTCCAGGCTCGCGCCGACCAGCTCACCCCCACGGATACCCTGGATATCCTGTTTACTTCCGGTACCACCGGCCAGCCCAAGGGTGTGGTCACCAGCCACGGCCAGAATATCCGCGCCTTCGAGACCTGGGGCCACACCGTCGGCCTTACCGAGCAGGACAACTATCTTATTATCAACCCGTTCTTCCATTCCTTTGGCTACAAGGCCGGGTGGCTGGCGGCGATCATCCGCGGCGCTCGCATGCTGCCGGTCAAGCAGTTCGATCTCGACGCCGTGCTGGCCCAGATCCACCGCGACCGGATATCGGTGATTCCCGGCCCCCCCACCATCTACCAGTCCCTGCTGGCCCACCCACGGCGCGGGGAGTACGACCTCTCCAGCCTGCGTCTAGCCGTGACCGGCGCCGCCCCGGTGCCGGTGTCCCTGATCGAGAAGATGCGCGGCGAGCTGGGTTTCAAGGTGGTGGTAACCGCCTACGGGTTGACCGAATCCTGCGGCGTGATTTCCATTTGCCGCCCCGAGGACAGCGCTGAGCGCATCTCGCACAGCTCCGGCCGCGCCATGGCCGGTGTGGAGATGAAATGCGTGGATGCAGAAGGCAATACCGTCCCTGCCGGCACTGCGGGAGAGATCTGGTGCCGCGGTTACAACGTCATGCAGGGTTATCTGGATGACCCGGCCGAAACCGCCCGCGCCATCACCGCCGACGGCTGGCTGCAGACCGGTGACGTGGGGGTGATGGACGAAGACGGTTATGTCCGCATCACCGACCGGATCAAGGACATGTTCATCGTCGGCGGCTTTAACTGTTACCCGGCGGAGATCGAAAACACGTTGCACAGCATGCCTGGCGTAGCGCGGGCGGCAGTGATCGGGGTGCCGGACGAACGTATGGGCGAGGTCGCCTGCGCCTGGATCGTACCGGCGCCGGGCGCGGAACTCGACGAGCAGGCAGTCATTGCCTGGGCGCGGGAGGAGATGGCCAATTACAAGGTCCCGCGTCAGGTGCGCATTGTTGACGAGTTGCCAATGAACGCCGGCGGCAAGGTGCTGAAGAACGTGCTGCGTCAGCGCGCGGCGGCCGAGCGGGGCTAGTGGCCTTGAGCCCACAGCGTCAGGCCGGTGCCGCCCAGATTGAACTGGACGACACCGACCACCGCATCATTGCCCTGCTGCGGGCCGACGGCCGCCTGCCGTATCGCTCCATCGCGCGGGAACTGGGCCTGACCGAGGCCACCGTGCGCGCCCGGGTGCGGCGTCTGGAGGACTCCCGCACCATGCGGGTGGTGGCGGTGACGGATATCGAAGCCGCGGGCTACGGCATGCTGCTGGCCATCGGCGTGCAGGTGGAAAACCGTTCGCCGGAGGACGTGGCCCGGGAGTTGGCGGCGATTCCCGAGGTGTTCTCGGTGAACGTGGTAGTCGGCGCCCAGGATCTGGAAATCCTGATGGTGGCCGAAGACCAGGACGCCCTGCATAGACTGCTGCAGGAGCGGATCGCCAACATGACAGGAGTGCGGCGGCTGACGCCGTCCCTGGCGGTCAACGTGCTGAAGAACCAGCCCGACTGGGTGCCTTTCCACGACGGGGAGGCAACGTGAGCAGCGGGCGCAAGCTGGACGAGGTGGACCGCCAGATTGTGGCGCGGCTGTCTCGGGACGCGCGCATCAGCAACCGCCAGATAGCGTCGGAGCTGGGTGTCACCGAAGGTACGGTGCGCGCCCGGGTCAAGCGCATGGAAGCAGAGAAGCAGATTCGCATTACTGCGATTACCAATATCGACCGTTTTCGCAACGGCGCCCTGGCCTGGATCTGGATCGAGGTTGAGCGCAGCCACCAGATACAGGACGTGGCGCGGACCCTGGCGGCGATCACCGAGCTGGGCTTTGTCGGCGAGATGCTGGGGCGCTCGGACATTCTCGCCATTACCATGGTGCGCAGCAACGAGCACCTGGCGGAGTTTGTACACCGGCGCATCAGCGGCATCCCCGGCGTGCGCCGCACGGAAAGCACGCTCGGGGTCAATTTTGTCAAACACGATTACCGCATGGCGCGGATCGTCAGCTGAAGGAAGGCAACATGGATAAACGGCTCAGTGCCCGCGACGCGGTCGCACAAATCGAAGACGGCATGACCATCGGTATCGGTGGTTGGGGCCCCCGGCGCAAGCCCATGGCGTTGGTGCGGGAAATCCTGCGCTCGGACCTGAAGGACCTGACCGTGGTCGCCTACGGCGGCGCCGATGTCGGCATGCTGTGCGCGGCCGGCAAGGTGAAGAAACTGGTGTTCGCCTTCGTATCCCTGGACTTCATTCCGCTGGAACCCTATTTTCGTCAGGCCCGCCAGAGCGGCGCCATCGAGGTAATGGAGATTGACGAGGGCATGCTGCTGCTGGGGCTGCGCGCCGCCGCCTGGGGCCTGCCCTTCATCCCCACCGAGGTTGGCCTGGGCACCGATGTGCTGACCCACAATCCTGAAATCAAGCTGGTCGACAGCCCCTACGACGACAAGGAGTGGATCGCGATGCCGGCGCTGAAACTGGATGTGTCCCTGCTCCATGTCGACCGGGCGGATTTCCGCGGTGTCTGCCAGATAGCGGGACCCGATCACTACATGGATGACTGGTTTGCCCGCGCCGCCGCCACCACCATTGTTTCCTGCGATGAGCTGGTGGACAGCGAGTTCTTCCATGACCCGGCCCGCGCCCGGGAAGTGTTCTGGGAGCGCTCTGCCACCAGTGCCGTAGTGGAGATTCCTGGCGGCGCCCATCCCACCTCCTGCAGCCCCCTGTACGGTTTCGACGTGGCCCACTTCAAGGCCTACACCGCTTCCGCGAAGGACGGCGGCATTGATGGCTATCTGCAGCAATACCTGGGCGCTGACGAAGCGGAATACCAGCGCAATGTCGGCGGGCTCGACGCCATCAAGGCGCTCGAGCTGCCCACTTACTGATTGGCTAGGGAGAAACACCATATGTCTACTGCAGCAATCGACTACACCCTGGCCGAACTGTGCATCGTCGCCGCGGCCGAGGCTTTTCGCCACGACGGCGAGGTGCTGGCCACCGGCATCGGCGTGATTCCGCGCCTGGCCGCCAGCCTGGCGATGAAGACCTTCAACCCGGACCTGATGATGACGGACTCCGAGTCCTTCCTGCTCAGCGAGCCCAACCCCATCGGCAAGCGCCCGGCGGATTTCCGCCAAGCCAATGAGACCTGGATGGGTTTTTCCCGTATTTTCGACAATGTCTGGAGCGGCAAGCGCCACGCCATGCTGGGTCCTACCCAGATCGACCGCTACGGTCAGACCAACACCTCGGCCCTGGGTGGCAGCTACCAGCAGCCCAAGGTGATGATGCTGGGCGCCCGCGGCTTCCCGGGCAATTCGATTTCTCATGCCAACAGCTTTTTCGTGCCCGGGCACAACAACCGCGTGTTCATCGACGGCGAGTGTGACTACGTTTCGTCCATCGGCTACAACCCGGCACGGCTGCCGCGCGGCCGCTCGCTGGATGATGTGGATATCCGCCGGGTGATCACCGACCTCTGCGTCATGGATTTCGGCGGCCCTGACCATCAGCTGCGTCTGCTGTCCTTGCACCCGGGCATCACCGTGGAGCAGGTGACGGAGAACACCGGCTTCACGCTCTGCATCCCCGCGGAAGTGCCGACGACGCCGGCGCCGACTGTGGACCAGCTCGCGATCATTGCTGCGCTGGATCCCCAGAACCAGCGCGCGGCGCAGATCGCCGATAACCCACCGGGCAACCGCGCCTGAGGCTTTCGATATGCGGCTGAGGCTTTTTAGATGTTAACAACACGACTTACGGAACTGCTCGGCTGTCGCTACCCCATCGTGCAGACGGCGATGGGCTGGGTGGCGGACCCTAAGCTGGTCGCCGGCAGCTGCAACGCTGGCGCCTTCGGCTTTCTCGCCGGCGCTACCATCCCTCCTGCGGAAATGGAGCGCGATATTCTGCGGGTGAAGGAGCTCACGGACAAACCCTTCGGCGTCAACTTCCACATGTACCAGCCCAACGCGGCGGACATCGTGGACATGGTTATCCGCCACGGGGTGAAAGCGGTGAGCTACTCCCGCTCCCCGGGCCCGGAGATGATCCGCAAGCTAAAGGACGCGGGTGTGGTCTGCATGCCCACCGTGGGCCTGCCCAAGCACGCCCTCAAGGCGGTAGAGCTGGGAGCGGATGCGGTCACCGTGCAGGGCGGAGAGGGCGGCGGTCACACCGGTGCCGTGCCCACTACCCTGCTGATCCCACAGGTGGTCGACGCAGTGGGTGACAAGGTGCCGGTAGTGGCTGCCGGCGGCTTCAAGGACGGCCGCGGCCTGGTGGCCGCCATGGCCTGGGGCGCGGAAGGCATCGCCATGGGCACCCGGTTTCTGCTGACCCGAGAATCCCCGGTGCCGGATGCCACCCTGCAGCGCTACCTGGACTGCAAGAACCCGGGCGATATCATCGTCTCCCGGGCCATGGACGGCCTGCCCCAGCGCATGATCATGAACGAGCTGTTGGGAGAGATGGAACGCGCCGGCACCTTGCGCAAGCTGCTTATCGCGATTCGCAACGGTCTGGCGTTCCGCCAGCACACCGGTGCCAGCCTGACCGGGCTGCTGAAGTCTGCCTTCGCCATGAGCCGCAGTGACGACATGACCGCGGCCCAGGCCATCATGTCCGCCAACGCGCCGATGATTATCCAGAAGGCCATGGTAGAGGGTGAGCCGTCCCGGGGCGTGCTCCCCAGTGGCCAGGTGGCGGGCGTCATCGACAGCCTGCTCAGCTGCGAAGAGCTGGTGCAGGCCATCGTCACGGAAGCCGAACAACGCCTGACTGCCCTGGCGCAGCGGGCGAATCTAACGATACAGGCAGGTAGCTGACATGAGCAAACCTTTCTCCACCACTATCAGCGACGGCATTGCCGAGATGATCCTCAACCAGCCGCCGGTGAACGCCTTCAACAGCGCCGGCTGGTTTACCATCGCCCGGGAAATCGACGAGCTGGGCGCGAATGACGATGTGCGAGTGATCCTGATTGCCGCCGAGGGCAGGGGCTTCTGTGCCGGCGTGGACATCAAGGAACTGGCCGCCGACCCACAGTGCATCGTCGCGGTGAACAAGGGTAATTACGAGACCTTCCGTGCCATCCACCGCAACCCGAAGCCGGTAGTCATTGCCCTGCACGGCTTCGTACTCGGCGGCGGTATCGGCATGGCCGGTGCTGCTGATGTGCTGGTGGCTTCCGACTGTGCCCGTTTCGGCGTGCCGGAGATCGATCGCGGCGCCATGGGCGGCGGCGCCCACCTGCAGCGCATGTTCCCGGTACAGAAGGTGCGCTACATGTACTTTACTGGCGAGTTTATCGATGCTGCCGAAGCCTACCGACTGGGTGCGGTCGAGAAAGTGGTGACCAGGGACGAACTGCTACCGACGGCGCGCGGGATTGCGGCGAAGATCGCGGAAAAATCCCCGGCCATGGTGAAGCTGGCCAAAGAGGCCCTGAATGGCATCGAGGACGGCAATCTGGAAGACAAATACCGCTCCGAGCAGGGATTCACCCTGGAGGCCTACACCATGGGTGACTCCCAGGAATCCCGTGACGCCTTCGTGCAGAAACGCGACGCCAAGTTTTAAGCGCAGGAATCACTGATGAATCTGTCTTTTACTGAACAGCAGCAGGCCTTCCGCGAGGAAGTGCGCGCCTGGCTGGCGCAGCATGTGCCCGCCGAGCCGCTGCAGAGCTTTGACACCGAGGAAGGCTTCCAGCAGCACCGCGACTGGGAAGCGACCCTCAATGAGGGCCGCTGGGGCATGGTCACCTGGCCCGAGGCCCTGGGCGGTCGCGGCTGTGACCTGATCGAGTGGCTGATCTTCGAGGAAGAGTATTACCGCGCCCGTGCGCCCCTGCGGGTCAACCAGAACGGCATTTTTCTGCTGGGCCCGACCCTGATGGAGTACGGCACCGAGGAGCAGAAGGCGCGCTTCCTGCCGGCGATGGCCGAAGGCCGCGACGTCTGGGCCCAGGGCTGGTCCGAGCCCGGCGCCGGCTCTGACATGGCCGCGATTCGCTCCAGCGCCCGCCACGAGGGAGACAAGTACATTATCAACGGCCAGAAGACCTGGTCCACCCGCGCGGTATGGGCGGACTGGCTGTTCGGCATGTTCCGCACCGACCCGGATTCCGAGCGCCACCGCGGCCTCACCTTTATCCTGGTGCCCCTGAAAACAGCCGGTATCACCGTGCGCCCGATCCCGCAACTGGACGGCCTGCCCGGATTCGCCGAGATCTTCTTCGACAATGTCGAGGTGGATATCAGCAACCGCCTTGGCGACGAGGGTGCCGGCTGGGCGGTGGCCATGGCCACTGCCGGCTTCGAGCGCGGCCTGATGCTGCGTTCCCCCGCACGTTTCCAGGAAACCGCGCGGCGGCTGGTGCAGCTGTACCTGGAGAACGAGGCGACCGCGAGCCAGGACCCGGCGATCAAGGAGGCGGTGATCCGCGCCTGGATGGACGCGGAGGCGTACTGCCTGAGCACCTACCAGACCGCCTGCCGCCTGACCCAGGGCGGCAAGATCGGCGCCGAGTCCTCCACCAACAAGATTTTCTGGTCCGAGCTGGACCAGAACATGCACGCCACCGCCATGAGTATCCTCGGCGCCCGCGCCGAATTGCTGGCCCACGCCCCCGCGGCGCAGGGTGTCGGCAACTGGCTGGACGGCTGGCTGTTCTCCCAGTCCGGACCCATTTACGCCGGTACCAACGAGATCCAGCGCAATATCATTGCAGAACGCATGCTGGGCATGCCGAGGTAAGCATGGACTTTACATTCAGCGAAGATCAGCTCCTGTTTCACGACTCCGTGCGGGACTTCCTGGTGAACGAAATTACTCCGGAGCGCCTGCGCGCCGGTTGGGACACCGACGGTGGTCGCGACCCGGCCCTGTGGCAGCAGCTGGCCGAACTGGGCCTCACGGGGATGACGGTGCCCGAGGAACACGACGGCCTGGGCATGACCGCCTTGGATTTTGTCCTGCTGGCGCAGGAGTGCGGCTACGTGGCCCTGCCCGAGCCGCTGGTCAACCACGCCCTGGTGGGCGTGCCCCTGTTGCAGGATATCGGTGGAGAACTGGCGGCAATCTGGCTGCCGCGTGCCGCCGCCGGCGAGGCACGGATCGTCGTCGCCCTGGAACAGAACCTGCTGGTAGAGGACGCCCACGTCGCGGATTTGCTGCTGCTGGAGCAGGGCGGTGAGTGGTTCGCCCTGGAGCAGGGTCAATTTGACTGTGAACACAACCAGAGTATTGATCCCGGCCGGCGCCTGTTCACGGTCACTGTGAAGTCCGGTGTGGCGCCAGTGGTGACGGGCGAGCGGGCGACAGAGCTGCGCAATGCCAGCCTGAACCGCGGCGCCCTGGGCTGCGCGGCCCAGGCCCTGGGCCTGGCCCAGCGCATGGTTGATCTCTCCGTGGCCTATACCGCCGAGCGCAAGCAGTTCGGCAAGCCCATCGGCTCCTTCCAGGCGGTCAAGCACCACCTCGCCAACGTGGCGGTAAAACTGGAATACGCCAAGGCGCCGGTTTTCCGCGCCGCCTATGCCGTAGCGGAAGATGCCGCGTCCGCGGCCCGGCATGTGGCCCACGCCAAACTGGCGGCCTGCGAGGCGGCCAACCTGGCGGCAAAAAGCAGCATCCAGGTCCACGGCGCCATGGGCTATACCTGGGAAGTCGACCTCCACATATTCATGAAAAAGGCCTGGGCCCTGGCCAACACCTGGGGCGATGCCGGTTTTCACAAGCAACAGGTCGCGCAGGCGATTTTCGCCGAGGGTGCTGTCCTAGGCGCCGGCACCACTTTTCAGTAATCCGGAAAAGGAACCAGAATCATGGCAGATGCCTATATTGTAGACGCAGTCCGCAGCCCCACCGGCCGGCGCAAGGGCGGCCTCGCCGGCGTCCACGGCGCTGACCTCGGCGCCCACGTCCTCAAGACCCTGGTGGAACGCAACGGCATTCCCGATGGCGACTATGACGATGTGATCTTCGGCTGCGTCGATACCATCGGCCCCCTGGCCGGCGACATCGCCCGCACGGCCTGGCTGGCGGCGGGCCTCGACGAAGCCGTGCCCGGCACTACCGTC
>JBGTGB010000274.1:0-12612 GCA_041746975.1 Haliea sp. | reverse complement strand
CGCACGCACTGGTCCCGGGGCGGCGATGGCCGCTCGCCGCTGGGGCCGGTACTGCGGGAGTATATTGTCAGCGAGGCCATGACTGCTCTCGGCGTGCCCAGCACCCGCGCCCTGGCGGCGGTCAGCACTGGCGAACCCGTGTATAGGGAGCGCTCACTACCCGGCGCAGTGCTGGCCCGGGTAGCGGCCAGCCATATCCGCATCGGCAGCTTCGAGTTTTTTGCCGCGCGCAAGGACCGGGAGGCGCTGGAGATTCTGGTGCGCTACACCCTTGAGCGGCACTACCCCGACCAGGCGGATGCCGAAAACCCCGCCCTGGCTCTGCTCCAAGCCGCAGTCCGCGCCCAGGCCAGCCTGGTTTCCCGCTGGCAATTGCTGGGCTTCATCCACGGGGTGATGAATACCGACAATATGCTGCTCTCCGGCGAAACCATCGACTACGGACCCTGCGCCTTCATGGACGCCTTCAACCCGGACACCGTGTTCAGCTCCATAGACCACGGCGGTCGCTACGCCTACCGCAACCAGCCCGCCATCGCCCACTGGAACCTGGCCTGCCTGGCCCAGGCGCTGGTACCGGTACTGCACGAGGATTCCGAGCAGGCCGTGGCCCTGGCCCAGGGTGCCGTGGACACCTACAGCGACCAGTTCCTCGAGGCGCACACCGCAGGCCTGAAAGCCAAGCTGGGACTGGCCGCAGACCGCCCCGAGGACGCCGCGCTGATCGAGGACCTGTACACTCTCATGGCCGCCGAGGCGACGGACTTCACCCTCACCTTCCGCCGCCTGGCTGACCTCGCCAGCCCCGACACCGGCGGTGACCAGGACTGCGGCGAGCTCTACCCCCTGCCCCCGGCCTTCGACCCCTGGCTGACGCGCTGGCAGGAGCGCCTGGCCGCGGAATCCGAAGATCCCCGGGCACGGCAGGCCGGAATGTACCGCGCCAACCCGATCTTCATTCCGCGCAACCACCTGGTAGAAGCTGCCATCGTCACAGCTACGGAGCAGGGAGACTTCGCACCGTTCCACGCCCTGGTGGATCGGCTGGCGGATCCCTGGACCTGGCGCCCCGAAGATCGCGCCTTCGCGCTGCCACCGGGGCCGGAGCAACAGGTACACCAGACTTTTTGCGGGACCTGATAAGGCCGTATAATTGCGCTCTCCAGCCATCCAGCCCCGAGCACAGCCTTGAACACTGAATTCTTCGGCAAGACCCTGTCCGGCCCGTTCACGATTCCGTCCGGGATCGTTACCACCGCGACCTCGATCATCCAGTATGTGTTTGACTGCATGCCGGAGGTTGGCGTCGTTACTACCAAGAGTATTGGTCTGCAGCCGCGCATGGGCAATCGCGAGCCGGTGTTGAGCCAGTATGCGCCTGGGTGCTTTGTGAATGCGGTGGGGCTGACCAACCCGGGGGCGCATGAGTCGGTCGCGCTGCTGGGCAAATTGCGGGTGCCGGAGGATCGCTTCCTCCTGGTGTCGATTTTTGGCGGCAGCCTGGAAGAGTTTGTGGAGGTGGCGAAGTTGCTGGCGCCGGTATCCGACGGGCTCGAGCTGAATCTGTCCTGCCCGCACGCGAAAGGCTACGGCATGGCGATGGGTCAGGATCCGGATATGGTGCGGGAGATCACCGCGGCGGTTAAGGCGGTGGTGGATATTCCGGTGATTCCCAAACTGACGCCGAACACGCCCAATATTGCCGAGATCGCCGAGGCCGCGAAGGCCGGCGGCGCCGATGGACTCTGTGCAATCAATACGGTGGGCCCGGGCTACACGTCTTCTCATGGCCACGCGGTGCTGAGCAACGGTTCTGGCGGCATGTCCGGCAAGGGCGTGCTGCCGATCGGACTCAAGTGTGTGCGTGAGATCGTGGCCGCCACCGGGCTGCCGGTGATCGGCTGCGGCGGCGTCAGTAGCGCCAAGGATGTGCGCGCGTTCCTCGACGCGGGGTCCACGGTGGTTGGCATAGGCTCGGCCCTGGTGGGCATGACCACCGACGACATGGCGGAGTACTTCCGCGCCCTGCAGCGGGACCTGGAGCTGGGCAGCGACCGCGCCGAAAGCCTGGTCCGCTACGATATCGACATGCAGTTCCGGCCGGTCACCCTGGTCCATACCGAGCGGGTCTGTGAGGACATCGCCATCCTCACCTTCGATCGCAAAATCAATGTTCAGGCCGGCGAGTTCATTTTCCTCTGGATACCCGGTGTCGGCGAGAAGCCCTTCTCCGCCCTCACCGACGACCCGTTCTCGCTGGTGGTGATAGACGTAGGCCTGTTCACCCATACCCTGATGGACCTGCCGGTAGGCACCGAGGCCTATGTGCGCGGCCCCCACGGCATCCCAGTAAGCCCCCCGGAGGATGCCCGGATCATGGCCGTTGCCGGGGGCACCGGGCTGGCGGCGGTGTACCAGATCGCCCGGGATTTCGGCAACGCCGAGGTCTTTGCCGGCGCCCGCAGCCAGGACCGGCTGTACTTCCTCGAGGAGTGCGCGAAGATTGCCACTCTGCATGTCGCCACCGATGACGGCAGCGCCGGCTTCCACGGCCGGGTGACCGAGCTATTGCGGAAGCGTCTGCAGGGGATGGGCAAGGAGGAGCGGGCAAAGCTGCTGTTCTACAACTGCGGCCCTGAACCCATGGTCCACGCGGCGGAAGCGGTGCAGCGGGAGTTCTGCCGCGAGGACCAGATCCACAGCGCCATCGACTATCTCACCAAGTGCGGCATCGGCATCTGCGGCGCCTGCGCGGCGCCGGACGGGCGCCGGGGCTGTGTCGACGGGCCGTTCCTGTCGGGGACCACCTGACCCCGACTTGCCAGACTCGCTAGATGATCCGGAGGGTAATCGCCTTAAGTACCGCTCGTGTCCGATCCCGGGTATTGAGTTTGTCGAGGATGGAAGAGACGTAATTTTTGACGGTGCCTTCGGCCAGGTGAATGCTGCGGGCTATTTCCCTGTTGGAATAGCCGGCAGCGATCAGGCGCAGGATTTCGGTCTCTCGATCGTTGAATGCCTCCGTTGCTGGCGAATCGTCGCGATAGGGATAGCGCTCGGCCACGCCGTCGGTACTGATCGGTTGCAATCGACCTTCGCCGCGCAGGATGGCGGCGATCAGTTCGGCCAGGTCTTCAGGCGAGATGTCCTTGAGCGCAAAACCCTGGGCGCCGGCTTCCACAGCGGCGAGCATCAGCTGCCTGTCGTCGAAGGTGGTGAGCAGCAGCACCGGCGGCGCGTCCTCGCGCTCCTGCAGTCGACGGCAAAGTTCGATGCCGTCCATGCCCGGCATACGTACATCGGACACGACCAGGTCCACGGTCTGTTCCACCAGCGCTTCCAGCAGAGGTTGGCCCGAGGCAGCCTCGACCACCACTTCGAGACCGGGCAAGTCGTTGATCACCGATTTCAGCCCCTCGCGTATCAGGGCCTGATCGTCGGCCAGCGCGATCCGGGTGCTCATCAGGCCAACTCCACGGGCAGGGTTGCTACCAGCTTAAGGCCACCAAGATCGGATCGCGAGATCTCAAGGGTACCGTCCAGCTCGGCCAGGCGTTCGCGCATGCCGATCAGACCGTTGCCAGGTGAGGCGCTGCCGTCGAAGCGCCCGTCGTCCTCGGCAGTCAGCACCAGTCGCTCGCCGCGGCGGTAGAGATGAACATGCAGGTTCTCGGCGGGACCGTGCCGGGCGGCATTGGTCAGCGCTTCCTGGACCGTACGCAGCAACGCTTCGGCCTGGTCCGCCCGGGGCACACGGGCGTGTTCGTCCAACTGTAGCTTTAGCTCCGGCCGCGGCAGGGGCCGGGCCACCTCGCGCAGACTTGCGGCCAGGTCGATGCCCTCGGTTTCACGCAGGTGGCGCACCACCGAACGCAGATCCTGCAGCAGTTCGTCGGCCAGCTCGGTTGCCGTGCCGACTTCCCTGGCAGTGTCATCGTCGAGTCGCCGGGCCAGCCCTCGCAGCTTGAGCTTGAGCGCGGTGAGCTTGTGGCCGGCAACATCGTGGAGCTCACGCGACAGACGCAGCCGCTCCTGATCGCGGGCGGTCTCGGCCAGGAGCGAGCGCGTGGCCAGCAGCCGGGCGTTGACCGACTGCAGTTCCGCGGCCATCTGCTCGGCCTTGTTGGCAGAGCGCATCACCATAACGGCGAAGAGTTGGAAACCGGCGAAACTTAGCATGGAGAGCGCGGCACTGCGCTCGCTGGCCCCCCAGGGCCCGATCATGACACCGCCGAAATAGAGATTGATCGCGACCAGTACCAGCATCAGCTGCCCAGGTGAAAGGCGGTTGGAAAATTGCGTGGCCAGGAGGATGAGCAGGATAGGCGTCGATCCCAGAGGGACGAACCACAGCGCCAGCGTGGTCAGCAGCGTCAGCACCACCAGGAACACATCGTGGGCGCGCCGCGGGATCAGATCATCGAGCAGGCAAGCCATCCAGACTAACAGAAAGGCAAATAACAGAACGTCGGCCAGCGAAGGCAGACCGTTGTCCGGCCGCTCCAGAACGGCCACCGCCGTCAGCCAGACCGCCGCCCAGGCGAAGTACGAGGCCCAGGCCAAAGGGCTGGCCAGCAATTCACCGGCAGCCTGTTTCCAGTTGAGGTTCATTGCCCCTGTATAGCCGCCTTGCCCCTTCACCACAACCGCGCACGTGAAAGTCATGACTTTCGGCACCCGTTCTTTCTGACTTTCGGCACCTGAATGTGAGCCCGTGCGGCGCCATGCTAAAGCCTCTATCCCATTCAGGAAAAAGCCCATGTCACTAACTGAACTACTTGCAGGCTTCGCCCTGCCGCACGCCCTGGTCGGTACTGTCGCACTGATCACATTCTGGACCGCCGGCTTGGCCAGGAAGGGCTCACCACTCCATAAGGGTGTCGGCAAGCTCTACATGATAGCGATGATTGCCATCGTGCTGACCGCCATACCGCTGACGCTGTCGATGGCACTCAGGGGTCATTGGGTCAGCGCAACCTTTCTTGCCTACCTGGTGATCCTGGTCAGCCACTCCTGTCGCTTGGCCTGGCTGGCGATACGCTATAAACACGATTTCGCCCGCTACAGCGGCAGGGGCCTCCGGGTCAGTGCCAGTCTGCTGACCCTGGCCGGCATTATCGTCGTGGTGATCGGCGTCCAGTTCCAGGCCTGGCTGCTGATCATCTTTGGCCTGATCGGCCCACTCGGCGGATGGGGTGCCTGGAACCTGGTCCGCAAGGGCCCGCAAAGCCCCAAATGGTGGCTGAAGGAGCACTACGGCGCGATGATCGGCAACGGCATAGCGACGCATATCGCCTTTATGCAAATCGGGCTGATACGGCTGGTTCCCGAGTTGGGGTCGAGCGTCATCCAGCATCTGGCATGGTTTGGGCCGCTGGTGCTGGGCCTCGCAGCCGGCTTCCTGCTGGATCGCCGCTACTTTCGGCCCCAGGTGCTCCCGGCTGGCCGCATTTAGCCAGGGTTTCCGTCGGGCCGCGGGCGGGTCAGCAGCGGCAGGTACAGCAGGCTGTAAGCCAGATAGGCAAGTACCCAGGCCGCGATGGCCAACAGGTACCAGGTGGTCAATGATCCCGGAAGCAGGGACGGCGCCGCCAGTCGCAGTAGCGCCGCTGCAATCACCAGCGCAAAGGCCAGGGTCATCAGCGGGTGCGGCTGCAAGGGGCGCCCGGTATGACCGAGGGACACCCGCGCCATCATCGACAGGATCATCCCACCCATGGCACCGGCAGTCAGGGCGTGCACCGCGGAACTCTGGGTCACCGGCAAGCCCGCATGGCGAGCCGCGAACAGCGCCAGCCCGAGGGGAATAAACAGGGCCGCAGCATGCAGGGACCAGAGCAGAGGAAAGCGGAGTGTGATCCAGGATCTAAGCCGCAGGATCCGGGCCAGATGGCACAGAGAGGCAACGCCAAAGAGTAGCCCCAGCAACTGTGAAGGTATCCGCGGCGCCAGCGCCAGGAAATGCAGGGCAAAGATCAGCCACAGGCAACCCAGCGCGACCCGCTCCAGCCAAGGCAGCGGCTCAACCTTCGGCGTGCCGGTGCCATTGGCGGTAAACATCGGCAGCACCCGTCCGGAGACTATCGCCATTACCAGGGTCACCAGCCAGATGGCGTTGAGATTGCCGTAGTGAACCAGCTCAAAGCGGTTGAGGATGGCGCCGGCGTGCATCAGCCCGTTGCAGACCATTAACAGCAGCAATAACGGCACGAAGAACAGGTTACGCGTATTGCCCGCCGCCAGCACGATACTGCCGAAATACCAGGCCGCAAGGGGCAGGAAGACGAGATCCACCGCCGCCACCAGTTCGGGAGGCAGGTCACCGCCGAACAGCATCAGGCCGCGGCCCGCCAGCCAGACCAGTACCAGCACCAGCAATTCCCGCCCATGCGTAGCGCGGGTACCGGCCCAATTCTGCACCGCCGTCAGCAGAAAGCCGACAATGATTGCGGCAACGAAGCCGAAAATCATTTCATGCTGATGCCAGAAAATTACGTTCTGATAGGGGTTGAGACTAATCCAGCCCGCCAGTACCAGCCCCCACAGCAGCATGGCGCCAGCGCTGAACAGGGCCCCCAGCAAGAACAGCGGCCGGAAAGCCTGCCTCAGCAGCGGCGCCAACGCTGCCTCGTCGGTCATGGCGTAGCCACGTTGAACCAGTACTCGAATTGATCAAGGGCCGCGAAAAAGGCGCCAATAGCGGTGCCGTCGCCGACCAGCTCCGCGTCACCTCCCTGCAGCAGCTCCGGTAGCTCGACCCGGCGCATCAAGAGGCGGTCAAAGTCGCTACGATCCAGAGTCAGCTGCGCGGTGGCAGCCGGTGCCATCCCGCTGCGCGGGAAGGCGACAGCGCGATTGACCTCGACGTGGTGCTCTTCCTGCCGGTCCGGAAACACGAACTGGAGAACAAAGGCCTCGCGGCTCAGCCTGCCCGGGTTATAGCGCGCTACCAGAGCGTCCAGCAGGGCAGCCGTGGGTACGCCCTGCAGGAAGGCCGGGTCATCAAAGGTCTGGGGCGTCTCGGGCAGCCCATCGCGCAGCTCCATGGCCGCGGCCAGGTAGTAGTTGCGCCAGGCACCGGACTCAGCCTGAAAGCCCATCTGCTCATAGGCCGCCGCGAGCCACTCCTGGGCCGGGCGGTTGTCGGTATCGGCAAATACGATGTGATTGAATACCGTGGCGGCCCAGCGGTAGTCACCGGACTCGAAGGCCGCAATGCCCTTGCGCAGCCCCTCCTCCGCGCCGCCCATCAGCTCCACATAGCGCGTGGCCGCCGCTTCCGGAGGATGTGGGTGGTAGTTGGCGGGCACGCCGTCCCACCAGCCGAAGTAATTCTGGTACACGGCCTTGGAATTATGGTTGAGGGTGCCGTAATAGCCGCGGGTACCGAAGTCGGTGGCGGAGAAATAGGGCTCCTCCAACTCCTCGGCGATCTCGTGCTGGGTACCACCATGGTTGGCAAGGCGGATGGTCTGGTCGTGCACGTAGCGGTACAGATCCCGCTGGTTCTGCAGGGCCTGCTGCAGGCGCTCGCGGCCCCAGGTCGGCCAGTGGTGGGAGGCAAACAGCACCTCGGCCTCGCCGCCGAAGCGGACCAGCATCTCGTCCAGGACCTGGCTCCAGCGCAGGGTGTCCCGCACCTTGGCGCCGCGGGGTGTGAGCACGTTATGGAAGGTGCGGGTGCCCACTTCTGCTGTACACAGCGCCTTCTGCGCCGGCAGATAGAACATCAGTTCAGCCGGCGCTTCCGTATGAGAGGCATCCACAAATACAAACTCGACCCCGTCGATATTCAGGGTTTCGCCACCCAGCGGCACCTCGTAGGTGGGCCGCAGCAGGCCGATCTGACCCGTGGACAGGCGCTGGCCGAGGCCGGTGCCGACGTGGCCGGTGGCGCTGGCCGGCAGTTGGGTGCCGAACTGCAGGGAGGCGCGTCGCCCCATGTAGTTCCCTGCCATCAGGTTCTCGCTGACTGCCTCGGCGGTAAAGCCGTGGGGGGCGATAACCGGTACCTGGCGCTCCGCCACCTCCGCTTCGTCGATGATGCCGCGGACACCACCGAAGTGATCACCGTGGGAGTGGGTGAAAATAATGCCCGTCACCGGCCGTTCCCCCAGTTCGCGGTTGGCCAGCGCAAGGCCTGCCCTCGCCGGCGCCGCCGAGGTCAGCGGGTCCACTACGATCCAGCCACTGTCGCCCGCGATCAGGGTCATCACCGCCATGTCGTAGCCGCGGAACTGCCAGATGCCGGGCACCACCTCAAACAGGCCGTGCAGGCTGTTCAGCTGACCCTGGCGCCAGAGGGAGGGATTGACCGTGGCCGGGGCAGCTGCTTCGAGAAAATCAAAGCGGGCCGAATCCCAGGCGACGCTACCATCGGGATTGAGGATTCGCGGATCGTCGAGCTGCGCCACCAGACCGCGGCTGGCATCCTCGAAGTCCTGCGGGTCGGTCAGCGGCAGGCGCTCCGCCACCGCGGCGTTGGCGGCCTGGGTGGCGGCGGTGGCGATACCGACTGGTGGTTCGGGTAGCGGGTCGGCCACTGCGGAGGCGGCGAGGCCGAAGACGAGAGTGAGGGGCAGACAGACAGAGGCTAGACGCGACACGGCAGTGCTCCTTGTTGTTATGGCCTGCCGAACACTAGCACAAGCTGGCTGAAAGTCGATTTTGGATGTGCCCGCAGCTGGCAAAGACCTGCTTTTCTATCCCGCATGCGTTAGTCTTTTCCCATCCTACGCAGACCGAGGTAAGCACCATTCACATCGCTGAGCCAAATTCATTATGGTGCTGAGCGGCTCCCTACTGATCCGGGGTGCCGAGCTGCGCCGTGGGACAATCGCTGACCTGCGGGTGACCAGGGATCTGATCGCCGAGATCGGTGTCAATCTAGCACCCGCACCGGGCGAAGCGTGCATCGAGGCCCGGGGGGCAGCCCTGCTGCGCGGCCTCAACGACCATCACATCCACTTGTTCGCCACCGCAGCTGCGCGCCAGTCACTGCACTGTGGCCCCCCGGAGATCCGCGACGAAGCCGCGCTGCGGGATCTTCTGCTGCAGGCCTGCGAACGTGGCGACAGCGCCATCCGCGGCACCGGTTTTCACTCGAGCGTGTGCGATCGCCTGGACCGGGCCTGGCTGGATGCTGTCTGCCCCGACCGGCCGGTGCGTATCCAGCATCGCAGCGGTATCCTCTGGATTCTGAACAGCTGTGCTATGGAACAGCTTCAGGTAACTGTTGCGCAGGACTTGCCGGAAGGTATCGAACGCGCCGCCGACGGCACTTGGACCGGCCGCTTCTTCGACCTGGATGACTGGCTGCGTCGACACAGCAGCCGATCGTGGCCCTCCCTGCGCCAGCTCTCCCTTGAGCTGGCCGGTCAGGGCATCACCGCAGTCACCGATGCGGGGGCGCGCAATGGCATCACCGAATGGAAGGCACTCGCCAGTGCCGTTTCCTCCGGAGATCTGTTGCAGCGGGTCCAGGTGATGGGTAACGAGCAACTCACGGATCGTCCCCCTACCGCCCACGGCCGCCTGAGTCGAGGTCCTCTGAAGCTGTATCTGCGCGAGGCCGCGCTGCCGGACTATGATGCGCTGGTGGAACGCATTCGCAACTGTCACGCACGGGGTCGCGCCATCGCCAGCCACTGCGTCACCCGCACCGAGCTGACTTTTCTACTGGCTGCATTGGCAGAGGCGGGCACGCTCCCGGGTGACCGGATCGAACACGCCGCCATTACCGACCGACACGCGCTTGAAGCCATGGCCCGGCTCGGCGTCACCGTCGTGACCCAGCCCCATTTCATCGCCGAACGAGGCAGCCAGTATCTGCAGGACGTGGCCGTGGAGGAAATCCCGCTGCTGTACCGAGGGGCGGCCTTCCTGCGCCAGGGGGTTCCCCTGGCGGCAGGCAGTGACGCTCCTTATGGCGATATCAATCCCTGGCGCTCCATGCAAGCCTCAATGGAGCGCCGCACAGGCTGTGGCAGCAGCATCGGGAACGATGAATGCCTGCGGCCAACCGAGGCGATGGCATTGTTCGGGGGGACCCTTGAGTCCCCGGGGGGAAGCCTGACGTTTCCTGAAGCAGGAGACCGGGCGGACCTCTGCCTGCTGGACCGTCCCTGGCAGCAGGTGGAACGCGCGCCCGGCAAGGTGCGCGTAAACCTGACCGTCTGTAACGGCAGTATCATCCACCAGCTACCGGCGGCTTGTCACCGCTGAGTCTGCCCGGCGGGGAGGCAACTGCAACATGCAGCACTACTATCTTTGCCAGCTGGACGAACTTCCCCCGGATCCAGGCTGGCTCGGGACGCAACCATGGCCCGTCATCGCCCACGGCGTCGGGTCAACTTCCTGCAATGCGGATGCCATCGTCCCGGATCGGGCGGCAGCGGATCTGCTGATCCAGCGGATCGAAGCCAACCCGATTGCATCCCTGGTCCTGGTTCAGACCACGCGCTGTGGCGAGCATCTCGATGCCGAGCAGGCACTGGACCTGGAGTCCCTGGCTTATGCCACCCTGCAGGGGGGACAGGAGTTCACCCACTGGCGCAGCCTGGCGCAGCCGGGATCAGCGCCGGCGGAAGACCAAAGTGGCGCGCCTGTACTGCTGTCCCGGGACGACGGCCTGGTCCGGGCGCAACTCAATCGCCCGGGCAACCGCAATGCAATGAACCGGGCAATGCGCGACGCCTGGGTGGAAGCGCTGGAACTGCTGGCCCTGGACGACAGCATTAGCAGGATGCATTTCACCGGCAACGGAGCCTGTTTCAGCACAGGTGGCGATCTCAGCGAATTCGGCAGTTTTCCGGACCCGGCGAAGGCCCATCAGCTGCGGGGCATCTGCAGCCCGGCCCGGCTGCTCTCACGGCATGCCGCGCGCGCAAGTTTCTATCTGCACGGCGCCTGCCTGGGCTCCGGTATAGAACTACCAGCCTTTGCGCAACGGGTCGCTGCCCACAGTCGCAGCTTCTTCCAGCTGCCGGAGTTGCAGCTGGGCCTGATCCCCGGCGCGGGCGGCACGGTGAGCATTGCCCGCCGCATCGGTCGCCAGCGAATGGTGTGGATGGTATTGAGCGGTAAGCGTATCAACGCAGGGCAGGCGCTAGAGTGGGGGCTGATCGACGAAATCGCGGACCAGGATCCGTACCTGCCGGCAAACGGCTGAGGCGAGCGCCGGGCCAGTATCGTTCAACTGGCAGTTTCTGCTCCGCAGACAGTCATCTGCCGATACGCCCGGCAGTCCGGCGCCTGCCTACAATGGCCACTGCACCTTCCGACTTCGTGCCCGCCCACAGGAGCAAGCCGCCCGATGATCGATGCCGCGCCCGGCTACCTCGATGACCAGAGCCTCGCCAACCGGAAACAACCCTTCCGGCCTGATCTGTTCGCCGGCCAGCGGTTGCTGGTAACCGGTGGCGGCAGCGGTATCGGCAAGGCCATCGCCTGGCTGTTCGGTCGTCTCGGGGCTGCGGTCCTCATTACCGGGCGCAAAGCGGACAAGCTGGCCGCCACCGCCGCCGCAATGGTGGCGGAGGGGCTCACGGTCGACACCCGGATTCTGGACATTCGCGACAGCGAGGCCATTGCGGAACTGTTCCAGGGGCTGGGGCAGGCCGGCCAACTGCCCGACATCCTGGTCAACAACGCCGGCGGGCAGTTCCCGCAAGCGGCCATCGATTTCTCGGTGAAAGGTTGGAACAGTGTCATCAACACCAACCTGAACGGCTCCTGGTACATGATGCAGGGTGCCGCGCAACAATGGCGCGACGGCGGGCGGCCGGGCTGCATCGTGAACATCGTCACGGTGGTTCCCAGAGGCATGCCGGGCGGTGCCCACACTTGTGCCGCAAGAGCCGGAGTGATCCACCTGTCGAAGACCGTGGCGGTGGAGTGGGCCGAATACGGGATCCGGGTCAACTGCGTTGCGCCGGGCATCATTCACAGCGCAGGCATGGAGGTCTACGACCCCGCCGCCCGCGCCGCCTTTAACCTGTCCAATCCCATGAAGCGCTTTGGCTCGACCTGGGACGTGGCGCAGGCCTGTGCCTACCTGGCCAGCTCCGGGGGCGCCTTCATCACGGGCGAGGTGCTGACCGTGGATGGCGGCGGCCAGCTCTGGGGAGAGTTGTGGATGGCGGGCAAACCGGCCTATTTCAGTGAGACGGATCAACATTAGCCGAGGACATAGCATGAAAACCCTGAAACCCGGACTGCGTCTAAAGAGCAGGACCTGCGACACCGAGATCATGGTCATCAAGGCCCCGCCAGGTACCGAAGCGGAGCTCTGCTGCGGCGGCTTGCCTATGCTGGAGCCGACAGAGGCCGCCGAGGGGGCGGCACCGACGGCGGGCTTCGACCAGGGCAGCCTGATGGGCAAGCGATATATCGACCCGGCTGATACCATGGAATTCCTGTGTACGAAGGGCGGCCAAGGCTCCCTGTCTCTGGATGGCACAGTATTGGGTCCGCGCGAGGCACGCGCCCTCCCCAGTTCGGACTGAAACGACATGAACATCATGATGCTGCTGCAAATGGCGGCCGACGCCCATGGTGAGCGCGTTGCCGTCCACTGCGGGGAGCAGACGCTTGGTTACGCTGCGCTGTACC
>JBGTGB010000273.1:0-7996 GCA_041746975.1 Haliea sp. | reverse complement strand
AGCGGCTGCCCGCGCCGGTCGTCGATGTTGCTGCTTTTCCGTCTTCCCCGCCAATCCATTTGCTGCTCCTGTGTGACGCCCAAGCGGGGCTGCGCTGGCGGTCTCTACCCACCAAAGACAGTGAAACTGAGTCCCACATATGCACCGTAACCCAGCAAAAGCAGGCCACCCTCAAATCGGCTCAGTCGACTACCCGTATAGAGGAAAAGCAAAAGAATCAGAGACGTACCCAGCATAACCCATTGGTCAAACTGCAGAATCCGTTCATGCACCGGCAGCGGCTGGAGCAGCGCGGATATTCCGAGAATGCCCAGCAGGTTAAAAATATTACTGCCCAGGATATTGCCAATGGCGACATCGGCATGCCGCCGAAAGGCTGCAATAACTGAGATGGAGAGCTCCGGCAGGGACGTCCCGACCGCTACCAGAGTAAGGCCAATCACCGCCTCAGAAAGCCCGAACGACTCAGCTATACCCACGGCTCCCTTCAGCAAAACCTGAGAGCCCGCAATCAAGAGCGCTAAACCCACCACAACCGCCATGACAATCCACAGCGTTGTCTTCGGTAACACGGTCACTTCCTGCCCTTCGGCTATGTGTAATTCCGCGGAGGGCGCGGCGCCGGAGCGCTCGGTTCGATAGGCCCAGACGAGATAGGCCACCAGCGCCAGCAGAAAAATGGCGGCGTCGGATCTTGCCAGGGCATTCCCGCCAACGAGGACAAGAAACAGGATGCTGGCGGCCACCACTGTCACGGCATCTCGTCGCAGGACGCGCGGTTGCACTGCCAGCGGTGTTATCACTGCACAGAGCCCCAAGATCAGCAGGATATTGCCAATATTGCTGCCCACGACGTTTCCAATGGCGATGTCGGGTCTCTCGTTGAGGGCAGCGTCGATTGAGACAACCAGTTCGGGGGCGGACGTACCGAAGCCTACAATCAGCAAGCCACTCAGCAGGGGCGAAACCCCCATCCGACTGGCAGCTGCAAGAGAGCCCCTGATTAACACCTCTCCTCCGCCCGTTAGCAGCAGGATCCCGAGCACGACGAGCAGCAGATTCAACATTGCTGCTGCCCGCGCCAACCCTCGATGTTGCTGCTTTTCCGTCTTCCTCGCCAGACCATGCCCTGCTCCTGTGTGGCACCCAACCAAGGGCACCCAGAGTAGAGTAGACCAGAAACCGTCCCAAGTATGCGGGCCGCACCACTGAGTGTGCCCGCATCGGGCGCGAGCCCACTTCCGACATGCCGGTTGTGTGTGCGGATTTCGAGCTCCTGGCGGTACTTGATGGGGACTCTGCCACCGAGCCATGATGGCCAGCGTCCTGTAGTTGTCACCCGGTTCAGTTGGCCGATTGCAGAGCGGGCAGCGGAATAACTCGTTCCTCACCCTGCATTAGAGTCACTGCGGGCAGCCAGTAGTCCCGCGCCGCCTCTACCCGCACCCGGTACTGCCCCGGCGGCAGGCTCAGTGGCTCACCGTTGATCTCGCCGCGCGCCACTTCCTCGCCGGCGGCATCGACGACTACGAAAACGGTTTGCAGCGCCTGGCGCATGGCCGCCCCGAGCTCGTCCGCCGCACCGGCATCCAGATACTCACCGCCGCCCGCGGTGGCCAGCGTGGCAAACTCGCGCTTGAGACTGTCGTCATCCAGAGCAAAGCCGACGATGTTCAAACGTAAATCCACCCCACTGTCACGCAGGGCCTGAATCGCCGCCGCCGGGTCGCCGTCACAGGTTTCCTCGCCATCGGTCAGCAGTACCACCAGCTTGCGCCCGCTAACGCCCTTGAGGTCGGCCGCCACGGCCGCCAGCGAATCGGCGATAGGCGTCCGTGCGAGGTTTACCGCTTCCACTTTGTCCAGGCGAGCCAGGAAATCTGCCTTGTCCAACGGTTGCAGCGGGATTTCGAGATCCGTGCGACAGCTGCCGGCCTCTTTGTGACCATAGACCCGCAATGCAACAGGCAGGCCCTCGGGTAGGGCCTCCTCTATGGTAAGGCGCAGTGCATTGCGGGCAACATCTATGCGCCGTACACCCTGCATGCGCTTGAGCATGCTGCCGGAGGCATCGAGAATAATTTCCACCGCAGCCAGGCCGGCTGCGAAAGAGTCATTATTGGTAGCGGTTAACTGCAGGCTTGCCGGTTCCGGGTTGTCCACCTGCTCGAAGGCGGCTTCCACCGTGAATTCCACCGGGCGCTGCAAGCGGGCGATGGCGCGGTCGAAGCCGCGCACGAGGCTGCCCTGGCCGGTGACGTAGTCGAAGTGACCGCCCCGCACCCGGGCCCAGCTCTGCATCCGGTCGATCTCTGTGTCGGGCTTGGGACCCAGCGCGCCCTCAGAAGACATCTTCAACGCAAACACTTGCGGCTGCCCTTCGCGCAGGCTGGGCCACAGGCTAGCGTCATTACTGGTTGCCGCATCAGTAAGCAGCAGCACGGCCTTTTTGCCCGGGCGGCCCGCCAACTCCCGGGCTGCCACCGCCAGCGCCTGCTCCGCCGCGCTGGAGCTGGTCTCCTGGGGATCCGCCGCCAACATCTGGCGCAAGGGATAAGCCTCACCCTGCCACTCGGCCAGCAGCGGGCGAGAGCGGCCAAAGGGCAGCAGGTTAACCTCATCGCGCTCAGGCTTGATGGACTCCGCATAGCGCAGCAAGGCATTGGTGATGGCGGGCAGGTAGGCACCGACGCTGGCGGAGGTATCCCAGCTGAAGATCACCGAGCGCGGGGGCTCAACGACTTCCAGAGAGTAGTTTGCGCCCGGTTCCACCCAGGCTTCCCAGACCTGTTGGGTCGGCGAGCCGATCAGCGGCAGCGGCAGTAGCGGCACAGTATCGCCACTCGCAGTCCAGAGCTGCGGCGCCGCCTCCAGGCTAGGCTGGGCATTGAGGGTCAACAACAGCCGGTTGCGATCCGCAGGCACCGCGATCCGGTACCAGGCGGCGTAGCTGTCCAGCAGGGCCCTGCCGGGCAGGGCCCGGCCAGGCAGCAGTGGTATTGCGCTGGCGCGGTCGCGATTGTTCGGCGGCTCTGCGAACTCCACGGGTGAGGGCGGCCGCTCCTGTTCCAGGGGGCCCGCGTCGGCGTAAAAACCCCATTCGCCGAGAATGCTGGGGCCGACCGCCTCGTGCAGGGCGATACGATCCGGCAACTGCAGCGTCTGGGCTCCTTCCGGCGCCTGCCACTGCAGCCGCGCGTAGCGGGCCCACACCGGCTGCTCAAGCTGGTGCGTGCTCTCCGCCCCGGTCAAGGGCAGCTGCGCCACCTCGCGCCAGGGCCCCAGCGGGCTGTCCTCTGACACCGACAGGGTGACGGCCACGGGTCGCGTCGCCTCCGGCGTATCCACCAGTGGCAACACCGTCAGAGACTGCAGGCGCGCCGCACGCTGATGATGAAACCCGAGCACTATCGACACTTCGACGGCGCCGTTAAGGCGCAGCCCGGGTGCCCTGCCATTGGCCTCCAGCATGTCCCGCTCCAGCGCGCCGCGGTGCAGCCAGGGCTCGGAATCCACCAGGTAACCGCCGAATGCGGGGTCCGCCAGATTGAACGGACCACCGGGCGGACGCCAATCCGGGGCAGCAACCACCTTGAACTCACCCATACGCACCGTACTGCTGCGCAGCTCTGGCAACGCGCCACCCAGGGGCACCAGTCGGGCAAAGCGGGCGGGCACGGCCGCGGGCAGCACAAAGGCCTGCTCCGTGGGCAGGGGCAGCAGGCGCGCCTCCAGGACCTGCTGGAACTGCACGCCGTCGAGCGAGAGCTCAAGCGCAAACTGTCCCAGAAACTGCTGCGGCTCCCACGCGGCCGTGGGGTTGATTAAGAAGCCCTGCACCGGCACCGGCGCATCCCCCGCCAGGCGCACGGTCGGTTGCTCCTGCTGCGCGCGCTCTGCCGCCAGACTCAGCACGGTGCCCGTCCAGCGGCCAACCTCAGCCAGGCCGTCAAACAACCCTGGCAGTGTGGCGAATCTCTTGGCATCAATATTGGGGCTCTCGACCGGCTCGGCACTCCAGATCTGCGCCGCGGCATTGAAGCCTCCGCGAAGCTGCGCCGGCACCTGCCAGTGCCAGTGGGGCGCTACCGCGAGCGCCTGATCGAGCACCGCCACCGTGGCATTGGCCTGAGCCACCCCCTGTTCGTCGCCAAGCTGTACCGCAAGCCGGGTGCCGTTCTGTGACCAGCTATCCGGCGGCACGCTGATTGTGAAAGCGAGCTCCTTGCGCTCACCCGGAGCCAGACTGATCTTCTCCTCTGCGAGGTTCAACTGCCAGCGAGCGTCGGTGAGATGGGTTTCCAGCAGCAGCTCCCGGGGCGAGTCCGCACGATTGTGCAGCCGCAGGGAACCGCCGAGACGCTGCGCCCAGGGCGACCAGGCCCGCACCGCCTCGGACTCTATAACCAAGGCAACTTCGAGGTTTTGCTCCCCGGCGGGCGGCGCGTCGAAAATCGGCAGGCGCTGCATTTGCACCCGGTACTCAGCGTCCGAAGTCTTGCCACTGCTCAGACTGAGGCTGTAGTCCCCGGCCGGCAGGGTCACCTCCCATTCCAATACTTCGCCGGGACGATTCTGGTGCCGGATCGAGCTGATCTCGCGTCCCTCATCACCCGCACCCAGGACGCCGGTGATGCCTCCGTCCACCGGCGGCTCCACCCGCAGGCGCAGGCGCTCCTCCCCCGCGAGTGCAAAACGCCAAAAGTCGACGTCATCGGTTTCCGCCAGGGTACCCTGGTGTACCGCTTCCCAGCCGAGATGCCCGGCTGTATTGAGGTTGTCGTTGGGCTCCAGTTCCATGCCCACTGGGGGGGCACCCAGCGGTTGCAGGCGCAGCAGGTAATCGGCGTCCGTGCCGGTGGCGGCCACCAGATACTCCCCCGGCATCAGGTAGAGGTTGTCCATGCGCAGACGGCCGCGGCCCTTGGCCCGCTCGCGTTTCAATTCCCGGCCGCTGGAGGATTTCAACATCAGCTCGAACAAGCCTTCGCCCTGCAGTTGCAAGCGCCAGAGCTGCGGTTCGCCGGTGACCGAGAAGCGCCAGTGATCCGTCTCGCGCCCGCGGAATTGGCCGCGGCCAAAGCCTTTCTCGTGCAGGTTCACCGGATGGCGGGCATCGTCATTGGGCTCTGCTTCCTCACCGGCCTTGAAGACACCGGTCTCGAGCCACTGGAGTTGCCAGTCCGTGTCGCTGCGCTTCCGATCGTGCATGCGGACCTGATAGGTTCCCGGGGCTAGCGCCAGGTCATGCAACACCGCCCGCCCCTCGCTGCCGCGACGGCAGTGGCTGAGACCCACCGCAGGGCGCAACAGGCACAGCTCCGGTTCGGCTGCGGTGTTTGTGGTTTGCAGAATCAGGTCGCTTCGGACCTCGCTGGCGGTCTCGTCCACCACGAATTCCAGCAGATCGGTGTCGCTGCCCTCAAAGCTGCCGGCAATGTCTGCGCCGAACTCTACGCTATTGGGCTGGCGATCATTGGGTTCCACCTCCCGGCCGTCCGCAGCAGCAGGCGCCCCGGCTACAAAACTGAACAGCTGGACTGCCGGTGTCTGCTGGCTGACCCGCACGCGGTATTCCCCCGCGGGTAACATCAGGCCCTGACGCACTTGCGGCAAGCCGTCGCGGCTCTCCAGCTCCAGCAGCGTGGCGCTATCCGTAGACATCAGCGTTAGCGTGGCAGGGACGCCCGCCGGTGTCTGAAAGCCGAGGGTCCAGGCCTGCCCCGCCTCCTGCTCGCGCACTTCGAAGCCGTACCAGGCTTCTTCCACATCGGACCAGGTCCCAGTGCGGCCACGGGTGGACAGGCTGTGCGGGCGCTCTGAACTATTGCCGGCGGCCAGGGAACGCACCGGCGTGGTGTCGTGTTCGGACAGCTCCACCCGGTAGGCACCGCTGCCGCCGGAATGGAACACGCCCAGCAGGTACAGGCCGGGCGGCAGCAGCAGGCCCTCGACTCGCGCGGGGCGACTGCCATCGCGATTGCCCAGCTTCAACAGGGTTTTGGGCCGTGAGGTTAGTTCCGCGGGCAGGCGCCCGCGAACATCCACCTCCTCGGCGCTGACATCCAGCAGATTGAGGGCGGTCAGTGCCCCGGCGCGACCCGTCAGCTGCAGATCGAAACGGCGGCCGGCAAGATCCTCGTCTATCCGCAGGCGGAAGCTGTCCTGGTCGTTGTCGTGCAGTTCACCGATGATGTGCACCGGCGTTTTGGCTCCGGGCACTGGCAGGGAAATAGCCTGGTGGGGACCGTCGTTAGGCTCGGCATCATGGATGAGATCGACCTGTGCCAGGCTGGCCCCACTGCTTGCCGCCATTGCGAGGCATAACGCCCCCGCCCGCCACTCCCGGCGCCAAGAATACATCAGAGCCCGCTCTGCTCGAGCTTGCTGCAGCTGCCGCTGAGCTGGGGCATCAGCCCGCGGCCCTGACCCGGCCCCAACAGCGCCTCCGTGGCCTCCTGCAGGCCAAAGTTAACAACATCGAACAGCGCCGCCCCGGCGGTGCCCACCGTGGCACCCAACAAGCTCCCCATGCCCAGGCCGGCGACGTTGTTGATATGCGCCTCCACCAGGCAACACAGTTTCTGCACGTCGTTCTCTTTCTCTTCGCAGTTCTTGAGGCCCCGCAGGGCCTGCACCATGTTGAAAGCGATACCCACGACCTGGGTCAGATACTCGGTAACTGTCTGGCCGTAGCCATCGGCGGTCATCCCCAGGGTATTGCCGGTCACCGGGTCCACCCGCCACCAGCCGGTCATGGCAACGCCTTCGGGCTGTCGCTCAGGTAGCACCACGGCGTAGCCCGCAGCGAGGTGTTCACGCAGCACGCTGGCCACCGCGGTCTCCAGTCCCGGCGGCAGGTCGCTGCTGTACGCGGCCAGGACCCGCAGCGCAATCCCCTGCGCCGCTGCCTGCTCGAACACCCGCAGCGTATTCACCGTGCCCGCATCCGGATCTTCACGCTGCAGCGCGGGCAGGCTTTCAACGGCGGTGTCCCAGACTCCGCGCGCCAGGGCCGCTCCGGTGTCGTGCCCGAGGGGGCCACCCCCGGTGCGGATGTGCAGCATGCGGTTGTAGACAATATCAACCGCCGTGAACGCCCTGCCTTCAGAGCGCAGGCCGTTGCGCAGACCGATGATCGACGGTTGATGACGCAGGGCGACGACGGCGGGATCCGCTCCCGGGTGGGCGGCCATGATCCGGTACAGCGCGGCGGGACCAAACTCCAGCGGCAGGGCCTGTTGCGGCAGCGTGGTGCCCTGCTCCGGCTGCAGGAACTTGTGGGCCAGGGCCCGATAGTAGGGAACACTGGACTCCCCCGCCGCCAGGTAGCGGTCGATCATCCAGGCCGTCGGCAGCTCGCCGGTGTTGACCAGGTAGACGTGCTCGCTGATCAGGGGCCACAGCAGCTCGGCCGGCTCCCCGTCAGCCTGACCGGGCGCAACCAGATAGCGGCGCTGGCGCAGGGTGCTTCCCGAAGGTGTCTGCAGAACGAAATCCAGCCACATGGCCTCAAGGGCGAAGGCTGGCTCGGCCTCAGGATCATCCGCCACGGCGGCAGCGACCCCCTCCAGCTTGTCGGCCATGCTGGAGAACAGCCCCGCCGCGGCACCCATAGCCATGGGGTCCAGCAGCCGCCCCTTGAGGTCGAAGGCCTTGCCGCCCGGCGCCAGGCTGCCGTTGAACAGGGGCAGCAGCAGGCGGGTGTCCTTCAGCGCCGCGGCAGGATCTGCCAGGCTCTCCGCAGTCAGTCCGTCCGGGTGGTTGCGCCAGGTCAGGGCCTGCCCATGCAGGTTGGCCACCGGGCGTGTCCAGGGCGTCATCAGCACATGATCGCGGGATATTTCACCCTCGCGGGCGCGCAGTCCAGCGGAGAGGGTAAGGGTCTGTTGATAGGCCTCGGGGACGCTATCGGCCAGGTATTCCTCGGCGCTTACACTGGGGGCGGTCTCGCCGCCGAAGGCCGGATGCACCTCCTCCCAGGGGCTGCCCGGCG
>JBGTGB010000272.1:0-4369 GCA_041746975.1 Haliea sp. | reverse complement strand
ACCGCCGACATTACCCGCCTGCTGCTGCGCCTCGCCGCCGAGCTCCCCGCCAAGCGCGCGGCGGCCGTGGTGGCCGATCTCACCGGCTTGCGCAAGAAAGTGCTGTATGACTTTCTCCTCGAACAGAAAGACTGAGATGAGGCACTGGCCAAGTTTGTGTTGCCCGGGGGCAGTGCAGGGGGTAGGCTTGCCGCCGAGTCGGTCAGGCGATCGCTTCTGGTTTCAGCCAGGGGAGGAAAGTCCGGGCTCCATAGGGCAGGGTGCCAGGTAACGCCTGGGGGGCGTGAGCCTACGGAAAGTGCAACAGAAAGTATACCGCCCGGCTTCGGCCAGGTAAGGGTGAAATGGTGCGGTAAGAGCGCACCGCGCGGCTGGCAACAGGCGTGGCGATGGTAAACCCCACTCGGAGCAAGACCAAATAGGAATCCGTATGCTGCGGCCCGCAGTGGATTCGGGTAGGTCGCTACAGGCCGGCGGTGACGCCGGTCGCAGATGAATGATCGTCCTCGACAGAACCCGGCTTATCGACCGACTCCTTTAATTCTTCGCTCCAGTGCTGCCAGGCGGCACTGGATTCTTCATCGCATATGATTTTTTCTGCTAACGCGACCCTTCCTGAATAAATAAGAAGCCTTTAACTTAAAGTGAATCCTCAACACATCATGTTACTGGTATGTTTTGTGTAATTATTTGCGATCTGTCACCCTGATTTTCCTCTGCCACGACCGCAGTAAACCGCGCTAATTAGCTGAAATTAAAACGTTTTTCTCGGGAGCCTCGCTTGACACCCGGTTCGACGCAGACCTATAGTGTCACGAAGTGGGAATAAGTGGAGTTATCTGGCTTTTTGTGGATTTCAAGAGCCGGATAAGAGGGAAAGATTGCCGTGTTTCGTGGGGTGCAGCACATCAATATGGACGCGAAGGGGCGCCTGGCGATGCCGGCCCGCCAGCGCGAACCATTGCTGTCCCAGTGCAGTGGCCAGATCGTGGTCACCATCGATACCCAGGTCAGCTGTCTTGTTATTTATCCCCTGCCCGACTGGGAGCGCATTGAGCAGCAAATTCAGTCTCTGCCGGCGCTCAAGCCCGCGGTCAAGCGCTTCCAGCGCCTGGTGCTGGGCTACGCCACCGACCTGGAACTGGATGGCAACGGCAGGCTCCTGCTGCCCCAGCCCCTGCGCGACTACGCGCAGCTGGACAAGAAGCTGGTGCTGGTGGGGCAGGGCAACAAGCTGGAGTTGTGGGCGGAGGAGCTGTGGCTGGCAGAGCGCGATCAGGCGCTGCTGGATTCCGGTCCCGAGGCGGAGTTGCCCGACGAATTGATCTCGCTGACCCTGTAGGTGAGCGGCTTGCATCAAACAGTCCTGTTACGAGAAGCGGTGGACGCTCTGGTGACAACAAGCGGTGGTACGTATGTCGATGGCACCTTCGGGCGCGGCGGGCACAGTCGGGCGCTGTTGCAGTGCCTCGGCGACCAGGGTCGGCTGCTCGGGGTCGACAAGGATCCCGAGGCCGCCGCGGCGGCAGCAGAGTTGGCTGCCGTGGATCCCCGCTTCACCTTTTTTCACGGCTCTTTTGCCCTTCTGCCCGAGCAGTTGCAGCGTATGGGGATCGGCGCCGTCGATGGCATCCTGCTTGACCTGGGTGTGTCCAGCCCGCAGCTGGACGACAGCGGACGTGGCTTCAGTTTCCTCCACGATGGCCCTCTGGACATGCGCATGGACACCAGCTGCGGCGAGACTGCCGCTGAGTGGCTGGCGCGGGCGCCGGCCGGTGAGATTGCCGCCGTGTTGAAGGAATATGGCGAGGAGCGCTTTGCCAAGCGTATCGCCGGTGCCATTGTCGAAGCGCGCGCCGAGGCGCCCATCACCACCACCGGCCGGCTGGCAAAGATAGTCAGCGAGGCCAATCCGCGCTGGGAGAAGCACAAGAACCCCGCCACCCGCGCGTTCCAGGGGATCCGCATCCATATCAATCGCGAGCTGGAAGATCTGGCTGAGTTGCTGGCCCAGGCCTTGTCCCTGCTGCAGGTCGGCGGCCGCCTGGTGGTCATCTCCTTCCACTCCCTCGAGGATCGGCTGGTGAAGCGCTATATGCGCGACATGGCCCGTGGTGATGCAGTCCCCGCCGGTGTGCCGCTACGGGATAGCGCCCTCAACCGGCGCATGCGCCTGCTGGGCAAGGCGGTGCGGGCCAGCGCTCCGGAAGTTGCCGCCAACCCGCGGGCACGTAGCGCTATCATGCGCGTCGCCGAGAAGATCAACTGATATGCCGTCGCCTCTCGCAATCGCCGCGCTGCTGACGCTGATCCTGGGCTCCGCCCTGGCTGTCGTCCAGAGCTCGCATGAGTGCCGCAAACTCTATGGCGTGCTGCAGCAGCTGGAGGCGGACCAGTGGCACCTGCAGGAGGACTACGGCCGGCTGTTGCTGGAGCAGAGCACCTGGGCTTCACACTATCGGGTCGAGCGCGTAGCCACCCGCGAGCTGAACATGCAGGCCCCGGTCCTCACTGAACGCAAGTTGGTGAAGCCGTGAGCCGCCGCCGTCAGCCAGCTGTCGCTCCCTGGCGTTTCTATCTGGTAGCACTCGCCCTGCTCGCCCTGTTGGCGCTGCTGGTGGGAAGGGTGCTGTCGCTGCAGGTGCTGGACAACGACCGTGGCCGCAGTTTCCTGCAGAACCAGGGCGATAGTCGGGCGGTGCGGAATGCCGAGATTCCAGCCTATCGCGGGGTGATTTCGGACCGGCGTGGGGAACCGCTGGCGGTCAGCACACCGGTTATTTCCCTGTGGGTAGACCCGGTCGTGCTCGCCACGGTCGAAGACCTGGCGCCGCTTGCCGCCGCCCTGGATATGCCGCTGGCGGAGTTGCGGGAGCGTCTGGAGCGCTTCGCCGGGCGCCGTTTCATGTACCTGCAGCGTCATCTGATGCCCGCAGCCGCCCGCGAGATCCTGGCCCTGCGAATTCCCGGGGTGGGCGGCGAACGCGAGTACCAGCGCTACTATCCTGCGGGTGAAGTGGTGGGCCATCTGATCGGCTTCACCAATGTCGACGGTAGCGGTATCGCCGGCCTGGAGCTGACCTACGATGACTGGCTGCGCGGTACTCCGGGCAAGAAGCAGTACATCAAGGATCTGCACGGCGACGCTGTGCGCGACATCGGTGTGCTGGAGCCGGCGCAGCCGGGCAAGGACCTGCAGCTCAGCATCGACCTGCGTCTGCAGTACCTGCATCACCAGGAATTGCAGCGGGCGATGGCCACGACCGGCGCCACTTCCGGCAGCATCGTGACCCTGGACAGCCGCACCGGTGAGGTGCTGGCGATGGTCAATCATCCCGTCTACAACCCCAACAGCCTCCGCGGCATCAGCGCCGATCTGACCCGCAACCGGGCGCTTACCGACATGTTCGAGCCCGGCTCGACGATGAAGACCTTCACCCTGGTGGCGGCGCTGGAGAGTGGTCGGTTCTCTACCGAGACCATCATTGATACTTCCCCCGGGCGTATCCGAGTGGGTCGGAAAACCCTGCCGGATCCACGCAATTATGGCGCAATTACGGTTTCCCGGGTCATCGAAAAGTCGAGCCAGGTCGGCGTCACCAAGATTGCCCAGGAGCTGGGCCACGAGCCGATCCGGGAAGTGTTCGGGCGCTTTGGTTTCGGCCAGAGTCTCGGTACCGGCTTCCCCGGCGAAAGCTCCGGCCGGCTTCCCAATCCGCGCCGCTGGAGTGAGATTGAGAAGGTCACCCTGGCTTTTGGCTATGGCATGACGGCGACTCCGCTACAGTTGGCCCACGCCTACACCGCGTTTACCAATGACGGTGTGCTGCAGCCGGTAACCCTGCTCGCGGCCCCCGAGACGCTGCTCCCGGGCAAGCGGGTGGTGCAGTCCGATGTGGCCCGGGAAGTACTCACGGTACTGCAGCGGGTGACTGGTGAGCACGGTACCGCGCGGCGGGCGCGGGTGGCCGGGTACGAGGTAGGCGGCAAGACCGGTACCGTGCGCAAGGTCGGGCCGGGCGGCTACCAGGACAACACTTACATCGCCTTCTACGCCGGCGTGGCGCCCGTTGCGGATCCGCGGTTTGTCACCGTAGTGGTGATCAACGAGCCCCAGGGCGAGGCCTATGGTGGCGGTGCCGCAGCGGCGCCGGTCTTCTCCCGGGTCGCGGAAGGGACCTTGCGTCTACTCAATGTTGCACCCGACGAGCCGAAAGTGGTGGCTACGCTGGCCAGCACCAAGCCGGGGATATCAGGATGACAGCGGCAGCCTGTGCCAGCACGCGCAGCATGGCGCTGCCGGATCTGCTGGGCAGCTGCGCCGCCGCCTGGCCGCAGGCGCAGGTGCGCGGCCTGCAGCTTGACAGTC